>SHYD01000050.1 GCA_009692945.1 Dehalococcoidia bacterium | reverse complement strand
CACTGAAGAGCATAGGGCGCCTGATGGCCTCCGTGATGGGCTTGGTGCTGGCGGTAGCGGTCTGCTGGCCATCTTTCACCGGCGCCCCATCTCGTTTCGCCCTAACCCTCCGCCCCTTCCAAAACCCCACTTATCGGCCGGACTTCTAGGGACACCCTCAAGAACCCCGGCAAAGGGCTGCCGCCCCCTGCACTCCTGCTCCAGAATTGACTGACCCGTAGGCATGACCAGTTGCAGTGCTGAACCGGTTGCATCGAACCACCTTAGCCCCTGTGTTATCCTCACCTCAAGGTCCGCTTTTGAACACCTCCGTGTCCCCGCCCCTGGTTCCTGCCCGCACCCGCCGTAGCCGGCGCCTCGGGTGGCGGGGCTGGGTGACGGTATACCTGGTGGTGTGGGCGCTGCTGGCCGCGGGGGCGCTGGCGGGGCTCCGCTTCGCCCTCACCGCGCTGGAATCCACCACCCGGGTGGACGAGCGCGGCTTCCGGGAAGCTGAGGACGGCCTCGACGCGGTGACCCGCTGCTGCCGCTTCGATCTGTTGGACTGGGAGGTGCGCCGCCTCGCCCGCTGGGGGGTGCTGCGCCTGGCCCGCCCGCCCGCCGGCCAGGCGGACGGCGGTGAGGCCGCCGGCCGGTTCTTTGCTCTGAACCGGACCATCAGCCGGGCGCAGTTCGAGTTGAGCCGGGCGGAAACGGAGGCGGAGCGACAGCAGGCGCTGGCGTCGGTGCGCCAGACCGAGGAGGAGCAGGCGCAACTCCGGCCCCGGGTCGAGCGCTCGATCCACGACGCCGTCGCCCGGCAACTGCTGGCCGAAGGACTCGTCTTCGACCTGCCGGTCCTGTCGGACCGGGTCTTCCCGCCGCTGGCCTTCTCGCTGGTGCACCCGCCCAGCGTTCTCGTGATCTCGCCTCGCAACGAGATCAAACTCGAACGGACCACGGTGCTGCGGCCCGACCTGCCCGATGACACCGGACTGGGCATGGAGGGGCAGGCCGAGACCCTGGGATGGTCGGCCATCGTTGAGCCCACCGGGGGCTACTCCACCTATCCCACCATGGTCACTCAGGAGGCGACGCTGGAGTTCGTGTTGCAAGCGGTGGCCCACGAGTGGAGCCACACCTACCTCTTCTTCCGCCCGCTCGGCAACAACTACTTCTCCGGCAGGCAGCTTCGCACCATTAACGAAACGGTGGCGAACATCGTGGGCCGGGAGGTGGCGCGAGCGGCGCTACCGCGGGTGGCGCCGCCGGTTCCGGCAGCGCCACCCCAGCCCGTTCCCACACCGCCGGCCGGCGCCCCCCGCCCGCCGCAGTTCGAGTTCCGCGCCGAGATGCGGCAGACCCGCCAGGAGGCCGAGCGCCTGCTCAAGGACGGAAAGGTCGAGGATGCCGAACGCTACATGGAGGAGCGCCGGCGGCTGTTTGTCACCCAGGGCTACAACATCCGCAGGCTCAACCAGGCGTACTTCGCGTTCCACGGCTCATATGCCGATTCCCCCGGTTCCATCGACCCCATCGGCCCGCAACTGGAGTCGTTGTTCCAGCGCGCCGGATCGTTGCAGGCCTTCGTGCGGATGGTCGAAGGCATCTCGACCTATCAAGATTATGTCAACATTATGGCCACCCAGGGCATCGACCCTTCCTCCCCCGCCCCACCCCGTCGATAGCTCACGAAACCTTCACACCTTCCGTTCATGCCTCATGGTTTTTTCACAAGAGTGTGGGTAACCTGTCATGGGACCGGATGCGCCGGTCACATCAGACAGAAAGAGGCGAAACCATGGCCAACGTAAGGCACCAGATCATCGTGCAGGACCCGCCCATCGCCCAATTCCTTTTTGGCGACGTCCGCATGGCATGGGTATGGCTGGTGCTGCGGGTGTGGTTGGGCCTGGCAGTGGCTCGACGCGGGCTGGCACAAGGTCAACAGCGCCGATTGGATGAGCACCGGGGTCGCGCTCCAAAAGTTCTGGGAGCGGGCCACCGTGGTCCCGGAGCAGGGCAGACCAGCAGTGGCCTACGACTGGTACCGCGGCTTCCTCCAGATGCTGTTGGAAGGCGGCCACGCTGTCTGGTTCGCCAAACTGGTGGCGCTGGGTGAGACTGCCATCGACATAGCCCTCATCTTGGGAGCGTTCACCGGGATCGCAGCATTCTTCGGGGTATTCATGAACTGGCACTTCGTGATGGCGGGCAGCGCGTCCACCAACGCGCTGCTACTGGCGGCCGGCATCGCCGTGATGATGGCGTGGAAGACTGCCGGATGGATCGGTCTCGACCGGTGGATCCTGTCCCGGGTCGGCACCCCCTGGCAGCGGGTGGAACTGCCACCCGAGGCACGAGCCCCCGCTCCAGCGCACACCTGACTCCGATCATAGGCCACCCAAGCTACCGGTCAGAGTCTGCGCCCCCTAGGGGGCGCAGACTCTGACGAAAATTCAATCAAGGGGACACCCCTTGCACCCCGCCAAGGAGGCTGCGCCTCCCTGGACCCTCTCCCCGGAATGCCTCGTCGCTCCAAGACTGAGTTATTGCGCAGGCTGCGGTTTTCCTGGCCCGGAAGAACGCGCTATCAGTCGACCTTCCCGAGCCAACCCACCAGCTTCTCGACACACTCCACCCACACGTCTTCCCGGGTTCGTCCACTGGATTTAAGCGTTGCGAAACCGTGGTCGGCGCCCTCCAGCACATGGACGATCGACTGGGGGACCAAGGCGGCAGCCGTCGCCAGTTCCCCGGTGGTGCCAAAGGCGTCGCGCGTGCCGGAGCAGAACAGGGTCGGGACGGAGATCGCGCTCAGGTGCTGGTCCCGCCGCTTCTCCGGGCGGCCGGGCGGGTGCAGCGGGTAGGCCAGCAGCGCGAGGGCATCAACCGGCGTCCCCTTGGCCACCACCATCGATGCGATGCGCCCGCCCATGGAGCGGCCGCCCACCGCCAGGCGACCGCCGTACTGCCGGGCGTTGTCGATGGCCGCGCGCCACGTCTCTTCCAGCAATGGGGGCGGGTCAGGCCGTCCCGCGCGGGCTTCCTGGTACGGGAAATGAAACCGCAGGCACCCGATGCCCCCAGTGGCGAGCGCAACAGCCAGGTGCCGGCCGAAGGGGTCGTGCAGGTTGGAGCCGGCGCCGGGGGCATAGACCACCGTCCAGCCGGGACCGGACCCATCGCCCGGGGTCCAGAGGGCTGACACCGTGCGTCCGCCCGGCAGGGTCAGCGTAAGTTCATCCAACAACGGGCCTCCGCCTCGGTGTTAAACTTCAATCCTTGAAATCAGAACTCGGACGCCCATGCCAGTGGGGACACGACCGGGTCACGGAAAGGCCAAGACGGCGACGTTCACCCGAGTCCACTTGCGGGCGGGCGGCTCATGGGCCCTCTTCCCCGCCGAAGAGAAAAACGGAGATAGCTGGTGAGGGTACGCCCCTCACACTCCCCGCCTGCGGGAGACCCGCTGAACACCCCCCGAGGAGATTCTGTGCGCACAGTGCCCAAGCCGTTTCCAGCAGAACTCGGCCCTACCCCCACACCGCCCGGCTCACCTCCAACACCCGTTCCAGTTTCCGCCACTGGTCGGCCTCATCGAGGGTGAGGGTGGAGAGGCCGCCGAACCCGCACTGCGGGCTGATGGCCAACTGATCCAGCGGCAGGTACCGGCTCGCTTCATCGATCCGCTGCCGCAACTCGGCGAGGGGTTCGACGTCGGGGCTCTTGGTCGTCACCAGGCCCAGCACCGCCACCTTATCCCGCGGCACAAACCGCAGCGGCTCGAAACCACCGGCCCGTTCGCTGTCATACTCGAGCAGCAAGCGCTGGTGCTTCAGCCCGGTGAACAACCGCTCGGCGATGCCGTCGTAGAATCCTTCCCGATGCCATTGCGGCATGATCTTCCCGGTCTCGGGGTCGCGCCCGCGGGGGTTGCCCCGGCAGACATGCAGCCCGAAGGTCACCTCCGGGAAGCCTTCGATGACGGCGTTGTCGGCCCGGATCGACCGCCGCAGGTTCTCGTCGGGGTCCTCTCCCCGGGACCGCATCCGCTCCAGCGAGAGCGGATCGACGTAGGCAGTGTAACCGGGTGCGTCGATCTGGATGTACCGGCAGCCCACCGCCACCAACCCGGCCACCATCTCCCGTTCGATGGCGACCACATCCGCCATGAACGCGTCCATGTCCGGGTACACCCGCGACGACTGCTCCCAGGCGAAGCGTTGGGAGATGCGGTCGGGGCTGAGCAACGTCGCCTTCACCGGGCGGGTGGCGATGGCGCTGGCAAACCGGTACTCCTCCAGCGGCACGTTCCGCACCAGTTGCAGCCGCTCCACCACCGGCCGGCGGGTGTGGATGGCCGGACCGGGAGCGTTGAAATCCTGCTCCGCCCGTTGCAGTGGGGCGGTGGTGATGCGGGCCTGCTGATAGTCGGTGGCATGGTCGCGCGGCACGTCGAAGCCCGAGACCGCGTTGGCGAAACTCTCCTGGAAGTTCCGCCGCCGCAACTCGCCGTCGGATACCACCGGGAGACCGAGGTCCTGCTGCCGCTGGATGACGTGACGGATCGCCCGGTCCTGAGCCTCCGTAAATTCCGCCACGGTGGACTCGCCGCGGTCGAAGCGGTCGAACGCCTCAGGAAGTCCCGCAGGTGGGACCAAGCTGCCGATGATGTCTGCCCGCAAACGGTCGAGGGGGTTGGCCACGTTGTTCTCCGATCGGGCCGGGGCCTGGAAGACCAGGCCCCGGGTGAATTCCTATCAGGTTCCCGCTGCGTCAGGCGCTGCCGCCAGCGTCGACGTTGATCGTCTGGCCGATAATATGACCGGAGTCGTCGCTCACCAGGAACAGGACGACCTTGGCCATGTCCGACGGCATGGTCATCTTCCCCAGCAGGTTATGGAATTGCCGTTCGTTCGGCGGGATCATCCCACCCACCTGCGACCCCACCATGCCGGGAGCGATTGCATTGACCCGGATGTTGTAAGGGGTCAACTGAACCGCGGCGCTGCGCGTCATCGCGACGATGCCGCCCTTGGCGGCGTCGTACGAGATACGCAGTGCGCTGCCGCGGAAGGCCGAACCGGAGGAGAAGTTGACGATGGCGCCGCCAGTGCCCTGCTTCCGCATTTGGATGGCGGCGTAGCGCAGGCAGTAGTAGCTGCCGGAAAGCGTGACCGACAGCACCTTCTCCCACTCCTCGTCGGCCAGGTCAAACAGGTTCTGGCGGTCGGAGATTGCCGCACAGTTGCAGAGGATGTCGACGTGACCAAATGCCTTTACCGTAGCGTCGATCATGGCCGAGACGTCGGCCGGCTTGGTAACATCGCCGATGGTATACATCGCTTGTCCGCCCTCTTTCTTGAGGGCGTTGGTCACCGATGAGGCGCGTCCTTCGTCGGCATCGAAGATCGATATCTTAGCCCCCTCCTTGGTGAACAGGTGCGAGATCCCCTCGCCCACGTTACGCCCCCCGCCCACAACCACGGCCACCTTGCCGTCCAGCTTCATGACACGTCCTCCATTCACAGGTGAGAGTGCGGCGGGGTCCCGCCGTAGCGGAAGCAAGAATAGCAGAAAGGCGGAGGGGAGGCCAATCGGAGGAACTTTGTCTTACGATGAGATTCGACACGACTATGATGCGTCTCAAGAATGACTGAACAACCTCGCCGTACCCGCGGCGGCCTCGCCGGCATGGCCCTCGCCGGCCGCCTCATGGCGCTGCACGAGCGCCTGCTGGCGCATTACGGCCCGCTCCACTGGTGGCCGGCGGAATCGCTCTTCCAGGTGGTGATCGGCGCGGTGCTAACCCAGAACACCGCCTGGAGCAACGTCGAGAAGGCCTTCGCCAACCTGCGCGCGGCCGCCGTTCTGGACCGGGCGTCGATGAGCGCCCTGCCGGTGGAAGACCTGAAGGCGCTGATCCGGCCCTCGGGCACCTTCCGAATCAAGGCGCGCCAGCTTCACGCGCTGCTGGACTGGCTCGGTGATGATTGGGAAGGCCGGTTGCGGCACGGCAGCCTCGAACAGACTCGGACGTCGCTGCTTGCCGTTCACGGCATCGGGGAGGAGACGGCCGACGCCATCCTGCTGTATGCGGCGGGCAGGCCCACCTTCGTCATCGATGCGTACACCAGGCGCATTCTGACCCGGGTAGGGGTCCGGCCACTCACCGGCACCTACTCGGGGTATCGCCGGTTGTTCATGGACCACCTGCCCCCCGACCCGGCCCTGTTCAACGAGTATCACGCCCAGTTCGTGCAATTGGGCAAGGACCACTGTCGCGCTGCTCCCGTTTGTACGGGTTGCCCGTTGAAGGCGGTATGTGAAACGGGGACGATGGAAGCGGGACCGCGCTGAGCCGGCCTGGCGAAAGGGTCTTGTTTATCTGCCAGCCAGCGCCCGCGCCGCCGCATCCGGCTCGCGATCAATGATCTGCAGCAGGATTCGGGCGGGGCCGTCGGGGATCCGGCGCCGCTGCTCCCATTCCTGCAGCGTGCGCAGTGACAGGTGGAAGCGCCGGACCGAGCGTCTCGTCGTCAATCCCGTCCTCGCGCTTCCAGCGCTCGATATCTTCCTCGGTCGCTGCCTTGATCCGCCCGATGTCGATGCGCCCCTCAGTATTCTGTGCCTCCCCGTTCGATAGCTCCATGGTACCCTCGCCTCTTTGTCGCACACAATTGGGAATTATACGGCAATGACGTAGTGCGCAAGGAGCCCGAAGCAGCCGAAGGGTTCAAGACACTTGGGATAAGACGGCGGCGACGGACGCCTGTCAGATAGCGGAAACTTCTCGCCCGGCTCGAAGGGTATCACGTGCTGTCGCGCGGCCGCCAATACTGTTCGAGCGAAGCGAGAATCTGCGCCCGCGATGCGACGTGTTGGCGGCCCGATGTTGGCCTACATATGCGGTATCCCCAAGGAAGGCCAGAAACAGAGTGAACGGGGGCCAGGCATCACGTGAGCATAACGTTCCGTAGGGGCACGTTGCAACGTGCCCCTACCCGCAGCCAACCCCAGCCAACCCGGGCCTCTACCCTCCGGTCAGCTTCTTCTGGAGGTTCTTGGCGAAGTCCTGGAGGGTGGAGTCGGCCTTCTTGCGGATGACCGGCTGGCCGAACTCGCCGACGCGGCCGAGGAAGTTGGCGACGGTGGTGATCAGCATCTCAGTCTCAGCGGGGCCCTTTTCGGTCAGCGTTAGGCTCACTGTCGCGTCCACCCCGCCGCCGATGCGCCGCTCGGCGGCATCGGCCTTCATGGCGGCGGTCCACGTGGCTTTGTCCTGAACCTCGACGGAGATGTTCCCTTCGAGGTTGAGCCGGATGGGTCCCACCGAGACGGTCATTGTGCCCCGGTAGCGGCCACCCTCGATGTGCTCGACTTTGGTGACCCCGGGGATGCACAGCGCCACCTGAGGGATGTCGGTCACCAGGTCCCAGACGGCCTCGCGGGGCGCGGCGACCGTCAGGCGCTGTTCGAAGTTCACTCGAGCTTGCCGCCGGCTTTGACCACCGCCTGCTCCAGCGCCCGGCGGGTCCAGACCACGGCCATGTCCCGCTTGTAGTCGCCCGAGCCGCGCACGTCAGTGAGGGGGTCTACCGCCTCAGCCACGGTGGCCGCGGCCGACTTCAGGGAGGCCGGGCTCACCTGGCGGCCCTTCAAGAGGTCCTCGGCGGCGGTGGCCCGGATGTGGGTGCTGCCCACCGAGCCCAGGGCAATGCGGACATCCTGGAATCTGCTCTTATCGGCGCTCAGGGTAACCACCGCGGCCACCGAAACGGTGGCGTAGTCGTCGGCAGTGCGGGGCAGGAACTTTATGTAGGCGGTGCCGGCGCCGGCCGGTTGATTGGGGACGATGAGGTCCGTCACCACCTCGCCGGGCTGCACGGCGGTCTCGTAGTAGTCCTTGTAGAACTCGCCGATCGGGACGTCTCTCGACCCCGATCGGGAGGCGATGCGGACCATGGCGTCCAGCGCCAGGTAGGTCGAGGGGGGATCGAGGTTGGGGTCGCCATGAGCCAACCCGCCGCCGATGGTGGCGATGTTGCGGATCCGGATGGTGGCGACATGACCAAAGGCCTCGGCCACCAACGGGATGTGCTGCTTGACCACCGGGCTGGCCTCAAGCTGCCGGTGGATCACCAGCGCCCCCAGCCGCACCGACCCATTCTCGCTGGTGATGGTCCCGAGCGAGCCGCTGAGCTTGCGCAGGGCTATGAGGGCGGCCGGCTGCACCAAGCGCTGCTTCATCAAATTGATAAGGCCGGTGCCCCCAGCGATCAGGCGGCCATCCTCTCCATAGCGGTCGAAGGCATCGAACACCTCGGAGAGAGAGGACGGTTCTACGTATTCCATCTCGGGCATGGCAGGACTCCTGGGCTAGGGGTTGACCGCGGCGGCGGCCTGGATCGATTCGATAATCTTGTAATAGCCGGTGCAGCGGCAGATGTTGCCCATCATCCAATCTTTGATCTGGTCCTCGGTGGGATGAGGGATCTCGTCCAGCAAGGCCTTGGCGGCCACCACCTGGCCGGGAGTGCAGGCGCCGCACTGGAAACCGCCGTGGTCGATGAACGCCTGCTGAATCGGCAGCAGTTCCTCGTTCTGCGCGAGCCCCTCGACGGTGGTGATCTCCCGCCCGTTGACCAGCACGCCCGGCAACAGGCAGGAACTCACCATCTGGCCGTCCAGCAGCACCGTGCAGGCGCCGCAGACACCGACCGAACAGCTTTCCTTGGTGCCGGTCAGCCCGAGGTCATGGCGCAGGATGTCTACCAGCAACCGGTCGGGAGCTACATCCACGTTGTAGTTCCGGCCGTTGATCTTCAGCGAGATTGGGTATGGCACGGCGTTGTGAGTTCTCCTTCGTCTTGGTGGTCCGGTTTGGAGGGCCGCCGCGGCCGGGAATTAGACACGAAAATGGGCGAGCAAACAGAGGTTCCGGGACCGCTCCCCGCAATGCTGCCTCATGGTATACTGGGCCGACATTTCGCGCAAGAGGGATTGAGCATGACGACCAACGCACCATACACGTCCGTAGGCAAGCCGGTCGGCCAGATCGAAGGGGTGGCCAAGGTGACCGGCAAGGCCGTCTACACCGGCGACGTCCAGCTTCCCCGCCTCATCTGGGGCAAGCTGCTCCGCAGTCCCTACGCCCACGCGCGCATCGTCAGGATAGACTCCTCCAAGGCCAAGGCGCTGCCGGGAGTGCGTGCCGTCATCACGGGGCAGGATATCCCTCCGACCCTGTACGGCAGGCGTATGCGCGACATGCCGGTGCTGGCGCGGGAGAAGGTGCGTTTCATCGGTGAGCGGGTGGCGGCGGTCGCAGCCGACACCGCCGCGATTGCCGAGGAGGCGCTCAACCTCATCGACGTGACCTACGAGCAGCTTCCCGGCGTCTTCGACCCCATCGAGGCGATGAAAGAGACCGCTCCCCGCATCCACGGCAGCGTCGCCGAGTATTTCAACCACGCCGAGCCGGTGCCGGACCTTCCCAATACCTATGCGGTGATGGTGCGCGACAAGGGGAACCTGGACGAGGGGTTCAGGCAGGCTGACCGGATTTTCGAGAACACCTTCACCACCCAGTCCAACCATCATGGGTACATGGAACCCCATGCCACCGTGATGAACATCGACGACGCGGGGCGGCTGCACGCCTGGATATCGGTGAAGACGCCACACACCGCCCGCGCCCAACTCTCGTGGTTGCTGGGCATCCCCCAGGAACAGATTGTGGTCAGCGCCCGCCATATCGGCGGCGACTTCGGTGGGAAGGGTTCGTTGATGGACGCTCCGGTGGCCTACTACCTCGCCAAGGCAAGCGGGCGTCCGGTGAAGATCGTGATGCGCTACACCGAGGAACTGCAGGCGGCGAATCCACGCAACCCCGGCATCATAACGCTGCGGACCGGCGTCATGAACGACGGCCGCATCGTGGCCCACCACGCCCGCTGCGTTTGGAACACCGGCGCCTACCAGGCATTCCTGCCCGCGGGCTGGGTGCCGGGGGGCACCGAGGCGGCCGGCAACTACTTGATCCCGCATGTGCGCCTTGAAAACATCGGCGTTTACACCAACAACGTGCCCCGCGGCCACGTGCGGGCGCCCGGGTCGCCCCAAGTGACCTTCGCCATCGAGTCCCACATCGACATGATAGCCCACGAGTTGGGCATCGATCCCTGGGAGATGCGGATGAAGAACGCCATCGGCGAGGGCGAGCAGTCACCCACCGGTGAAGTGATGCACGACGTGTTCCTGAAGGACACCCTTCAGGCACTGAAAGACGCCTCCAAATGGGGCAGCCCCACCCCGCGGCCGAACATGGGCCGGGGCCTTGG
Organism: Dehalococcoidia bacterium; assembly: GCA_009692945.1. Taxonomy (GTDB): domain Bacteria; phylum Chloroflexota; class Dehalococcoidia; order SHYD01; family SHYD01; genus SHYD01. Next base: position 7,746 of record SHYD01000050.1, on the reverse strand, counting down.
CATCTACAACCGGCACGTGGGCAGCGGCTCGTCCACCCAGGTGATCACCGTAGACCGCAACGGCAACGTCACCCTGATCACCGTGGCCCCGGATACGGGGACGGGCGCCCACACCATCCTGAAGCAGATCGTGGCCGAGGAACTGAACGTCCCGCTGGAGCGGGTGGGCGTCACCATCGTCGATACCGATGGCGTGAAGAGCGACGACGGGGTCGGCGGCAGCCGCGTCACCAACACCCATGGCAACACCGCGATGCTGGTGGCGCAGGCCACTCGCGCCTCCTTGGTAACCACCGCGGCGGCGCTGTTGGGAATCCCTTCCGAACAGGTCACCGTCGGAGTGGAGCGCTTCTCCGGTGGCGGCAAGTCGGTCAGCTTCGATGACGTCGCCCGCCGCGCCGCGGGGGATGCCGGGGGCACGTTGCGTCACGAGGTGACCCATGATCCCGGATCGACCTCGGGCATCGCATGCTTCACGGTGCAGATGGTGGAGGTGGAGGTGGACCGCGAAACCGGGCAGGTGAAGATCACCCGGGTGGTCTCCGCCCATGACGTCGGCACCATCATCAACCCCATCTACCATCAGGGCCAGATCGACGGCGGGCTGGCCTGGGGCATCGGTTTCGGCATGACCGAAGAGTTGATGTTGGAGGAGGGGCGGCTCCTGAACCCGCACCTGGGCGACTACAAGCTGCCCGTCACCAAAGACATGCCTCCACTGGAAACCGTGTTGGTACAGCACAAGGCGGGACCGGCGCCCTACAACGCCAAGGGTATCGGGGAGTCCAGCAACGTACCAACCGCGGCAGCCATCGCAAACGCGGTGTTCGCCGCGGTCGGCGTCCGGATCAACGACCTGCCCGTGACATCCGAGAAAGTGTACCGGGCCTTGCAGGCCCAGCAGTAACAGCGCAGTACGAGTTCACATTGAAGGGCAATCGGTTCAGGAGTGGATAATTACTCGGCGCAGCAGTAGGCGCACAAGCGCCGGGCTTTCGCTTATACTGGACAATGCAACGAGGCCACGACGGAGAAAGGAGCCAGAAATGGTAACTGTTACTGAAACCGCGGTTACGCAACTGCGGCAGATCATGGAAACCCAGAGCATGGAGAACGTGGGGGTGCGCGTCTTTGTCAAGGGCCAGTGCGGCTGCGGCGCGGTCCACTACGGCATGGGGTTCGACGATAACATTACCGATCAAGACGACGTGTTCGACCACGACGGCGTATCGGTTGTAGTGAACAAGGAAGCTGGCCCCACGCTCGACGGCGCCATGATCGATTACGTGGTGTCCGACATGCGGCAGGGCTTCGCTATCACCAACCCCAACTCATCCGGGTGCGGCTGCGGCGGCCACTGACCGGCCGTTCCACCAGACGAGGGCGGGGCTTGCCCGCCCTCGACGTGCCCCTGTAGCTCAGAGGATAGAGCACCGGCCTCCGGAGCCGGTTGCGAGCGTTCGAGTCGCTCCAGGGGTACCATTTTGTCCCTTTTCGTCACTCTATCTGACAAGGTTTAGCCGACCAGCGTGAGCGACACGAGGCGCGTACGGCGCGAATCTCAACGGCAGCGGCTCCAACACCGAATCCGCAGGGCACTCGCCGCCCGGCGCGGCGGTTCCCCCAGCCCCTGGCACCGGCGGCTGATCGCAGGTTTCACGCGTCGGCGCGTGCTGTACTTGGTGGTGGCCCTGTTCTTGGTGGCCGTGATCGTGGTTCCCGTCTATTTGACCGGCAATCCGACCGCAGCCGCCATTGCAACGGCTCAAGTTGATGCCACCCCCGCCCCCACACCGGCCCCCGTGCGGTCCTGGGCAGCGCCGCCCACCATGGCGGTCAAGGACACGGTCAAATACACCGCCGTCATTCAGACCTCCAAGGGGCTGATACGTGCGGAGTTGGCCGCGGCCGACGCTCCCCAACTGGTGAACAATTTCCTGTTCCTCACCAACCAGGGGTTCTACAGCACCGGCCAGAAGCTGAACCAGGTGAGCGCCAATACCCGGGTGGATATGGGCGCCCTGAATCCCGATGGAACCGGTGGCCCCGGCTACAGCATGGACCTGCCGGAGGCCCGCCAGCCGGTACCCATTGGGTCGCTCACCTTCGTGGCCGACCCATCTGGCAAGGCGGGCAGCCGGTTTGCCGTCACTCTTGCCACTCAGCCCCCAGGGCCGGTGAACCTGGGCGTCTTCGGACGGGTCACCGACGGCTTGGACATCGCTCGCCAGTTGACCCCTGAAGACACGCTGATCCGGGTCAGCGTGAACACGCAAAACCTGACCCCGCTGCCGCCCGCAGCTGCCCCTTCCCCCGCGCCCAGCGTTTCACCGCAGGCGCCCTGACGCCTCGAGCAACGCGCGACACAAGCAGCAACCGCTGCCCCGCCAAACCGCCCATGCATACCGTTGGCGTTGACATCATCGAAATCACCCGGATTGAAGCCGCGCTCGAACGATGGGGCGCCCGCTTCCTCGATCGAGTCTTCACCGAAAACGAAGTCCGCTACTGCCGGGGCCGCGTCCCCGAGTTGGCGGTGCGGTTTGCCGCCAAGGAAGCCGTGATGAAGGCGCTGGGGACGGGGGTCCGGGGCGTAGGGTGGCGTGAGATCGAGGTGCTGCCAATGCGGGGTGGGAAGCCGTTGGTGTTTCTCCACGGACGCGCTGAGCAGCGAGCCCGGTTCCTGGGGCTTCAGGACTTCGCCATCAGCCTGACCCACTCCAAGGATTTCGCCATCGCCTCGGTGGTGGGTGGTGCGGGCTAGGATCCCGGGCTGGGCCGCAGGACTGGGCGCTGATCTGTGGATCCCGAGCCCGGAGCGGGCCTTCACGCTCATTGCACTCATCGCCGGGCTCACTTTCGGGTTGGCCGTGGTTTCAGGGGCCGCGCCGCCGCAAGGGTCCGAACCCTGGGTGACCCGGCCCGAACCGGTGAAAGCACCCGCCGCGGCCCCAACCGCGGCGGCCACGGCCAGCGCGGGAGAGGGGTTTTCGCTGCCCTTCGGCTTGTTCCGGCCCGCGCCCACGGGACCAACGATCCTGGAGCGCGGTCCCAGCGAGGGGGTCCTGCTGCTGGATGAAGTGCTGCCGTTATCTCGCAATTTCGAACCGCTGACGGCTGCGACGGGAAAACTCACGCCCGAACTGGCGGCCGACACCTGGAGTGACCCCGTTGACCTCCTGAGACGCTTCCAGGAGTGGGGATTCATTTCCGGCGCGACGACTGCCTACTGGCGGCCGCAACTGAACGCCGATTCAGCAGCCCCCGTCGCGATCCGCAGCAGCGTGGCAATGTTCAGAGACGTGAACAGCGCCGACGTCGCGCTCCGCTACCGGCGGGAAAGGCTTACGGTGCTCAAGGCGGTTCCGCTCGCCGTGGGCAGCCCTTCCGATGGCATCACCGCATTCAAGACCTCGTCAGGGCCGTTCAGCCACTACCTCGTAGAGTTCCGCCGGGCCAACGCCCTCGCCACCCTATGGGTCGCCGGGTACGCAGCGAGGAACGACATCGACCTGGTGCGCGGCCTGGCATTGATCATGCTGGACCGGGTCCGTTAATCGGGCCGGTTGAGTTAAGTTGAGTGAATGGAAAGCCGTTGAAACTGGTGTCGGTGGATCAGATGCGGGTGCTGGAACGCCGGTCCGACGAACTCGGCGTGTCGTACGCGTCACTGATGGAAACCGCCGGTGTGGCGGTGGCCCGCAGCGTGCGACGCTTCCTGGGCGGCGCGGCGGGACAGCGAATCCTCGTGCTGGTGGGGCCCGGCAACAACGGCGGAGACGGACTCGTGGCGGCCCGGCAGCTCCACGACTGGGGGGCGGTGGTCACCGCCGTCTTGCTGGCCCCCCGCCCCTCTGACGACGCCACCTTCAACGCGGTCGCCGAACGGAGAATCGAGTGGGTCACGCCTGATGCGCCGGGGTTCGAGGCGATGCTCCAGGCGCGCCTCGCTGGCGCCGACGCGGTGCTCGACGCCGTGCTCGGCACCGGGCGTTCGCGGCCCCTCGCCGGCGCCATACGAGAGGTGCTGGCCGCTGTGGGCGCGGCGCGGGCACACACGCGCTTGAAGGTGGTCGCGGTGGACGTTCCGACTGGGGTCGACGCCGATTCGGGCGCGGCCGACCCTGCGGTACTCCGGGCGGACCTGACCGTAACGCTGGGTTTTCCGAAAACCGGGCTGTTCCGCCACCCTGGCGCCGCAATGGTGGGGGCACTGGAGATCGCCGATATCGGGCTGCCCAATGGCCTGGGGGACGGGATTACTGCCGAACTGCTGACGGCCGGTGGGGTCCGGGCGCTGCTCCCGGAGCGTCCATCTCAGGCCAACAAGGGGACCTTCGGCCGGGCGTTGGTGGTGGCGGGCTGTGGCAACTACCCCGGAGCCGCGGCATTGGCCTGCCACGGCGCCCTGCGGTCCGGGGCCGGACTCGTCACACTGGCGGCAACCCCAGCGGTGGGACGGGCGGCGGCGGCAGCGTTGCCGGAGCCCACCCACCTCCCGCTGCAGCCGGCGGGACAGGACGCCATCGCGGGGACCGCCGTCGAAACCCTCGTCCCAGCCATGCTGCAGTATGATGCGCTGCTCCTGGGGTGCGGGCTCGGCCAGCACCCCGAGACGAGGCTCTTTGTCGAGCGGCTGCTGCTGGGCGATCTCACCCTGCCGCCCCGATTGCTCATCGACGCTGACGCGCTGAATTTCCTGGCCAGCCTTCCCCAATGGTGGGAGCGCCTGCCCCAGGGTGCAGTGCTCACCCCCCACCCCGGCGAGATGGCGCGGCTGTTGGGCAGCACCGTGGCAGAGGTGCAAGCCGATCGGATCGGCGCGGGCCTGGCCGCGGCGGCCCAATGGCGCCTGGTGGTGGTGCTCAAGGGGGCGCATACGATCATCGCAGCCCCTGACGGAAGATGGCGACTGAGCCCCTTCGCCAACCCGGTGCTGGCCTCGGCGGGAACCGGCGACGTGCTGGCCGGGATCATCGCCGGGCTCATGGCGCAGGGGGCATCGCCCTTCGATGGGGCGAGTGTGGGGGTCTACCTTCACGGCGCGGCGGGCGAGGCCTTTGCCCGCGCCCACGGCGACGCGGGCCTGCTCGCCTCCGACCTGTGCGCCCTGCTCCCGGACGTGATGCGCGCCGTGAAAGCGGGCGGGCCGGTGGAGCATCGCCGGATATGATAGCCGGACTGCTGCTGGCGGCGGGCGAGTCTACCCGGATGGGGTCGCCAAAGCCACTGTTGGACTGGGGTGGCGAGCCGCTGGCCGGTTACCAAGTCCATCAATTGCAACGGGCAGGGTGCGGTCTGGTGGTGGTGGTACTCGGCTCACGAGCCGGGCGTGTCGCCCCCTTTGTCGAGGCGTTGGGAGTCGATGTCGTGCTCAACCCTGATTACGCTCAAGGCCGGGCGAGTTCGGTGCGGGCCGGGGCTGCCGTCATCCCCCCCACCCCGGAGTGGGTGCTGGTGCTGGGAGTCGACCAACCCCGCCCGGCGCGGGTAATCCGGAAGGTGATCGCAGCGGCCCGGGCCAGCACCGGGGCCATCGTGATGCCGGTGTTTCGCGGCCGGTTTGGCCACCCCACCGCGTTCTCGGGGCGGCTGCTCAGCGAAATGTGCGCCGTGGAGGATGCCACCCTTGGCCTGCGGGCGGTGGTGCGGCGGCACGAGAAGGAGATGGAATTCATCGAGATCGATGACCCGGTGGTGCGGACCGATCTCAACACACCGGAGGACTACCGCCGGGCGCGGGCAGACCGCAAGCGGTGGCGCGGCTGACCCTCGGGCAGAAAGGACATCCGATGCCGATCCAGCTTTTCACCGACGTGGGGCCCCTGGCCAATAACGTGTACGTGGTTTATGACGAACCCAGCAACGCCGCCCTCCTGGTCGATCCGGCCATGCAGAGCGAACCGGTGTGGGACTTCATTCAGGAGCGCGGGCTCCGCCTCGAACACATCATCAACACCCACGGTCATTTCGACCACACCGCCAACAACGCCTATTTCAAAGAGCGGGCCCCCGCGGCCCGGTTGATGTACCACCCCGACGACCAGGCGATCATCGACAACCTCGTGTCGACCGGACAGCGGTTCGGCCTGAAGGCGACCCCCTCGCCCCCGGCCGACGCCCATCTTCAGGACGGGCTGACCATTGCGGTTGGCGCGATCGAACTCACGGTCGCGCACACGCCGGGGCATACCCCCGGCGGATGCACGCTGCTTCTCGGAGGAGTCGCCATCACCGGCGACACGCTGTTCCAGAACTCGGTTGGGCGCTGCGACCTCCCCGGCGGCTCCATGGCCCGGCTGCTGGACTCGATCCGCGCCCGGTTGTTGGTGCTGCCCGACGAGACGCTGGTCTGCCCCGGACACGGGGCGACCAGCGACATCGGAGCGGAGAAGGAGCACAACCCCTTCCTGAACGAGGCCACGTTACGGAAAATGGGTCTGCTGTAATCCTGCCGGGTGCCAAGGACGCCGAGAGGGGTGGGACCGATAACTGGTCCCACCCCTCTCGGCCCCTCCGGCGCCGCCCACTGGGGATCAGTAGGCGCAGTAGATCTCGTGCCCCGTGAGGTTGATGACCGGCCGGGTGCACAGGAAGGCGACCAGTTCGGCGATCTCCTCGGGGGTGGTCACGTGTTTGGTGGGGACGTTGGCCACCTGCTTCTGGAGCGCCTCCTCGTAAGAGACGCCGGACTCCTTAGCCCGCCGCTCGATCTCGATGGTGTAGCGCCGCGTGGCCACCAGCCCCGGCATCAGCAGGTTGATGGTCACGTTGCGGGCGGCCAGGTCCCCGGCGACCGCCGAAACCCAGGACCGCTGGGCGCCGTTGGTGCTCCAGGCCGGGACTCGCTGAGGATTGTGGCCGCTCGATCCACCGGTCAGGAGGATGATCGCCCCTCCGTTGGGCCGCTTCTCCATGTGGGGCACCACCGCCCGAGTGATGCGGATGCCGCCCAGCAGCTTCAGGTTCCAGGCCTCGGTCAGGTACTCGTCCGGCAGTTCCAGGAACGGGGCGGATCGAGATCCGCCGGCGCTGTTCACCATGATGTCGATGCCCCCGAAGCGTTCGGCCGACTGCTTCACGAACCCGTCGACGCCCTCTGCGGTGGAAAGGTCGGCCACCACGCCCAGCACGCGGCTCCCGGAGCCGCTGCTCTGGGCCAGCGCCTCAAGTTGCTGGGTGGCCGACTCGATGTTGGCGGGGGTGCGGGCGCAGATGGCGACATCGGCGCCGCCCCGCACGAAGGCCTCGGCACAACCGAGGCCGATCCCCTGGCTGGCGCCGGTGATGATGGCCACCTTACCCTTGAAATCGTAAATCACGCAGTTCCTCCTCCATGAGTCTTAGTGTCCGGCCCATTGCTCCGGTTTGGTTCAGGCGAAGCGTATGCTACGACTGGTTACCGCCAAGGTCAACCGGGCTCGGCGAGCGGAGGTATTTTGAGAGGCGGGCGCATGCCATCCGGGCCTCCCGTGATCGCGTCGGTCGGTACCAGTTCAGACTCAGGGGCCGGCCCCATGAAGCACGCCCCCCACCCCAGGAAAAAAGGGGAGGATTCTCTGTGTGGGGCACCACCACGCCCCCGGCAGAGGGCTGCCGCCCTCATGCACTCCCGCTCCTGAGCCCGATAGTGCATCACTTGTGAACTCCTACTCCGTCGGTGCGGGTTTGACTGCCCCATCGGTAACGCCGTATATTTCCCAAATCGGCCGCAATCGGAGCGGACCGCCAGCGCACCACATCTTG
>SHYD01000049.1 GCA_009692945.1 Dehalococcoidia bacterium | reverse complement strand
ACCGGTGTTGCCAAGACCTCGCTGGTGCTCCATCCGCCTTGATGAGGTGCTGAAACCTATGAATAGCAGTTAATCGAGCCGCTCCCCGACCCCGCAAGCCCCCTGCGAACCGGTAGGTGGTGGATCGTGGTTGAAGGTGAATCCTTGACACCCCCTTTGGGCGTCTCTACTATTAACCCGAACTTGGCCCCGTCCAGCCGCGGGGCCGTCTCGAATCCATCCCCAGGGGCCGGTCCGGCCGCACCCCGTGACGTTTCAGGAGGCACCGCATGAAACTTGTCCTGTTCGACGACTATAAACCCGGGTTGCTCAAGGGCGACGCGGTGGTGGACCTGACCGGCGTGGTGCCGCAGGGGAAGACCGGCCAGGAGACCATCGAAGGGATCATCACCGGGTTCGAGTCCATCCGAGGCACCTTGACCCAACAGCTCAACTCGGGCAAGACGGTTCCGCTTAGCAGTGTGAAGCTTCGGGCCCCGCTGCCCCGGCCCAGCAAGGTGATCTGCATGGGAGTCAACTACCTGGAGTTCACCAAGGCGAAGCCGCTGCCGATCCTAGTGTTCCTCAAATCGCCCGAGGCCATCCTGGATCCCGGCGGCACCGTGACCCTGCCGCCGGCCGAGTTCCGCATCTGCCATCACGAGGCGGAGGTGGTGGTGGTGTTCGGGAAACGCGGCCGCAACATCCCCGAGGCGCAGTGGAACGACTACGTCTTCGGCTACACCAACGGCTGCGACGTGTCGGCCCGTGGCGAGTTCGGCGGTAACTCCTACATCGGCAAGTCCTTCGACGGGTTCTGCCCCATCGGCCCGGCCATCACCACCAAGGACGAGATCGCCGACCCCTACAAGCTCCAGGTCCGCTTCTGGGTCGACGGGCAGGACCGCCACAACTATGGCACCGACGACATGGGCCACAAGATCTCAGAGTGTGTGTCGTACGTCAGCACCATCATGACCATCAACCCCGGCGACATCCTGCTGCTGGGCACCAACCATCAGGGCATCGGCCCGCTGCAGGATGGCGAGTCGGCCGAGATGGAGACCACCGGCCTGGGGCGGCTGACCTTCAAGGTCAGCGACCCGCTGAAGCGCACATGGCCCAAGGAGATCGACGCCGCCATGGCGGCCACCATCCGGGGGCGGCTCGAAGCGGCCAAGTAAACCGCAGGACCTCGAATCCCCAGCGCAGCCTTTCTCTGAGGAGCCGAGCCGGCAGGAGTTCATACTGGTCGGGAGAGTCCAGGGAGGCGTGGCCTCCTTGGCGGGGCCGCCCGCGATCGTTGCGTGTCCCGGTGAGAGCGTGCTATACTCCGCCAAGAGAAGAGAAAGAGGAGAGAAGTAGCACACCAGAGGCCGCGGCAGCCGGGAATGCGCCGCAGGAGCCATCTGAGGTAGCGCCAACAACCATGCTTTCCAAAGAAAACAAGCTGGCCATCATCGACGAGTACAAGACCCACGAAGGGGACACCGGCTCGCCGGAGGTACAGGTCGCCATTCTGTCCAACGAGATCCGCCGGCTCACCGACCATCTGAAAGCCAACAAACACGACTTTCAGACCCGGCGGAGCCTGCTGATGAAAGTTGGCCAGCGGCGGCGGCAACTCAGGTACCTCAATAGCCGCAGCGTGGACCGCTACCGCACCCTCATTGCCCGGTTGGGCCTGCGCCGCTAACCCCGTCGCTCCCCGTTCCCAACCTCCGCCCCCTGGTGGGCCCGAAGAGATCCGTTCGCAACCCCGGCATCCGGGAACGGCCCTCACCTCTCCCTCGATCGCGGTTTCTCACCAGCGAGTAGCCCTGAGAGTGGAGGCACGGTTTTCATAATGGTCCATACAGTCGAGCGCGTCATCGGCGGCAAGACCCTCACCATCCAGACCGGCAAGCTGGCCGGCAATGCCGATGGCGCAGTGATGGTTCGCTACGGCGACACCGTTCTCTTGGTCGCAGCGTGCATGAGTCCCCAGCCCCGCACCGGCATCGATTTCTTCCCTCTCACCGTGGAATTCGAGGAGCGGATGTACGCCGCGGGGAAGATACCCGGCGGCTTCATCAAGCGCGAAGGCCGGCCGTCGCTGGACGCCACCCTCGCCGCCCGCATCACCGACCGCACCATCCGCCCCCGGTTCCCCAAAGCCCTGCACAACGAGGTCCAGGTGGTCATCACGGTCCTCTCGGCCGACCGGGAGAACATTCCAGACGTCCTGGGCATCGTGGGCGCCTCCGCCGCGCTCGGCCTCTCCAGCATCCCCTTCAACGGCCCGGTGAGCGGGGTCCGCGTCGGGCTGAAGGGCGGGCAGTTCGTCGCCAATCCAACGTACAACGAGGTCGACGAAAGCCTGATCGATCTCATCGTGGCCGGCTCCTCGGATGCGGTGGTCATGGTGGAGGCGGGCGCCAAGCAGGTTCCCGAGTCCACCATGCTGGACGCGATCCGGTTCGGGCACGAAGTGAACCGGGAGATCATCGGCATGATCCAGGAGCTGATCGGCCTGGCCGGGAAGCCCAAGGTGACGGTGGCCGAGCCGAAACTCGATCCCGTAGTGGCGGCGGCGATCGCCCCCCGCATCCGGGACGGCATGGCGGCAGCCGTGGCCATGCTGGGCAAAGCCGAGCGAGAAGACGACCTGAACGCGATGGCCAAACAAATGGTCATGCAGTTGGAGGGCGAGTTCACGGAAGAAGATGTGCTGGCGGTGTTCCAGATAGAACTGAAGCGCCAGATGCGCTCCAACATCCTGGACCAGGGGCGGCGCCCCGACGGCCGCGCCACCACCGAGGTCCGGCCGATCTGGTGCGAAGTGGGGCTGCTGCCCCGCACCCACGGTTCCGCTGTGTTCACCCGCGGCCAGACACAGATCCTATCGGTGGTCACCCTCGGCAGTCCCGGCGACCAGCAAAAACTCGATAACCTGAGCCCCAACGAACGCAAACGCTACATCCATCACTACAACTTTCCTCCCTACAGCACCGGCGAGGTCCGGCGTATGGGTGGGACCGGCCGCCGCGAGCTGGGCCACGGAGCGCTGGCCGAGCGTGCCGTTTTTGCGGTGCTCCCCGAGCAGGAGGCGTTTCCCTACACCATCCGCATCGTTTCCGAGGCCATCTCCTCCAATGGCAGCACCTCCATGGGCAGCGTGTGCGGCAGCACGCTTTCGCTGATGGACGCCGGTGTCCCCATCGTCGCCCCCGTATCCGGCGTTGCCATGGGCCTCATCATGAACGATGACGGCCGGTTTGCGGTGCTGACCGACATCGCCGGGATGGAAGACCACATGGGCGATATGGACTTCAAGGTGGCCGGCACTTCCACCGGGATTACGGCGTTGCAGATGGACATCAAGGTGGCCGGCCTGCCATTCCCGGTGCTGGAGCAAGCGCTGGCGCAGGCCAAAGATGGGCGCATGTTCATCCTGGGCAAGATGATGGAAACCATCCAGGAAGCCCGCTCCAACCTGAGCCCTTACGCCCCCCGCCTCACCACCATCTCCATCGATCCCGAGAAGATCCGCTTCCTCATCGGCCCCGGCGGCAAGACCATCCGGTCCATCACCGAAGAGGCCAAGGTCACCATCGACGTCGACAACGACGGCACGGTGGTTATCGGCTCCACCAGTGAAGAGGGCACCAACAAGGCCATCCGCATGATCGAGGCCCTCACCAAAGAGGTGGAGCCCGGCCAGGTGTACACCGGAAAGGTGACCCGCACCATGAACTTCGGCGCGTTCGTCGAGATCGCTCCCGGCAAAGAGGGCATGGTCCACATCAGCGAACTGGCCGACTACCGGGTCAACAGCGTCGAAGACGTGGTCCACGTGGGCGACGAGATCATGGTCCAGGTGATCGAGATCGACCGCATGGGGCGCATCAACCTCTCCCGCCGGGCCGCGATGGAGAGCGCGGAAGGCGGCGCCCGGAACGACGGCGAGGGCGGCGAGGGCGAACCGAGGCCGGTGGCGGCCGGCGGTGAGGGTGGACCACCCCGCCGCTTCGACGGCCCCCGCGGCGGCGACCGGCCCCGACCCGGCTTCGGCGGCGGCCGGCCAGGCGGCCCGCCCCGCGGCGACCGCCGGTAGGGCGGCCCGCGCCTGCCCCGGTCTTATTGACCGGTAACAGTTAAACCAAGAACATCGGGGGCCACCATAATGGCCCCCGATGGCGTTTTCCGGCCGGGACCGGCGAACCCCTCGCATATACTGAGACCAACCTATCCCGCGGGAGGGGTGCGATGGCGACAACCGTGGTGGTGACCGGCGTATCGGGCAAGATGGCCAAGGAGACGCTGCTGGCGCTTTGCAAAGCGCCAGACCTTGAGCCCATCGGAGCGGTGTCGCGCCACGCCCAAGAGGAGTTTCTGGCGCTGCCCGATGGTTCCGGACTGATTCCCCTCGCCACCGACGCCCAAAGCCTGCTGCACCGGCTGCGCCCGGACGTGGTGGTGGACTTTACCAGCGCCCCCTACGCCGTGGCTGTGGCCAGAGCCGCCATCGATCAGGGCGTAAGGCCGGTGATCGGCACCTCCGGCCTCACTTCGTCGGAGGTGGAAGACCTGACCGCCCGTTGCGCGGCGGCGAAGTTGGGAGGCCTCATCGCTCCCAACTTCGCCCTGGGGGCAGTGGTGCTCATGCACCTGTCGGCGGTCGCCTCCCGCTTCTTCGACCACGCGGAGATCATCGAGATGCACCACGACGCTAAGGCCGACGCCCCCTCGGGCACCGCCATCGCCACCGCCCAGATGATGAGCCGCGCCCACGGCGGACCGTTCACCACTCCCCAGACGCTCAAAGAGACGCTGCCCCACCCGCGCGGCAGCACCGTCGGCGGGATCTCGCTGCACAGCATGCGGCTGCCGGGACTGCTGGCCCACCAGGAGGTGGTGTTCGGCAGCGCCGGGCAGACGCTGCGGCTGCGCCACGACACGCTGAACCGGGAGTGCTACATGCCCGGCGTGCTGATCGCGGTCCGGGAGGTGATGAAGCTGGACCACATGGTGTTCGGCCTCGACCGGCTGTTGGGGTTGGTTGGGTGAGACCCGCTGGGTGTGCACCAAGTTGTCGTAGATGTTTGGCAGTCCTAACTGATGGAGGCGTTGCCTGAGCCTGTCGAAGGCACCGCAGGCCGCGTGTCAACGGACATCAGTCGCTGGAGACCGCGCGTTTCCCCTCCTCGGTGCCTTCGAGGGCCTCAGGCAACGCCCCGCCGCCCCGATCTACGATCCGGATTCCCCTGAGGTTACCCTGATGTACAAATAGTTGCTACGCCCCCCAGTGGCCCCCCACCGGGTCGTGGTAGTAGAATACGCAGACTAGCGACACCCGCCGGATGCGGGCGTGGGGGAGGCAGGACATGACCGAAATAGGCCGGCTCATCACAGCAATGGTCACTCCCTTCGACGGCCGAGGGGCCGTGGACTACCGCCAGGCCAAGCGCTTGGCCCAGGCCCTGGTGGACTCTGGCTCGGAAGGGCTGGTCGTCACCGGCACCACCGGCGAGTCTCCGACCCTCAGCACCGAGGAGAAGCTCGGGATGTACGCCGCCGTGAAAGACGCCGTGGGCGGTCGCGCCACGGTCGTCGCCGGCACCACCAACTACAACACCGCCGAGAGCATCGAACTGACCCGGGAGGCGGACCACCTGGGGGTCGACGCCTTCCTGCTGACGGTTCCGTATTACAACAACCCTCCCCAGGAGGGTTTGTACCAGCACTTCAAGGCCATCGCGGCAGCCACCTCCAAACCCTGCATCCTCTACAACGTACCCTCCCGCACGGTGCGGAATATGGAAGCCGCCACGACCCTCCGGCTCGCCGGGATAAGCAACATCGTCGGGGTCAAGGAGGCCAGCGCCAACTACGAGCAGATCACCCGTGTCCTGCAGGGCGCGCCTCCAGGCTTCAAAGTGTGGAGCGGAAACGACAGCGATACCCTCCCCATCCTGGCGATGGGGGGCCACGGCGTCGTGAGCGTGGCGGCGCATCTGACGGGGCTTCAGATCAAGGAGATGATCGCCGCCCACTTCGCCGGCGACCACCAGCGGGCCGCGGCCATCCATCAGCACCTGCAGCCTCTGGTGAACTCCCTGTTCGTAATGGCGAATCCCATCCCGTTGAAGTACCTGTTGAACCACATCGGGTTCGGTGTTGGACGCCCGCGCCTCCCGCTGGTCGAGCCGGATGAAAAGACCGCGGAACAGATCAAGGCAGTGCTGGCCCCCTACAGGATCGATCTTCCCCTCGCCACCGCGGCGCAATGACGACAGCCGTGCTGCCCAGAGGTCTGCCGTTTTTCGTCGCGGCGGCGGCGCTGTTCGTCCTGTTCGCCACCACCGCCGGCAACCCCGGACCCACCGCTGCCGAAACGGTGGCGCCGGTGACCATCCAGGGGTTCGCCTTCAAACCGCCGTCCGTCGCCGTGCCCTCGGGGTCGCAGGTCACCTGGAGCAACAAGGACGGCGTAATTCACACCGTAACGGCCAGCGCTGGGCCCTTCGACTCCGGAGTGATGGCGACCGACGGAGTGTTCACCTTTACGTTCAAGAGCCCCGGCACTTTCGAGTACTTCTGCGACATTCACCCGTTCATGAAGGGAGCCGTGGTCGTGACGGGCGCCACACCGGCGCCGTCGCCGGTCATCACCGCCCCAGTCCTCATTGCGCCATCGCCGGGGGCTACACTGCCCTCTTTCGGGACCACGCTGGGATGGGAGAACGGGGCCATGGCGACTCAGGTGCACCTGCAGGTGGTCCCCTTCAACAACGACGGCCCCGGGGTCAATGTGCACCTGGGCAGCCCCGAGACCTCCTTCGCCATCCCGGCGCCGCCGAATTGGTACGGTCTGCTGCCGGACATGACCTACAACTGGCGGGTCCGAACGTCACCGGCCACCCAATCCGTGAGTCTGGATGACCAGTCATGGAGCCCATGGGGAGAGAGCGCCTTCCGGACGCCGGCGCTTCCGGGCCTGGTCGCCAACCCCGTTGCGCCCGGCCTCGGAACGGCGGTTTCGACCCTGACGCCATCGCTGCAGTGGTCGGTCAACCGCAGCGATGTGTTCTACTTCGAGGTCAATCTGAGCCGGGACTCGGCCTTCAACGTCAATCCGGCCACGGCGAGCGCAATGGTGTACGGTGCCCTGATCCATGGCGGCGTCGGCACCCCGCCGAACAGCTACCTGGTGCCGGCGGCCTTCCCCTTGGAGCCCAAAACGGGCTACTTCTGGCGGGTCCGGCCCAGGGTGCAGGGCGATGGGAAAGCCGCGGAGTGGTCGGCCACCTTCACCTTCAGGACGGGAACCGCAGCGCCTGCCTCAGCCGCGACCTCGGTGCCCACGGTTTCGCCGGCGCAGGCCGCTCCGCCGTCATCCACGGCTACGGTTACTGCGGCGCCACCGGCCACCCCGGCCGCGAACTCGACCGCCACACCCGCTGGCTCCATGGCCGACTACTCCGCCCGGTCATCTGGGTTGGGCCGGCGCCCCTGGACGCGAACGGACGGATCGCAATGACCCCCCGGTATGTAACTGCTCAGAGATCATGGGTCAGAGACCTTCGAAGCAGGCGTGCAGAGGGCAGCCGCCCTTTGCCGGGGGTTGTTGGGGGTGACCCCCAACAACAAACTCTCTCTTTTTCTGGGGTGGGGTGGGGTAGCTGTACAGTTGTTATCGCCTCCCGGCGCCAACTCGTCTCCCGAAGACTGAGTAGTTACTCCGGCATAGCCTATGTACATCCCTGACGCGTTTGCTGAACGCAACGCGGAACAGTTGCACGCCTTCATCCACGTTCACAGCTTTGCGACGCTGATCACCTCGGATGGCGGTGTGCTCAACGCGAGCCACATCCCACTGCTGCTCGAAACCGACAACGGGAACGGCGTCCTGGTTGGGCATCTGGCGCGCGCCAACCAGCAATCGCACAACTTCGACGGCGCCCACGAAGCGCTGGTCATTTTCCAGGGGCCGCATGCCTACATCTCCCCCGCGTGGTATGAGACCGAGCCGAGCGTCCCGACATGGAACTACGCCGCCGTCCATGCTTACGGGTTCCCCCGCATCGTCGACGCTGCCTCCGCAACCCGAGAAGTCTTGGCTGCGATGGTTCGGACGTACGAGGCGGGAAGGGAGCCGCCTTGGAGCATAGATAGCCTTCCAGATGAGTACTTCAAGAGCATGGCGCGGGGTATCGTAGCCTTCACCTTGCCGATAACCCGCTTCGAAGGCAAGTTCAAGCTGAGCCAAAACCGCGAGCCACGAGATGCCCTTGGAGCCATCGACGGGCTGCGCGCGGAGGCCTCGGTGGAAGAACGGTTGGTGGCAGACATGATGGAGCAGCGGCTTCCCGGCACATCCGCAGGGTAGTGTTCCTGCATCTTCACCCAATTAGTTTCCTAGCCAATAGTTGGGTTCCGGGAGTTCCGTTCAATGTTGCAGGTCCTCAAATCCACCGTCGCGGCCATCGGTCCCCTCGATGCGGCAGCGATGGCCGAAGCGCGCAACCGCCAGGACCGCCTGACCAAGCCGCTGGGTGCGTTGGGGCGGCTCGAAGCGCTCTCCATCCAATTGGCGGGCATCACCGGCCGGGTCCCCCTGGGCTTCCCTCGGAGGGCCGTCGTGGTATGCGCCGCCGATCATGGGGTGGCCGCCCAGGGGGTGAGCGCGTATCCGCAGGCGGTGACCGCGCAGATGGTGCTCAACTTCCTCGGCGGCGGCGCTGCGATCAACGTGCTGGCACGTCACGCCGGCGCCCGGCTGGTGGTGGCGGACCTTGGAGTGGCCACCGCGTTGCCCGCCCACCCGGAGTTGTTGAGCCGCCGCATCGGGCCGGGAACGGCCGATTTCACCACCGGTCCGGCGATGAGCCGGTCCCAGGCCGAGACAGCCATCGCCACCGGCATCGAGATCGTCGCAGGGGAGGTCCGGCGGGGACTCGACCTGGTGGCGACCGGTGAGATGGGTATCGCCAACACCACCGCGTCGAGCGCCCTGGTCGCTGTGTTCACCGGCGAAACGCCGGAAACGGTGACCGGGCGCGGCACCGGGGTTACCGACGAGGTATGGCGCCACAAGGTCGACGTGATCCGGCGCGGGCTCGCCCTGCACGCACCCGATCCACAGAAGCCCATTGACGTGCTGGCCAGCGTCGGAGGCTTCGAGATCGGGGCGTTGGTGGGAGTCATTCTGGGCGCCGCGGCACACCGGGTGCCGGTGGTGCTGGACGGGTTCATCTCCGGCGCCGCGGGCGTGGTGGCCGGGGCCATTCAGCCCCTGGCGCCGCACTACTGCATCGCGAGCCACCGGTCGGTGGAGCAGGGGCACCGGGCGGCGCTGGCGTGGTTGGGGCTGGAGCCGCTGCTGGACCTGAACCTGCGTCTTGGGGAGGGGACCGGCGCCGTTCTGGCGTTTCCAATCATCGAAGCTTCAGCCAAGCTGCTGGCGGAAATGGCGACCTTCGACGGCGCGGGGGTCTCCGAAGCCACCGATACGCCTCCGGACGCGGCTGAGTAGCCGTGGCCGGCAGCAGCCCCTGACGTTGCAGTCGATCCCATGAGGTCATTCTTTGCCGCGGCCGGCTTCCTCACCCAACTTCCCGTCCCCGGAAGCTCAACCCCCGGCTCGCTGGCGGCGGCGCCCGGTTATTTCCCGGCGGTTGGATTCCTAATCGGTATCCTCCTGGCTGCCCTGACGGCGGCATTGCAGCCATGGCTTCCTCCGGCCGTCTTGGCCGCGATCGTCATCCTGACGCTGCTCGCCGTCACGGGAGGTCTCCACATCGATGGCCTCGCCGATACCTGCGACGGGTTTTTCGCGACAGCGCCCTCGCCGTTAAGGCGGCTCGAGATCATGCGGGACAGCCGGGTGGGTGGCTTTGGCGTGGCAGGGGTAACCTCGGTGCTGCTCTTGCAGTACGCTGCCCTGAGCAGCCTGCCGGCCCGCGCCTGGCCGCCCGCATTGCTGCTCATGGGGGTCCAGAGCCGCTGGGCCGTCGCCCTGGTGTTATTGACCTTCCCCTATGGCCGGGGCCAGGGAATGGGCCTTGCGTTCAAGCAGGGCCATCTCGTCCCGTCGGTCCTCGGCGGCACGCTGTTCGCCTTGGGCGCCAGCCTCCTGGTGGCGGGGCCGTTCGGAGGTCTGGCAATGCTGGCAACTGCCGTCGTCTCATTGCTTGCGGCGCGTCTGCTGCTGATGCGGCTTCCCGGCCTGACCGGCGACAGCTACGGCGCCATCAACGAAGTGTCCCAGGCGCTCGTCCTAGTGGTGGCAGCGGCGGCGGCCCACGTGGCCTGACGGACCTGAAGTTTTTCCACGGATTCGCACGGATTGCTGAGGATGCGAGTGGGTGTGAAGGCCAAACGCTCAGGTTCAACGGGCGCATGCCGCGCTTCCGAGTAACTTCACACTTGACGGATCGCCGCTCAATCGTGCGCCCCACCCCCCAAAAAATAGAATGATTTTGTTTCTGGGGGAACACCTCCAGGCCCCGGCAGGATGGCTTTGCTTTGCCCCCTGCACCCCCACATCCGAGCCCCGAATGTGAACTCGTGGGTTTCTGATCGGTTCTGGCGTCTGACTGCGCGGTACGTTACCATTGGGTTCGAATGTGTCCGGTCGGGTTGCCCGCTTATTCGGTCTCTCAGGAGCAAGCATTGCGCACCGGAACCTGTACCGCCGTGTTGAGCGGCGACACCATAGTGGTGGACGGCAACGTCCAGATCCGCTACACCAACGTCTGGGCGCCCTCGTTGGGGACGCCCCTGGGCGACGCCTGCCTCGATATCAACCGCTCACTGGTGCTGGACCGGCCGGTGGAGTACCAGCCCAACGGTCATCTGCATTGGGATGGGATCAGCATGATTGCCGATGTCTACCTGGGTGGCGGCTGGGTCAACCAGCAACTCCGCTTGTGGCTGTCTCGCCGCCTGGGCAAGCCCCTGTGGGTGGGCGGCATCCCCGGCGGTGACAACGAGACGGAAGCCAGAGTGTAGCGAGGGACGTCCACGGCGGAGCGGGAGACGTTATGAAGCACGAACTGGGGTTCGCCGAAGTGAACGGAGCCCAAATCCGCTACGAGATGATGGGTTCCGGTCACCTTGTGGTCCTGATCCACGGGCACACCTTGGACCAGCGGATGTGGGAGCGCCAGTTCGAGCCGTTTGCAGCGTCGTTTCAGGTGCTGCAGTACGACATGCGCGGTTACGGCCGCTCATCGCTGCCAGACGGCGATTACAGCCTGACAGCGGACCTGCAGGCGCTGTTGAAGCAGTTGAAAGTGAAGCGGGCCCACGTGGTCGGGCTCTCCCTCGGCGGCGGTGTGGCGTTGGACTTCGCGCTGGCCTTCCCAGAGATGATTGCAGGTTTGGTCCTGGTCGACTCGACCCTGCCCGGGCGGCCTTGGTCGACCGATTTCGGCGACGTCTTTCCCCTGCTCTCCCGGGCGGGACGAGCGGGGGATGTGGCGGGAGCCCGGCGGATCTGGGGGAGCCATGGGTTGTTCGCTCCCGCCATGGACAACCCGGCGGTCGCACCGGCCATGGAGGCCATGCTGGCGGCGTACACCGGCTGGCATTGGCAGAACCGGAATCCCGCCCACAATAAAACCGAGGGCATCCCCGCGGCACTGGGACGGGTGGCGGCGCCATCGCTGGTGGTGGTGGGCGAGCGGGACCTCCCGGAGTTCCACCAGATCGCCGCGGACCTGGTCCGAGGCATTCCCAACGCCCGCTTCCTCATGATCCCGGACGCCGGGCATATGGCGCCGATGGAGGCGCCCCAGGCCTTCAACGGCGCGGTGATGGGTTTCCTCAAGGGCCTCAAATAAGGCTAAGCCGGGCCTCAATCCAGACTCCTGATGGGCTTGATGAGCCCTACTCTGGGCACAGCGCCCTATGCTACACTGGCCTTGTCAGCCACGCCACGCCGCCAAGGGGGACCTCCGTTTGATTCAGGGTGACGACATGTTCCGCGCGCTGCCCCTCTCCGTCCTTACCGGAAACACCCATCAGGGTCTCGCTCAATCGGTGTGCGACTACCTCGGCATCCCCCTTGGTTCGGCCGACGTGTTTGAGTTCAGCAACGAGAACATCTTCGTGCGGATCAACGAGAATGTCCGCCAGCACGATGTGTTCATCATGCAGCCCACCAGTTCCCCGGTGAACAAGGGGATCATGGAACTGCTCATCATGATCGATGCGGCAAAGCGGGCTTCGGCCGGCCGCATCACGGCGGTGCTCCCCTATTACGGCTACTCCCGCACGGATAAGAAGGACCAGCCCCGCGTCCCGATCACTGCCCGCCTCATTGCGGACCTGCTGCAGACCGCGGGCGCCAACCGTATCATCACGGTCGACCTGCACGCCGGGCAAATCCAGGGCTTCTTCAACATCCCGGTGGATGAACTGACCGCCCTGTATATGCTGACCCGCCACTTCCGGGAAAAGCGGTTCGAGAACCCGGTGGTGGTGGCGGCGGACATTGGCGGCGCCAAGAAAGTCCGCAACTTCGCCGAACGGCTCAATGCGCCGGTGGCCATCATCGAAAAACGCCGCCTTCATAACAACGACCACGCGGAGGCACTGAACATCATCGGCGAGGTGGAGGGCATGACCGCCATCATCGTGGACGATGAGATCGATACCGCCGGGACGCTGCTTGAGGCGGTGGGCGTACTCAAGTCCAACGGTGTGGCGGGGGTCTATGCCTGCGCCACCCACGGCGTGTTCTCCGGCCCCGCCATCGACCGCATCGCCCGCAGCGAGCTGCAGGAGCTGGTAATCACCGATACCATTCCGCTGCCCCCCGAGAAGCGGCATCCCAAGATCACCGTCCTTCCGATATCCTCGTTGTTGGGCGAGGCCATCCACCGCATCAACACCGCCCAGTCGGTGGGCGCCATGTTCGAGGAGTAGGGGCAGTAACCCAGGTCTCACCCATGTTCAAGTGGCTCAATAAACTCGTCGATTCCAACGAACGCGAGATCAACCGCCTGCGGCCCGTGGTCGCCGAGATCAACGCTCTGGAACCCCGCGTCCAGGCGATGACCGACGACGAGTTAAGGGCGCTCGTGGCCCGATCCCGGGTCCAGGTGGAGGGTGGCGAAACCGATCTGGAGCGCCTACTGCCGGAGGTGTTCGCCACGGTCCGCGAGGCCGCCCGCCGCACCATCGGCCAGCGCCACTACGATGTCCAGTTGATGGGCGGCATGGCGCTGCACCACGGGAAGATCGCCGAGATGAAGACCGGCGAGGGCAAGACGCTGGTTGCCACGCTCCCGGTGTCCCTCAACGCAGTGTCGGGCGACGGCGTCCACGTGATCACGGTCAACGACTACCTGGCCAAGCGCGACGCCCAGTGGATGGGCCCGGTGTACCACCTGCTGGGGTTCTCGGTGGCGTCGATCCAGCACGAGGCTGCGTTCATGTACGACCCCGGTTACAGCGTGGAGGACCCCCGCTACAACCACCTCCGGCCCATCTCGCGCAGGGAGGCCTACGACGCCGACATTACCTACGGCACCAACAACGAGTTCGGCTTCGACTACCTCCGGGACAACATGGCAGTGGACCTCTCGCAATGTGTCCAGCGGGAACTCAACTACGCCATCGTCGACGAGGTGGATAACATCCTCATTGACGAAGCGCGCACCCCGCTCATCATCAGCGGCCAAGCCGAGGAATCGACTGACCAGTACCAGACCCTGAGCCGTCTCGCCCCCATGCTCAAAGCCGAGGCGGACTACCGCGTGGACGAGAAGGCGCGCTCGGTGAGCCTGACCGAGGCGGGCGTCCACAAAATGGAAAACTGGCTCCACATCGAGAACCTGTACGACCCGGAACACTACCAGATCACCCACTACGTGGAGAGCGCCCTGAAGGCGCACGTGCTGTTCAAACGGGACAAGGACTACATCGTCAAGGACGGCCAGGTGATCATCGTCGACGAGTTCACCGGGCGCCAGATGCCGGGGCGCCGCTGGTCGGACGGGCTCCATCAGGCGGTGGAGGCCAAAGAGGGGGTCCAGGTTCAGCGCGAGAGCCTGACCCTCGCCACCATCACCTTCCAGAACTACTTCCGGCTCTACGACACGCTGGCCGGCATGACCGGCACCGCGCTCACCGAAGCGGAGGAGTTCCACAAGATCTACAAACTCGAGGTGGTGGTCGTCCCCACCAACCGCCCCGCGGGCCGGCAGGACGGCTCGGACCTGGTCTACAAGACCCAGAAGGCCAAGTATGAGGCGGTGGTCGAAGAGATCGTCGAGATGTACCAGGAGAAGCGTCCGGTGCTGGTGGGCACTGTGACCATCGAAAACTCGGAATACTTGAGCGAACTGCTCTCCCGCCAGGGCGTTGAGCACCAGGTGTTGAACGCCAAGTTCCACGAGTACGAGGCCGCCATTGTGGCTCAGGCCGGACGGGTGGGCGCGGTGACCATTGCCACCAACATGGCGGGACGCGGCACCGACATCCTGCTGGGCGGCAACCCCGATGGCATGGCGCTTCAAGAAGCCATGAGCCGGGGGATCGAACCCGACAGCGACCCCGACCCCGACGCCTACGCCGCCATCTTGGCGGATACCCGGGCGCGCTGCGCCGAAGAACACGAGCAGGTGGTCCAACTGGGCGGCCTGCATATCATCGGCACCGAACGCCACGAGGCGCGTCGCATCGATAACCAGCTCCGCGGCCGGGCGGGCCGCCAGGGCGATCCGGGCTCGTCGCGCTTCTACATCTCGCTGGAAGACGACATCATGCGACGCTTCGGCGGTGACCGCATCAAGAGCCTGATGGACCGCTTCGGCCTTGAGGATGACGTTCCCATCGAGCACGGCATGGTCAGCAAGTCGATCGAAAATGCCCAGACCAAGGTCGAAGGCCACAACTTCGACATTCGCAAGCATCTGGTCGACTACGACGATGTGATGAACACCCAGCGCGAGACGATCTACGGCGAGCGCCAGAAGGTGCTGTTGGGCGCTGACCTGCGGGCCAATGTGTTCGGCATGGTCACCGACGAGATTAAGCGCCTCCTCAACGAGCACCTCCAGGGCAACGACAGCGACGACTGGAATGCGGAAGGCCTGTTCGCCGGACTCGGTGCGGTGATGCCCCCGGTGGCGGACCTGACCGAGGAGGGCGTTCGCCTCATGACCCGCGAAGAACTCGAAGAATTGCTGCTGGACCACGCCGAACGCCTCTATGACGCCAAAGAGCTGGAGACCGGCGCCGACGGCATGCGGCTGCTGGAGCGGCTGGTCGTGCTGCGCACCATCGACGCGTTGTGGGTGGAGCACCTGACCGCAATGGACCAGATGCGACAGGGGATCGGACTCCGGGCCATCGGCCAGTCTGATCCGCTGGTGGCCTACAAACGCGAAGCCTTCGAGATGTTCAACGAACTGCGCGGCACGATCCAGAGCAACATCGCGCTCACCATTTTCCGTGTCAGCCTGGTGCAGGAGCCGGTGGCGCCTCCCGCCCCAGTACAGGTGACGGCCAACCGAAACGCCGCGCCCGCCACCTTCCCCACGCCGCCTCTCGCTCCTCCACCCCCGCTGGCGCCCGCCATGGCCCGTTCTGCTGCGCCGATGCCGCTTGCGCCGAGCAACCACAAGCCGGGGCGGAACGATCTCTGCTACTGCGGCAGTGGTAAGAAGTTCAAGCGCTGCCACGGCGCCTGACCCAACCGGTTGTAACTGCGCAGAGTTAGTGTTTTCATGACCCTCTGGCCGGGAGTGCAAGAGGGCTGCGGCCCTCTGCCGGGGGACTTGGGGGTGTCCCCCAAGTATAGATCCCTCTCTTTTCTTGAGGGGTGGGGCTACACGGTCGAGGACGTGCCTGTCCCGTCAGGCCTTGGACCCCCGAACCCTCGTTGACTGCGGACCAACGGTAAGGGCGAGCGACAATTCGCCCTTACCTGCGCCCCACGGCACCACAAGGAGGCCACCATGACCACCCCCAAGACCAAGGACCAACTGATCGCCGGCCTGCAAAGCGCCTTCGAACGAGTGCTTGCCTACTACGAGGGGCCCAAAGCGGCTTCACCGGTCAAGGTGGACCAGTGGGACGCCCGGGACACCCTCGCCCATTTCATCTTCTGGCATGACTCCTCCACCTGGGCCATCGTCTCGGCCACCATCGGTGGGCCCATCTGGCGCAACCCAGGCAACGCCGACGAAACCAACGCCGCGGCATTGGTCTCCCACGATGGTGAATCGGTGTCCGAACTGCTGCAGCAACTGCGCTGGGCTCAGGCACGGTTCGTACGAGCCGCCTGGAACGCCCCCGACCTGGAGGCGGTCATCGCCCAGCGTCCCACGGGGGAAGCGGTCACCGTCCGGGCCCGGCTGGAGTTGCTGACCAACCATTGGTCCAGCCACCTCCAAGCGCTGGAAGCCGCGTCCGGCTAGAATGACGGCAACGATCGCTCGCCTGGTACCCACCGATGGACAACCACGCGATCGCCCAGGTGTTTGACCGGATCGCCCGGCTGATGGAGGCCAACGGCGACTCGCCGTTCAAGGTGCGGGCCTACCGGCGGGTGGGGGATGGGTTCGCCCTCCTGCCGGTACCGCTGGGCCAACTGGCGATCGAGGGCCGGCTCAAGACCGTCCCAGGGGTCGGCATCGAGATCGAAAAGAAGGTGCGGGAATTGCTGGATACCGGCTCGTTGAATTTCTACCAGCACTTGGTGACGGCGGTGCCCGCAGCACTCATCCAACCCGCCAACGCCGTGACGCCGTCTCCGCAAGGAGCCGCACGGTGACCATGGCGGGAGAGGCGGCCGAACCTCAGGTGATCGAAGCGGCCGGCCCCACTGATAGCGACGCCATCCTCCACCTGAAGACTTCGGTTGAACAAGGGACCCACTGGTTCGTCGCCCTGTTGGAGGCCATCGCCCTCTGGCACTCTTCCGAGGAAACCCACCGCGAGCGGCATTACCGGTACCTGGTCGGCGGCGAAGCGTTCGACTGGCTGCTGTTGGCAGAGCGGCTGCTGGACGAGATCGAGGACGCCGTGCCGGAGCAGGAAAAGGAAGCGCTTCTCTTCTTCAACCAGTTTCCGGTTGAAGTGACTCCCTGGGAGTTCCAGCGGCTGCTGGGACGGACCAAGTACCGGGCCTACCTGAACTTCTGGTATGGCGTCTTGGTCGAAGAAGCCCTCCTGCTGGCGGTGGAGGAACGGATCGCCAAGGACCGGCAGTCGATCGGGCTCGGCGCCAGGGTGCGCGACCACCAGGCGGTGTACCTCCGGGTGTACGATGCCCCCCTCACCCAACTCCTCACCGAATTCTTCGCCGAACGAGGCTTGCCCTTCACCGACGAACTCGCCCTCTCGGAGTATCAGGAGTTCACCTACTGGTGCTTCAAGTACCGCTTGAACCGCCAGGACCCCGCCAAGGTGGCCAGCGATACCCGGCTGGGTCTCCACCAACTCCAGGGGATGCGATCGAGGGACGGTCACTGGCTCCGCAGCCCCTTCGAGCACCCGGGGTTGTTCTGAGGGAGAATTCAGACCATCCTCAGCTACCTCTGCACGCCTGCTTCGAAGGTTCCTGTCCCATGATCTCTGAGCGGTTACACGCTTTGAGCTACCCCAGCGACTGCTTGGCCAGGTCCTAGGTCTTGCGCCACTCGTCAGCAAACTCATCCCGGTCGATGGCGATGAGCTTCATTCCAGGGGTGGGCACGAGTTGCGGGTCATTCGGAGGCACGTCGGTGCGGCGACTGTTGGTGCCGGCTGCTTTCGACCAGACTGTGGAACCTTCCTTGGTGAGCAGCCAGTTCACAAAGAGTTTCGCCGCGTTGGGGTGAGGCGCCCTATTGAACGCGAAGGCGGCGCTGATGCCGCCGTTCAGATTGTCCATCTCATCCATGGGGATCCATTTGATGTTCCTGGCCACACCCTGGGCCAGAAACTCGGGCAGCAGGCTGGCGGTGGAGGCAAGGATACCGATGGGGTAACTGCCTTTGATCACGAATTCGATCTGCTGCCGGGAATCGCGGGAGATCGCGATTTCCTGATCCTTGAACAACCGTTTGATGAGGCTGTCGTCGTTTCGTTTGAGCCGCATGGTCGTGCTCGGCCACCAGCCACCGCCGAAAGTGCGGGGGGTCCCCTCCGACGATCTTGCCTTTCCATTTGGGGTTCAGGAGGTCGTCGAAGGTCTTGATCTCCCCCTCTTTGATAAGGTCGGTATTGATCCAAACGGCGCGGTGCACTTCCTGAAACCCAGCGTAGCCCCACTTCTTGTCTTTATCCGGAAACCCGGCTTCAAAGCCGCCCTGCCAAGACTTGTCGTCCAAGATGTCGGGCCGCATTATCAAGGGGCGGATAGGATCCATGGCTCCCGCCAGGATCAAGGCCAGAGGAACGGTGCCGTCGGGCTGGGTGGTAACGTCGTACGAGTAGACGCCCGCCTGGCGTTCTTGCACGGCCTTTGGGGCGAAGGCGCTGGCAAGCTGGGTTATCAACTCAACGGTGACGCCGGGCCCCGCCTTCAAGGACGCCGCGGCGGCGTTCTTGAAGGCGGGGCCCAAATTGGTGACCAGCACCAGCGAGCCCTCTTTCTTGGCGGCGGCCACCAAGTCGTCCCAGTCTTTTTCCCAGGCGGCCTTGGTGGCGCCCTGACTCCCGGCGCCTCCCACGGGCGCCGGGAGTCAGGCCACCGACGCGCAGCAAGCCTCGCCGGTTGATCGAAAAGTAAGTCGCCATGAGCACCTCCCCTA
>SHYD01000048.1 GCA_009692945.1 Dehalococcoidia bacterium | reverse complement strand
GGGCGGCGATACGTGCCATGGCGATCCGCCGCAGCCGCTGCCATCCGGTCTCCTTGGGCCCGAACTCTCCGAGCTTGGACAGGATGTCGTCGATGTCGCGATCGAACTGGGAACCCATGGCGCTCAAAGCCCCTCACGCCTCCACCTGGTATCTCGTGGTCCAGCGCCATCCGCAGGGCCATTGCCCCGGTACCGTCACACTATCGCGCGTCTAACCCTCTGTCAACGGCGTCGTTCCTTGGTATGAGTTCAGACTCAGGGGCCGGCCGCATGAACCACGCCCCCCAACCCCGGAAAAAAGAGGAGAATACTCTGTGTGGGGCACCCTCACGCCCCCGGCAGAGGCCTGCCGCCCTCATGCACTCCCGCTCCTGAGCCCGATACTGCCTCGATTGTGAACTCCCACGTTCATTGGTATGAGTTCAGACTCCTTGTGCCCTCCCGCTCCTGAGCCCGATAGTACCCTCAATTGTGAACTCTACGTTCCTTCGCCATCCGAACGGTGTGGGGTTCGTTGACGGGCGGGCGTCATGCGAGGGGTTCGGCGCTGGCGGCCCCGTCAGCCGTCCGCGGTGTCACTCAATTGCGATGCTGCCGGTCAGGCTACGGCTTCCCCCGAGGGGGCCGCGCCCTTGGGACGCCGGAAGATGAAGTAGGCGTTCTCGTAACGGAGGTGGTTGATCCCCACCAACTCCCAACCGTCCTCGCCCTGCACGTCCAAGAATTTGCGGACAAACCCGGTGCGGTGTTCCCCCGACTGCCGAACGAACTCGACCCCGTCGGTGGAGATCCTGCCCCGGAAGTCCACGTAGGACACTCGGTATTCCCACTTGTTCATGCTGCCTCCTGTGTGATCGGACAGCGAACCGGGGAACGCCGGCGCCTCACCCCACATCCAGTGGGGCCGGTTGCCCGCGCGATTGTCGGGCGGGGTGGTTTGCCCGGCCACGGCATCAGCGCTGGATACGGAACACCGGGTGGCCGGGCGCGATGCGCTGCAGTTCGGCGTCGGAGGCCTCCGGCCCCGCTCCTTGAAAGAAGGCGCCCGCCTCAAAGTGCCACCGCTGCAGGTAGGCCCGGAGCACCGGGGATTTCTCATTGTCCAAGAGTTCGATAACGTGGATGGTTTCTTGCCGGGCGCCGAGGCGCAACTCCGCCTCGCCGGTGACCCGCAGGTTGCGCACCCACTGGGTGACTCCTCTTGGGGCCACGAGGTACCGGTCTGGGCCGTCTGTCAGCACGTTGACCGGGGTGGTGCGCCATGCGCCGGAGGAGCGCCCACGCACCGCGAGGATCCTGGACCCGTAGAGGCTGATGCCCACTCCCATCGCAGCTTGCACCAGCCGGTTCCAAACGTGAGTGGTGAACCAATTTGGGGTTACATACCGTTCTAACATCCCAAAAAGTATACAGGCGGAGGGCGTCCCTGTGCTGTGCTATTCTGGCAGCGGTCACGCGCGCGGGATTTCGAAGCGAGGTTGGATGCGATTGGAACTGGTGTTGCTGGTTGCTTTGGGGGGCATGCTGGGGTCGGTGGCCCGCTATCTCGTCTCGCCCGGCGTACAGTCGCTGCTGGGTGGACCGGCGTTCCCCATGGGCACGCTGGTGGTGAACCTGGCCGGCTGCTTCCTCATCGGCCTGATCAATGGGTTTGCCCAATCCCGCGGCCTCATCACCCCGCCCGCCCGGGCCTTCCTGGTGGTGGGCGTCCTGGGCGGCTTCACCACCTTCTCCGCCTTCGGCTACGAGACTTTCGCATTGGCCAAGGACGGCAGCCTGCCCCTGGCGATGCTGAACGCGGCGGCGCAACTGCTGCTGGGGGTGGGCGCGGTGTGGGCGGCAGACCAAGTGGCCCAGGGGCTGTGAGCACAACATGAACCGCCTGGCCGGCGCTCTGGAAGCGCTGCGGCTCTCCGGCCTCGATGGCTGGCTGCTGTACGATTTCCGCGGCAGCAACCCCTTGCTGTGGCAACTGTTGGGGGTCTCGCTCCACTCCACGCGGCGGGTCTTCCTGCTGCTGCGTCCCTCGGGCCGGGCCGTTCTGCTCGTCCATCAGGTCGACGCCGGTCATTTCCCCACCGATGGCATCGACCTGCGTCCGTATCAGAACCGGGAAGACCTGCTGGCCCAACTCGAGGGGCTGCTGCGGCCCGGAGAACGGATCGCCATGGAATACTCGCCGTTGGGTGCGCTGCCCACCCTCTCCTATGTGGACGGCGGAACCCTGGAGTTGGTGCGGAGTTTTGGCGTCACCGTGGAGTCGTCAGCGGACCTGGCACAGGTAGCGCTGTGCCGCCTGACCACGCCCGAACTGGCCTCGCACCGGCAGGCGGCGCAGGCGTTGGGGGAAGTGGTCCAGGCAGCGTTCCGCTTCATCGGCGCCGGCGCGGGCCGGGGCGTCACCGAGTACGATACGGCCGAGTTCATCCGTTCGCAGTTCGCCGCGGCCGGGTTCGAGACCGATTCAGGGCCGGTGGTGGCGGTGAACCGGCACGCCGGCGACCCTCACTACGAACCCAAGCCTGCCGCCTCCTCCGCGATTGAGCCGGGCGATTGGGTGCTCATCGATCTCTGGGCGAAGCAACCCAGCGGCATCTACGGCGATATAACGTGGGTGGGCTACCTGGGTGACCGCCCGCCGGCAGCCCATACCGAGGTGTTCCACCTAGTGGCGGGCGCCCGAGATGCGGCGGTCGAGTTCATTGAGCGGCAGGTCCGGGCTGGCGAGTTCCCGCCGGGGTGGGAGGTGGACGCCGTGGCCCGCCGGCATATCGAGGCGGCGGGGTACGGACCCCGGTTCACCCACCGTCTGGGGCACAGCCTGGGCCACGTGGTCCACGGCTACGGCGCCAACCTGGACGGGTACGAGACTCTGGACACGCGGCGGCTGGCGCCGGGTCTCGCCTTCACCATCGAGCCGGGCATCTACCTCCCCGAGTTCGGGGTGCGCTGCGAGATCGATCTCTACATGACCGAACAGGGCCCCGAGATCACGTCGCCGGTGCAGCGGGAGATCGTGTTGATCGAAGTGGAGTGAGGTTGCCATGCCTGATACCAATCCTGTTGGCCTGGACGAGATGCGGGCGCTGCTAGCAAGGGAAGGGGTCCACCCCGCCGACGCCGAGGTTGCTGCCGCGCTGCCCGTGGTGGCGAGCCTGTACGAGGGCGCCCAGCAGTTGGAGCATCTGCTGATGCTGGAGCACGAGCCCGCCACCACCTTTCGATTACCGGATTCCCCGCCGGGAGCGGCATCCCAATGAGTGAAACTGCCCTCACCTCACTCACCCTGGCCCAGGCCGCCGAGGGCATCCGCTCCGGCGCCGTCTCGCCGGTCGACCTGACCGGGGCGTACCTCGACCGCATTGCCGCGCTCGACGGCCGGTTCAAGGCGTTCCTCACCGTGTTCGGCGACCAAGCCATGGCAGCCGCGCGTGCGGCGGAGGGCGAGATTCAGGCGGGGCGCTACCGGGGGCCGCTCCATGGGGTGCCCTACGCCATCAAAGATTTGGTGTACACCCGGGAGGGGGCGACCACCGCGGGGTCGAAAGTCCTGGCGGACTTCCGCCCGGGTTTCGATGCCGCCGTCATCGAGCGATTGAACCAAGCGGGGGCGATCGCCCTCGGCAAGACCGCGCTCCACGAGTTCGCCTACGGCCCCACCGGAGTGAACCCCCACTACGGCACCCCACGGAACCCTTGGGGCGCCGATCGTATCCCCGGAGGGTCGAGCAGCGGCTCGGCGGTGGCAGTGTCGGCAGCACTGATCCCGTGGGCCATCGGCAGCGACACCGGCGGCTCGATCCGGATCCCTGCTGCGCTGTGCGGGGTGGTGGGGCTGAAACCGACCTACGGACGGGTGAGCCGGTTCGGCGTGTTGGGGCTGAGTTGGTCGATGGACCACGTGGGGCCGCTGGCCCGCACCGTGGAGGACGCCGCCCTAGCGCTGAGCGCCATGGCCGGGTACGACGCCCGCGACCCCGCATCGGCGGACCAGCCGGTGCCGGATTTCGTCCGGGGCATCGGCGACGTCGTGCGCGGGCTGCGGGTGGGCGTGGTGCGCGACTATTTCTTCCGGAACCTCGATCCCGAGGTCGCCGCAGCGGTGGAGGCTGCAGCGACCGTGCTGGCGAAAGCAGGCGCCACGGTCAGCGAGGTGGCCTTCCCGCTGGCGGCGCATAGCAGCGTGATCAACCAGCCGGTCATGCTCAGCGAGGCCGCCACCTATCACCAGGGCCTGCTGCGAAAGCACTGGGACATGTACAGCCCGATGGTTCGGGGCCGCCTCACGCCTGGGTTCGCCGTGACCGCCACCATGTACCTCAACGGGCAGCGCGCCCGCGCCCTGCTCACCCGCCAGGCGCTGGACCTGCTCAGCCAGGTCGATGTGCTGCTGACCCCGACCGAGCCGGTGGGCGCCCCACGGATCGGCGACGACACCCTGAACATCGAGGGCCGGACCGAGGGCGTGGTCAACGCGATGACCCGGCTCACCCGGCCCTTCAACCTCACCGGTCTCCCCGCCGTCTCGCTGCCCTGCGGCTTCACCTCGGAGGGCCTGCCCATCGGGCTGCAACTGGCCGGCCGGCCATGGGACGAGGCGACTGTCCTCCGGGCAGCACACGCCTTCGAGCAGGCCACCGATTGGCACACCCGGCGGCCCTCGGAGTAGCGGCAATCGCCTCGTAGCGCGGGTTCGGCCCATCGAGCGCCCACTGAGGGGACACCCCCACGGCCCCGGCAGAGGCTGCCGCCCTCGTGCACTCCCGCTCCCCGGCCCGACCCCCCAAAGGAAAAGAGGAGGTTTTTGTTCCTGGGGGAACACCCCCAGGCCCCCGGCAGGATGGCTTCGCCCCCTGCGCGCCCGC
This sequence comes from Dehalococcoidia bacterium, assembly GCA_009692945.1. Taxonomy (GTDB): domain Bacteria; phylum Chloroflexota; class Dehalococcoidia; order SHYD01; family SHYD01; genus SHYD01. The sequence continues at coordinate 13,978 of SHYD01000048.1, read as the reverse complement.
CCCAGAGTCTCGGAACCTTCAACTCTGAATCGCTACATTGGTCCCGCGCCTGCTTGGAACGGCTTTAGAAGCGAGCGGGCATGACGACAGCAAGCACTGGCGCTTGGTATCGCATGATACAACGCGGAGGAGGTCCCGGTGTTTCCTGGCAACATTACGATCTTCCACCGCCGAGGATCAAGGGCGGGTTTGAAACCCGCCCCTACCTCCTGGACCGATCCTACCGGCGCCTTGAACCATGAACCTTCCCATCTGCGCTCATCTGCGTCATCTGCGGATGATTGCTACTTCGCAGCGATGACCTCGATCTCCAGCAGGTAGTCGGGGTGGGCCAGCGCGGCCACCGTGACCAGTGTGCTCACCGGGAGCCGCCCGGTGAGGTAGCGGCCCCGCACCTCGGCCAGCGGCTCCCGAAAGCGGGGGTCGGTGAGGTAGATGTTCATCTTCACCAGGTCGTCGAAGCCGGCCCCGACCGCGGCCAGCGCGCGCTTGAGGTTCTCGAACACCTGCACCGCCTGGGCCCGGATGTCGCCGGCACCCACCACCTGGCCTGCGGCGTCCTGGCTGGTCTGCCCGGCGATATAGATGGTGGTGTGGCCGGGGCCCACCCGCACCACCGGGGTGTAGGTGGCGGGCTTGAACATATCGGACGGCTGGATGAAGTCGATGGCCATGGGGCTCTCCTCAACGGTGGATTCAAAGCCACGTTAGCACGGAGAGCGGGAAGTAGCCACAGATTAACAGGATTTGCATAGATTTCAGAAGGGAAAGGTTCCCCAGATGGGGCAGATAACGCAGATTGAGAAGGGTTGCCGGGGTGTGCGGTCACCCCACGCCCCGGCCCTTCGACAAGCTCAGGACAAGCAGCGGGGTTCCAGCCCCTTGCACTCCCCGTTGCCAGACGGCTTCGCTGTCGGACCGCCCGGACGCCGCGGCGCCAGGCCGGACGCATTATAAAGGAAGGGGGTGTGATAAACTTTCCCTTGCGGCGGGCTATCAACCACTCGCAAATGCGCCCGCCATCGCACTACAAGGAGTTCAGGCCATGGCCCGACAATATAAGGTAATCTCCGCCGACTCCCACCTCGAAGTCGATTCCAAGCACTGGATCCACCGGGTGCCCGAGCAGTACCGCGACCGGGCTCCCCGCATCATCCGGATGGCCACCGGCGGCGACGCCTGGGTCATCGAGGGCGTGGCGGCGCGCGAGGTGCCCTCCGACCTCTACGGCGGCAAGGGCCGCGACAAGTGGCGCCCCTGGGGCCAGACCTACGAGGGCACCCTCGGCACCGGCACCCCGGCCGAGCGCATCAAGACTCAGGACGTGGACGGCATCGACGCCGAGGTGATGTACCCCTGCATGGTGGGCGGCCCCAACCTGTGGCGCAACATCAAGGACGACGCCCCTTACAAGGCCGTGGTTCGGGGCTACAACGACTGGCTGGCCGAGGAGTACTGCGCCTACGACCGGGAGCGGCTCATCGGCCTCGGCGTCATTCCCATGACCAACATCAACGATGCGTTGGCCGAGTTGCACCACGTCAAGAAGCTGGGCCTCCACGGCGCGCTATTGGGCGCCTTCCCCAGCAACAAGGGCTATCCCTCGCCCGACGACGACAAGTTCTGGGCGGCCTCGTTGGACATGGACATGCCGGTCACGATTCATGTCGAACTGAACCGGTCGGGCGCCCGCTCCGGGCCGCTTATGCTTGCCCCGAAGGCTGTCGACAAGTCCATCGAAGTCGACGTGCAGGTGGACTTCCCGAGCCAGGTGTCCCGCTTCCACCGGGTAGCCGGGCTGAATGCGGTGCAGATGTTGCTGGACGGCCTGTTCGATCGCTTCCCCACCCTCAAGGTCTATATGGCCGAGACCCACGCCGGGTGGATTCCCTTCTTCTACCACATGGCGGACCTGCGCTATGACCGGCACCACTGGTGGGCCGAGGACATCATGGGCTACAAGAAGCTCCAGAAACTGCCCAGCGAATACATGAAAGAGCACATGTACTGGGGCATTCTGGACGACCCCATCGGCGTCGAGATGCGCCACCATGTGGGCGTCGACAAGATCATGTGGAGCACCGACTTCCCCCACCAAGAGTCGGACTACCCGGACTCTCTGACGGTGCTGAACCGCATCTTCAAGGGCGTGCCCGACAACGAGCGGCACATGATGGTGGCGGGCAACTGCGTGAAGTTCTTCCACCTCGACCGGTAGGACCCAGGGGAAATCTTGTCCGCAGATTGCGAAGATTGACGCAGATTCCGGAGGGTCCAAAGTTCGAGGTTCGAAGTTCGCCTGAAGACCGAGGATAGAGCGTAGGGGCGGGTTTGAAACCCAGTTTGGAACCCGCCCGCAAGCATCGCCCGGCAACCACCTCCCGTTGTGTCCTGGGTGGACGCTTCCCCGATGGGGAGTGCACGAGGGGCGGAGCCCCGCTGCCGGGGGGTGGGGTGTCCCCACACCCAAACGAAATGGGTGGGTGGGTGGGTGGGTGGGAAGCGACCACCGCTGCCTTCAGCCGGCTCGGGTCGCCTGCCGGGGAGTGCAGTGGGGCCATCGCTTGAGAAGGCCGGCTGCAATGCCGGCGTACCGGAGTACTCCCTCCCCATGCTCATGAAGGACCGGAGGTTCGAGCAGGCCGGCGTCGCCGGGCTGCTCCCCGGGACGCAGTTCGCCAACTGCCGGTTCAACGGCCTGACCCTCAACCACCTCGACCTCGAGGAGTGCTCGTTCCGCGCCTGCTCCTTCGCGAACGCTGCGTTGGTGGGAGCAAGGCTCAACGGCATCAAGGCGGCGGCCTGCGACTTCAGCAACGCTCGGATGCCGGGCGCGAACCTGTTCAGCGCCGCCTTTGACGAGTGCAAGTTCGTCGGGGTCGATTTCACCCAGGGCGTGACGCTGCTCAGCGCCACCTTCATGCGGTGCAACTTCAGCTACAGCAACTGGCGGGGCATGGACCTCAGCGGGATGAGTTTCGAAGGCTGTTCGTTCATCGAGGCCGACCTGGCGCTGGCGGACCTGCGGCGAGCATCCTTCCTGAACGGCGACTTCAGCCACGCCCGGCTCGCCGAGGCCCGCTTCTTCCAGACCGATCTGCGAGGCGCCGCCCTCGCGGGCCTCGACCTCCGGCGGGTCGACCTGGCGGGCGCCATCATGGCGCCGTCGCAACTGGCGTACCTCGCCGAAGCGCTGGGCATCCAGTTGATGGAATGACGTGCAGAGGGGGGTCGGCAGGCTACAGACGTTTACCTCTAAGCTACCCCGCCCTCCCGTCACCTTCCTCCAAGCCGCGCCGCAAGATCGGCCTGCGGCACCGTCTCCTGCTCGCCCGTTTCGAGGTGGCGCAGCGTGACGGTGGCCTGGGCCACCTCGTCCTCACCGATGACGGCGGCGTGGGCAGCGTTCAGGGTGTTGGCGTGGCGCAGTTGTGCCCGCAGGCTGCGGTCTCCCACCGCCAGGGTGGTGTTGACGCCGGCATCCCACAGTTGGCGGGCCAGGCGCACGGCGGCCTCCTTGGCGGCGTCGCCGTGGTACGCCAGGTACACCTGGGGACGGCCGGGGTCGTCGAGCACGGTCTCCTGGCGCTTGAGGTTGAGCACCATCCGCTCGACCCCCGCCGCAAAACCGATGCCGGGGGTGGGCCGCCCGCCCAATTGTTCGATGAGGCCGTCATAACGGCCGCCGGCGCCCACCGTGCTCTGCTGGCCGCCGCCCGCGGGAACCACCTCGAACACCGTGCGGGTGTAGTAGTCGAGCCCCCGCACCAGCCGGTGCTCGATCTGGTACGGCACGCCCAACAACCCCAGGTAACGCTCCACGCGGGCAAAGTGGTCGCGGCACTCAAGGCATAAATAGTCCACCATCTTGGGCGCGGCCTGGATCAGGGGCTGGCACTGCGCCTGCTTGCAGTCCAGCAACCGCAGCGGGTTCTTCTCCAGTCGCATCTGGCAGTCATGGCACATCTGCTCCCCAAGCCCCCGGTAGTACCCGGCCAGCGCTTGGATGTAGGCCGGGCGGCACTGCCCATCGCCGATGCTGTTCAGCAGCACGGTCAACCTGCCGATGCCCAGGTCCCGGTAGAGCTGCCACGCCATATCCACCACCTCGGCGTCGAGGGCGGGGTCGGTCTCGCCCAGCGCCTCGAAGCCGAACTGGTGGAACTGCCGGTAGCGCCCGGCCTGGGGCCGCTCGTAACGGAACGACGGCGCAATGTAGTAGAGCTTCACGGGCTGGGGCAGAACGTGCATGCCATGCTCCAGGTAGGCACGGCACACCGGAGCGGTTCCCTCGGGCCGGAGGGTCAGCAGTTCGTGACTGCGGTCCTCGAAGCTGTAGGTCTCCTTCTCCACGATGTCGGTGCCGGCGCCGATGCTGCGCTGGAACAGGCCGGCGTCCTCGAACAGCGGGGTGTCGATGCGCTGGTAGCCATAGCGGCGGCACAGCGCCTCAGCGGTCTGGATGATGTGGCTCCAGTAGAGCTGATCGGCGGGGAGGACGTCGGCGGTGCCGCGGGGGGCTTTGTACACGGGGTTCTCCTTAAAGGCGCCGGCGGTCCGGCCGGGCCGTTGTGTTGGTTCTAGTCTACCCCACCAGGTTGCGGTCAGCCGCTCCGGGCCGCATCCACAGATGGCGCAGATCAGCAAGAGTTAACCGTGAGGCGCTTCTCCCCGGTGGCGGCACACCCAGCACCAACACAGTCGCCTGCAAGAGTTCACATTCGAATAAAATGAGTGCCGTGCGACGCAGATTCTCGCTCCGCTCGAAACAGTAACGAGCCGACGCGCGAACCGCTTCAATACTCTTCGAGCCCTGCGAGAAGTTTCCACCGCCTCCGTTGTTCGTTGTGCCACCTTGGTTCGCGTAAATTCTTTCGTTCGCCTTGCTGCACCTTCCCGGCTTCCGTATAGTGCCTTCAGGCGGCGATTCGAAACTCACGGCGGAGCCTGATGCGCCTATAGAGCACCAACCAGAGCTCGCGGGGGTTGAGGGCGGCCCCATCGGGGGACAACGGGCTCCCCGATCGGGCGTGTTGCAGGGCCCCGACCTGCACCGCCGTATCCAGCGCTACGGTTGGGACCTGGCGGTGGCGCCCTACCAGGAGTTCTGGCTTTCGGCGTTGGAACCCTGCGCGGCCCGCGCCCTCAGCCTGGTGAGCCTGCGGCCGGGCGAGAAGGTGTTGGACATCGCCACGGGCACGGGAACGGCAGCTTTGCTGGCCGCGGACCTCGTCGGCGCTTCGGGAGGGGTCGTCGCCACCGACCTCGCCGGGCGGATGGTGGCTGCGGTCCAAGCCGAAACCGAGCGCCGCGGCGTCACCTGGCTCGAGTGCTGGCGCGCCGACACTGAGGCACTCCCCTTCGACGACGCCACCTTCGATGTGGTGACCTGCGTGCTCGGCCTGATGTATCCCGCCGAACCCATCGAGGGCGATGGCAGAAATGTACCGTGTGGTCCGCCCCGGCGGCCGGGTGGCCGCCTGCGTGTGGGGCTGGCGCGAGGCCTGCGGCTGGAACGCCATCTTCTCCATCGTAGAGGCCAACATCCGCACCGAGGTGTGCCCGCTGTTCTTCACACTGGGCGCTCCCGGAATGCTGGCAGGCGGGTTGCAACGGGTCGGTTTTGACATCGAACAAGAGGAGCGCGAGTCCCGCCCCATCCTCTGGCCGACGGACGAATACGCCTGCAGCGCCGCGTTTGCGGCCGGCCCGGTGGCGCTGGCGTACTCCCGCCTCGACCCGGCGACGAAGTCGGCCATGCACCGGCAGTTGCTGGAAAGCATCGCACCCTTCCGCAGCCCAGACAGGTACCGGGTTCCCGGCGAGTTCGTCTACGTGAACGGAGTGCGCCGTGGCGGGTGAGCGGGTGGCGGCGGCGGTCGAACAGGTGGGCGCTATCTTCCGCCGGCGCCCTGCGGCCGCGATTGGGCAGAAAACGGCCTCGGCCACGTTGTCTGGCGACGGTTGGCAGGTGGAGATGGGCGCCCACCGGCTGACCGTGGATCAGCCAAAGGCCCTGGAAGGCGACGACCCAGGCCCCAACCCGGGCGATCTGATGCGGGGCGCCCTCGCCGCGTGCCTGGTCCAGAATGTTGCGTCCCACGCAGCCCGCTTTGGGATACGCCTGGATGAGGTGACGGCGACTGTGGCGACGGAGATTGACCTCGGCCCGGCCATGGGGGTGCCATCTGCTCCGTTTCCCGGCTTCTCCGCGATCAACTACCAGGTAACGGTGGTCACCGACGCCCCGGAGGAACGGGTGGCCGCGCTGATGGACTATGGGAGTAACTGCTCAGCCTTCGGGGGCTACGTCCCGGCCCGTGGCCCCACCCCCCAAGGAAAAGAGAAGTTTTTGTTCCTGTGGGAACACCCCCAGACCCCCGGCGGGATGGCTTGGCCCCCTGCACCCCCGTGTCCGGCGCCCGAACACTGATCTCTTACCTGTGGGGTATTGGTCAGCCCCACGCTGGACGACCTCGCCAGGGGTCTCAGCGTCTCAGCCGGCCACTCGGTGGTCCGCCCAGCAGATTAAGCCCCTTCGGTGGACGCCAAATGGAAACCGCCCGGCTTACGGAGTGGTCGACCCCTACGGGCTGGTAACGTTGCGTTCCAGGGCTCACCGGCGGTGCCCAGCCCGCTCAACCCAGAACGGCGACTCCTGGGACGCCTGCGAGTCCGTCGATCCGCTCCGGCTCCCGGCTCTCATCGGCTACCGGCAGAGGCGCCAGCAGGGCCACGCAGCGCTCGCACCAAGCCAGCGGCTGGTACGGCTCGGGGTGGACCTCGTCGTGCGATGGGTACGACCGCCGTCGCAGTCCCGGAACATCGACCGCGATGTGCCAAACAGGGTCCGGCCCCTTCAACTGGTCGGAGTAGGCGATGACGCCGGACCATAGCCGGTAAGGCGGCTCGGGGTCATGAACAAATACCCGGTCCCCGTGATTCAATGGGGGCAACCGATCAACAGTCATCAGAACACTCCTTGGCCAGCGACCGTCTGGTCGTTGGCACGCCGGAAGGGGCGACGGGCCAAGGCCGCAGCGCGCGCGCCCGCCCGCCCGCCATAGATACACGGACGCCCGCCCCGCCGGCCCTCGCGGGTCCGCAGGGCGGGCGTCCCCATACAGCCTAGTTCAGGACTGAGACAACCTGAGTCGCTTTGGGTGTACCCTTGCGCTCGTCCTTGCCCAGTTCGTAACTCACCCGGCCACCTTCGCGCAGGGCATCGTAGCCCGTCCCCTGCACGTCGGCCCGGTGAAAGAATAGGTCCTTGCCCGTTGCCGCTTCGCCCTCGGGCAGGATGAAGCCGAAACCTCGATCGCTGACCAATTTCTTAATGGTTCCCTGTGCCATGCCGTACTCCTTCGAACTGTTTCGTGGTCCTGCTGTTGTGAACGCCCAATTTCTCCGCAGGTCACGTAGGGCAGTTCGCTACCGACCGTAATGGTGAACTTCTATCCATGCAAGCAGTATCATGTTTTGTTATTCAGTGGTTTCATCATAGCACCCCTGGGCCGGAGGGTCAAACCCACCCATAGACGCATAAACGGTAAGACTTCCCTGTTGAGGGGCGGCCGGGCTCAGGAGTGGGAGTGCACAGGGCGGCAGCCCTCTGCCGGGGGAGTGGGGGTGACCCCCACATAGAATTCTCCTCTCTTTTGTCCCGGGGGGGGGCGTGGCTCATAGCCCCCGAACCCCTGACCCTGAACAGATCCCATAGACGGGGTCGCGTGGCTGAGGCCTATGCAATCCGAAGGGGATGGGTGTATTCTTTTGGTGCTTCGCACCCGCTGAACCAGCAACCGCCGAGGCGATCGGTCCGGAAGCAGTCCTTCCGGCGGCAGTCTACGCAACCGGGAGGGAATCCACATGCAGGGGCTCGAAAACCGCCCTCAAATTGTCGAGGGCCTGAAAGGAGTCTATTTCGCCACGTCGGAAGCGAGCTTCATCGACGGCGAGATAGGCAAGCTCCTCTATCGCGGCTACAACATCCACGATGTCGCGGAAAATACCACCTTTGAGGAAACCGCCTACCTCCTCTTGAAGGGTCGACTCCCCAACAAGGTGGAGTTGGCAGCCTTCGACGCCGAGCTCAAGGCCAACCGCCAACTGCCTCCGGAGATCATCGAGGTTATCCGCCAAGTCCAGAAAGCGCACCCGATGGACGTGCTGCGCACGGCAATTTCTGGTCTCTCGGCGTTCGACCCCGACACCGAAGTCCGGTTCGATCGCAACAACCCGCAGCCCTACCTCGACGCCACGCTGCGCAAGGGCATCCGGCTCACTGCCAAGGCCCCCACCATCATCACCGCCCACCACCGCATCCGCACCGGCCAGGCCCCCGTGGCGCCCCAGAGCGACCTGAGCCATGCCGCCAACTTCCTGTATATGCTCTTCGGCGAAACGCCCGATCCCGAGGACGCCCGCCTTATCGACGTCGACTTCGTGCTCCATGCCGAGCACGGCTCCAACGCCTCGGCCTTCGCGGCACGCGTCACCGCCGCCACCCAGGCCGACCTCCATTGCGCCATCACCAGCGGCATTGGTACGCTCAAAGGACCCTGGCACGGCGGTGCTGCCGAGGCCGTGAGCAAGATGTGCGAGGAGATCGGTGATCCTGATCGCGTGGAGAGCTATCTGGAAGAACAGCTCGCGCTCAAGGAGCGGATCATGGGCTTCGGCCACCGGGTGTACCGCGCCGAGGATCCGCGGGCCCGGCACCTCCGGGAACGGGCTCGGGAACTGGGCCTGAAAAAGGGCCAGCCCAAGTGGTTCCAGATGCTGCAGATCATCGAGCAGAAGATGCAGCGCTACCAGAGCCGCGGCATCTTCGTGAACGTCGACTTCTACGCTGGCGCTATCTACCACCTGCTCAACGTGCCGGACGACCTCTTCGTCCCCATCTTCGCCATGGGCCGGGTGCCCGGTTGGGTGCTCCAGTGCCTGGAACAGTACGCCAATAACGACCTCATCCGCCCGCTGACCTTCTACACCGGGCCGATGGATGTCCCCTTCGTCCCCCTCGACCAGCGCCGATAGCCCAGCCCTGTTCCCCACCGAGCCAAGAAGGCGGGCCAACTGGTGGCCCGCCTTTGCTGATCGTTTGGTGAACGCCCCAGAACCCTATTGGGACGGCAGGTTTCTCACATGGAGCGTGATGCGCCAGCGGTCGTCCTCGCTCAGGATGTTCTTGAAGGCGGGCATGTTGCCCCGTCCGTTGGTGATGGTCCAGAACAACACACCATCCTGCTGCCGCTGCGTTTCCGGGCGGGTCAGGTTGATCGGAGGGTTGGCTTTGGCCGCCGTGAACCGCTTTGCCACCTCGGTGTTGGCCTTAGCATCCAGTCCGTGGCACACGCTGCAATTCACTTCGTAGAGCCGCTTGCCGCGTTCCAGGGTCAACTGATTGCGGGGGATGGGGTTCTTCAGTCCCTCGGCCTCAGCGAGGTTGTACGCCACTTCCTTCCCGGTGATGGGGACCGAATCCACGGCGGGTAGCCGCCGCGGCGGCTCCTGAAACCGGAACGAGCTTTGGTAATGCATCTCGGGGAAATAATCGAATGGATAGGTGACGTTTGCGGGACCGCATCCCAAGGACGCCGCCACCAGTCCGGCCGACGCCACCCACAGCCGGAACCGGCGAGGCGATAGCGACGCTCGCGCCCGAACGGACGCACCAATTGTTGCCAGCATGCCTGGTACCGCCACTGGACAGCTACCTCTTCTTGATGTCTTCCGCGCCGGTTTCCCGCAACAACTGCTCGGTATAGCCGAGCTTCTCCTCAGGCGAAGCCACCAACACCCCAAGGTACCCCTCGGTGATCCGGGTATCGTACACGCCCAAGTCAAACCGGGGCAGGCGCGACTCGAAGATGACGCCCATCACCGTCGCCAGGATGGCGCCGAGCATGGTGCCCTCATACATGATGATGAGCATGGGAGGAATCGACAGGAGCGGCTTGCCCCCGGTGACCATCGGGTAGGACAACTGCGTACCGGCGGTGATCAGCAGTGCAATGCTGAAACCGCAGATCGCGCCCACCAGGGGGAACACATACAGCCGGTGCGCTGCGACCTTCTCACCGAAAGTCCCCTCAGGATAGGGCGTTCCCGACAGGATATCGAAGTCGTTGTCGGCATACCCGGCCTGCCGCAACCGGGTGACGGTTTCGGCCACATCGTCGGGTTTTTGATAGACTCCTAGAATCGTACGCTTCGGCATCGTTCGCCTCATTCACGAATAATTGCTGGAACCCGGCGCTTCCCGATCCTGATCTCGGCCTGGAACAACTGCCCTTCCTTCTCTTCCCACACCGGAATCAACGGGAACAACTTGATGAACACCAACAGGCCAAGGCACACTACCGCAAACGACCCCACCACCAGCATGATCTCGAACAGCCCCGGTTCGTAGACCCCCCAGTCGAAGGGCAGCCGCTCCTTGTTCTGAAGCCCCGGCACGATGAGCCATAAGCGCTCCAGCCACATCGAGACGTTGACCAGGATGGACAGGACGAACATCCAGGTGAGGTTGCGCCGTACGCTGCGGAACAACCAGGCGCTCACCGGCACGATGTAACCCAGGACAATTATCAGGAAGAACATTCCCCCCCAGGGCATGGTCAACAGCCGTTGGTCCATCACCGACAACTCACGGCTCTCACCACCGTAGATGCCAAAGAACAGATCGAGCATAAAGAAGTAGAGCCACGCCGTCGCCACGGCGATCAACAGGCGGCCCAGCGCATCGAAGTGGTCGGGGGTTATGAAATCATCCCACTTGAACAGCTTGCGGAGCACGACCATCATGGTCACCACACCGGAAACACCGGAATGGACGGCGCCGATGACGAAGTATGGAGCGAACACCGTGGCGTGCCAGGCCGGCACCAGGGAGACAGCAAAGTCCCACGACACGATGCTATGGACCGACACAAACACCGGGAGGATGAGCCCTGACAGCAGGATGCCCAAAATGAACTGCAGCTTGAACTGGCGGGGGTTACCGCGCCAGCCCAGGGACGCGATGGCGTAGAAGGTGCGCTGCCAGCCGGTGGTGCGGTCCCGGAGGTTGCCCAGGTCGGGCAGCAACGCCATGAACACGAACATCGAGGCGCCGGTCAGGTACGTGAAGATGGCGCTGGGGTCCCAGATCAGCGGCGAACGAACATCGGGCCAGATCATCCGGTCGAAGTCATACGGGAACACCCAATAGAAGCGCCACATGCGGCCCATATGGATCAGGGGGAACGAGGCGGCCGTCGCCAATGCGAACACCGTCAATACCTCGGCGGCTCTGGTCACCGGCCGCCGCCACTCCGCCTGGCAGATCCGCAGGATCGACGAGATCATGACGCCGGCATGACTGATGCCGACCCAGAACACGAAGTTCACGATCATGAAGCCCCAGAACACGGGGCGGTTCAATCCGGTGATGCCCAGCCCGAAGGTGATCATCAGGATAATGGTCGTCACAAAGCCGCCGACGATGATACTCAACGCCCCGACCACCGGCCAGTACCAGTTAGGGGTGTCCAGCACCGTGGAGAGGAGGCTCCGGTTTACCTGGATGTCTGTCAGGACTCGGCGTTCTTGCATGTTGGGTGGGACTCCTGGACGATTCCGTTCCGGACTATTCCGGCTTGCCGATGGCCACCACTTCTGCGCCCAGAATGTGCCTGGTCTCCGTGAGCAATTGGCCCTCTTTGAGTTCCCACAGCGACAGCAAGGGGATGATACGCATCCCAATCAGGTAGATGAACATGATGCCGCCCACCACACCGACGGCCACCAGCAGGTCGGCCACATCCGGCATTCGGGTCGCCGGGATGTGCTCGACGAAGTGACCGCCCTGTTGGGTCACCAGGAAGGCGCCCTCATAGATGCGGATGCGGTCGAACAGATTCCCCACCAGGATGACGGCTGATGCTATGACGGGCCCTTTGATGCTCACCCGGACCGGGTTCCACATGAGCATCAACAGCGGTACTGCGAAGCTGCAGAAGAATGCGACGATGAACGCGCCGAAGGTGGGGCCAAACATCACCGTCATCATCACGCCCTCTTCCGGCGCCGTGCGGCCGTACCAGAAGATGATGAAACCGGACCACCAGAAGTAGAACCATAGCATGGAGAACGACATCAGCAGCTTGCCGGGGTTCCAGAACTGGTCCAGCGCCAGGTACTCTTTGTACCCGTTGGCCCTCAGGATGCCCAGAGTCAGGACCAGCATCGCCAATCCGGCCTGCAGGCTGCTGACCGCGTGATAGGCCGGGAAGATGGGGTCCCGCCAACCCGGCACCAGCGTGATCGCCATTTCGACGCTGACGACAAAGTGGACCCCCACCAGCATCATCAGATAGAAGATTCCGAGATAGGTGACGCCCTGCCGCACGATCTTCCACTGGTGCGGCGTCCCAGCCCAACCAGTGGCCAGCCACGCTCCAAACCCACGCCCGGCGCCGGGAACGTGGTCACGCGCAGCCGCCAGGTCAGGCTTGGCCGAGATGAACAACAGCCCAAATCCGCAGATAGTCAGCCCCAATACTCCGGCCACCAGCGACATCTGCGGGTACCAATGATGGTCGGGCCATGCCATCCAGAAAGTGGTCCGGCCCTCTATCGGCGGGAGCACGCCGAGGATCGGGATCAGCATGGCCACGCTGAGGATGCCCACCGTGGCGAACATCTCGGCCATGCGCACCAGCGGCTTGCGCCAGTACCCCTTGGTCAAACGGGTCGCTACCGCCAGAATGGGCGCCGCGGCGGCCGTTGAAAGCAAAAACACATAAATCGCAGCGTAGTAACCCCAGGCGCCCCGGTCGCTGAACCCACCGCTCAGCCGCATGGCAAACCCAGCGATCCCAAGGAGCACCAGGATTCCGGAGACCACCAGCAGCCCGGTCCCCTGGGGACGGCTGAACTTCCCCAAAACGTCGCGCGTCAGGGCCGCCGGAGTTTCTGGCAGGTGGGGGCGCGGGTTTACGTGGCGACTATGGATGGCGTGCTGCATGCAGATGTACTCGCTTCAGGTGGCGCCGATCTCCGTATCGGATCGGCTCCGCCTAGTGCTCCTTTTTCGGGGTCGCCTTAGCCGTGGGGTCAACCTTCTTCAAATAAGTGACCGCTGGCGCGGTCCTCAGGTCCTCGAGCAACGTGTAGTGACGCTCGCCTTTCGCCGCCTTGGCAACCTTGCTGTTGGGGTCGCGCAGGTCGCCAAACACCAGGGCGCCGGTGAGGCACGACTGCACACAGGCAGGTTGCACCTCTTGATCTCTGATGGCCCTGCCCTCGCCCTTCGCCGTGCGGTCCACCCGCCGGATCCGCTGCAGGCAGAAGGTGCACTTCTCCATGAGGCCCTTGGTCCGGACGGTGACGTCGGGGTTCAGGTACTCATTCATGGGTTCAGCCACGATCTGGTCGCTGGCAAACACCTCTTTGAACGGAGAGTTGGTGTTGCGTTCCCAATAGTTGAAGTAGCGGGCGTGGTAGGGGCAGTTGTTGGCGCAATACCGGGTGCCGACGCAGCGGTTGTAGACCTGGACGTTGAGCCCCTCGTTGTTATGGTAAGTGGCGTAGACGGGGCACACCGGTTCGCAGGGGGCGTTCTCGCAATGCTGGCACATGATGGGGATGAAGCGCGCCCTCACGTCCGGGAATTCGCCCTCCCAATAGCGCTCGACGCGGATCCAGGTCATGGCGCGCTTCTGCTGGAACACGTCCTCAGTGCTCAGCATGATGTTGTTCTCGGCCTGGCAGGCGATCACGCAGGCCTGACAGCCGGTGCAGCGGTCAACATCGACCACCATGCCCCATTTACGCTCTGTTGCCGGTTCAGCCATCGGTACCGTCCTTATCTAGCCGCTGTAATACGGCACGCCGATTGTAGATTATCAACTGGCCTCACCCCCTTTTTCCCCCTCTCCTCGAAGGAGAGGGGGAAAAAAGATGGAGTGAGGGGACACCCCTCACGTACCTC
>SHYD01000047.1 GCA_009692945.1 Dehalococcoidia bacterium | reverse complement strand
CGACTCGATGGCGTTGGTCGTCCGCAGATGCAGCCAGTGCTCCTGGGGGAAGTCGTAGAAGGCCACGAAGTCCTCCCAATCCCGCAGCACCGTGGTCGCCGCCGCGGCTTGGCCCTGCGCCCGCAACTGTGCGACGTACTGGTCGCGGCGTGCGTCGCACTCAAGGCTCTCATCCGGGCAGGTAGCCAAAAGGTGCCCGCTGCTATGGGGGCACCCCCAAAATCCCCTGCCAAAGGGTTGCTGCCCTCTGGACTCCTGCTCCCAAGGTCGCTGACCAATCAACCCAGAGTGGGTACCCCCTGTTCGTCTCTCCGGCGGACACCAACACTCATTGTGTGCGGATTACGTGTCTTGAAGCGTGACCCCGGCCACTGCGCGACACCCCGGAGCCGTCTGATAATCGCAGTAACGGAATGTGAACTCGGCGAATGCCCGGGGGTTCCGATAGAGAGGGAGGAGACCCCATGACGGCAAAACCACCGGTGGTATGGCGCCCTTCACCGAACTTCGGCTACAACCTGCTGTTTCTGCCGGTAGCGGGCTCAAAGGACCGCGGCGGCCGGCCGGTGACGGCCATTGTGGACCACCTGAGCCAGAGCTACGAGTCCGGGCTCAACGCGAAATTCCTGACACCGCGCGGGCTCAGCGCCCACTTCGCCGTGCTGCAGGATGGACGCATCATCCAGTATGTCGACGAGGGCGACGCGGCCTACCACGTGCCCGCCGTCAACCCCGTCGAGCGCTTCCCCTGGCTGCCGCCGACTCGCTGGGGAAGTATGGGGTGACGGTGGTCAACCAGATGTCCATCGGGATCGAACACGAGGGCTTCAGCGGCCGGCCGCCTACCGATCGGCAACTGGCGGCCAGCATCGCGCTCCATCGCTATCTGGCCCAACAGCACGGCATTCCAGCCGACGCGGCGCACATTGTCGGCCATGGGCAGTTGGACCGCATGCAGCGCACCGCCTGCCCCGGCTCCCGTTTCCCCCTCGACCGGATCATCGCCGCCGTGAAGGAGGTTGCGCTGGGGGTGGCGTGAGGGGGGTGGGGGAGGGCGGGCGACGTTCCTGCGGGAGTGTTCACGGCAGTAGGGGCACGTTGCAACTGTTGCAACGTGCCCCTACGTAGATCGGTGCTCCAAAGACACCCCTACCCCTTCGCGACATCCCCTCGCGTGATGCCGGCGCCCCCGGTGGGCAGCCCGGCCGGCTGCACCGACTTGATGCCGCCGTTCACCGGCAGCATGGCCCCGGTGATCCACTCGGTGGCGTCGGCGGCGAAGAACAGCACTGCCGCCGCCACGTCCTCGTTCTTCCCGATGCGGCCCGCCGCGATGCTCTTCACCCGTTGGGCGATGGCCTCGGGGGTGCGGCCCGGCGTGGGCTTGGGATTGTCGATGAAGCCGGGGATCACGCAGTTCACCCGGATGGCGGGGCCCCACTCGGTGGCCATGCAGACGGTGAGCCGGTTCACCCCCGCCTTGGCCGCGCCGTAGGCGGAGAAGCCGGCACGTGGCGCCTCGTGGTCGGTGGCAGCCATGGTGGAGAGGTTGATGATGGAGCCGCGGCCCTGCGCCATCATGGTGGGGGCCACCGCCTTGCTGCACAGCCACACGCTCTTCAGGTTGAGGTTCACGCACTCGTCCCAGTCGTGCTCGTCCATATCGATGAGCGGGGCGCGTTTGAAGGTGCGGCCAATGTTGCCGCCCGCGTTGTTCACCAGGATGTCGATGCGGCCGAACTCGGCCTTCGCCCGTTGCGCCAGGTGCTGCACGTCCGCCGCCCTGGTGACGTCGGCGGCCACCGCCAGCACCCGCCGTCCGGTGGCCGCCCGCACCTCGGCGGCTGCGGCGTCGAGGGTGGCCTGGGTGCGGGACGACATCACCACGTCGGCCCCGGCTTCGGCCAGCACCTGGGCGATGCCGCGGCCGATGCCCTCGCTGGCGCCGGTGACGATGGCCACCTTGCCGGTCAGATCGAAGTTCGCCATGACTATCCTCCTGGGGAGTGCGTTCAGCGTCAGTGGCCATTCTTGCATCATGGACGACCGGAAGCAACGGCCGGTTGGCCCCCGTATCTGTTCAGTGTCGGCGATTCAGGCGGCCTGAGCCACTCCCCCACCCCCAGGAAAAGAGGAGAATTCTATGTGGGGGGCACCCCGACTCCCCCGGCAGAGGGCTGCCGCCCTCGTGCACTCCCACTTCTGAGCCCGACCGCCCCCCAGCTGTGAACTCCTGACTGCTCAGCGTATCTATTCAGTGTCAGGGGTTCGGGTTATGAGCCACTCCCCCACCCCCGGGACAAAGAGGGGAATTCTATGTGGGGGGACACCCCGCGCCCCGGCAGAAGGGGCTCTTCCCCCTCTGCACACCCCCGTCCTGAGGCCTCGATCCATGCATGAGTTGAAAAGATGCCCACTCCAATGGGGGGCACCCCCACTCCCCTGGCAGAGGGCTGCCGCCCTTGTGCACTCCCATTCCTGAGCCCGGCAGCCCCTCTACAGTGAACTCTTACTGCTCAGCCACCGATGCTGGCCCGTGCGGACCAATTCACGTCGCCGGGGGTTTTCCCGATCACTGTACAGATGTTCCGGCATGTTTGTCTGTGCGTTACATCACAGTTTCCGCGTTGATCCACCGAATTCGCCTGTTCTTGCCGGTTCTTCAATGAAGTTCGAGGTTTTGGCGCCCCGAGGTTGGGTCCGTTGTGGGGACATCTCCTCCTCCGTGCTATATCGCCGCGTGCAGCGAGGTGTTCCCGCCGTCCACATCGTAGCAGGAGCCGGTGACGTAGCTGGCGGCGTCGGAGCAGAGGAAGGTGACCACGGTGGCGATCTCGTCCACCACGCCCATGCGGTGCAGCGCCACCGTCGCCATGCGGGCCTGCATCCGCTCCGGGGCGCGGCTGGGCGTGGCGCGGCCGTTGTCGATCATGCCCGGCAGCACGGCGTTGACCCGCACCGTGGGCCCCCACTCCGCCGCCATGCTGCGGGTGAGCACGTCCACCGCGGCCTTGGCCGCGCCATAGACGGCGAAACCGGTGCGGGAGAGTTCGTTGTGGCGCCCGGCGATGGACGAGACGTGGACGATGGCTCCCTTCCCCTGCGCCTGCATGATGGGCGCAACGAACTGGCTGAGGAACATGACGCTCTTCACGTTCATGTCGAAGGTCTCCTGGAACCCCTCCTCCGTCACGTTCAACAGCGTCTGCCGGGCGCCCGGCGCGGTGCCGCCGGCGTTGTTGATCAGGATGTCGATGCGGCCGAACTCGGCCTGGGTCCGATCCACCAGCGCCCGCATTGCGTCGATGTTGGTGACGTCGGTGGGGACGCCCAGGGCGCGGCGGCCCTTGGCCCGCACCTGGGCGCACGCCGCCTGCACCTTCCCGGCGGTGCGGGAGGCGATGACGATGTCCGCCCCGTGATCGGCGAGGCAGAGGGCGATGCCTTGGCCGATGCCCTGGCTGCCGCCGGTGACGATGGCGACGCGGCCGGTGAGATCGAGGTTAACCATGGATGTTCAACTCCTGATGTTGTGTTTTCCGTGGGTCATGGGGACACCCGAGCAGGAAGGGGTGCTGCTCCGGCACCCCAGTCCTGGCCTGGCGCGCCGGCCCCCGACCCGAGCACCCCGCACCTGCGTGTGGATGGCTTGGGACGAACCCCTAGTTAGGCAGAACGTCGGCGGGGTCCAGAAAACGCGAAGACGGGAACCTCCAGGATCCGCTGTTTGGCGGGAGGCGACCGGCGAAGTTCGTCCAGCCGCAGGGAGGTCTCGGCGTCGAAGTACACCTCTCCGCAGATGTCGCACACCCACCCCGGTACGCCTTCGACTAGCGCCAGATCACTACCCCACCAGTTTTCTGCGGTCACGATCCGGTAGGCCAGCGTGCCGCCACAGAAGTAGCAACGGGTGATCATCAGATTGCCCCTTCCCGCGGTCCATTCCTAGTCCGATCATCCAGCCATCGCGGCGGTGCGGGCTCGTAGACGGTAATAATCAACAGTTCTCCGCCAGGGTCGAAGGCGCATACTGCATGGAGGGTCCGTCCTTCACCCGCTTCGCCAAGGAGCAGCGCGCTCGGCCCCCTGGGGTCGGCCGGGTACGCTTCCAACAACTCTCCTTCGCTAATGGCCCGTACCAGTTCGCCGGAATCCACCCGCCGCTTGCCCGCCTGTTCTCGGGCATGCCGGGTGAGGGTCCATCGCCCCGCTGCAACGGCAGCTCGGACCTCCTCCATTGTAACCCGTTGGGGCTCGCCCATCGTGGGGCGCTACCCGTTTTCGGATGCCTTCAGTGCACGGCTTCCAGCGGCGGCAGGCTCGATTTATAGCCGCCGTGGACTTCGATGATCGTCCCCGAGATGTAGCCCGCCTCGTCAGACACCAGGAAGGTGGCCGCCTTGGCCAGCTCCTCCGAGGCGCCGAAGCGGCCCAGCGCAATGGCGCGGGTGCGGACGGCGTTCCCCTCCTCGCTGCGGGTGGGCGTCACCCGGGGGGTCTCGATGAAGCCGGGCAGGATGCCGTTCACCCGGATGGTGGGACCCCACTCCGCGGCCATGCTGTAGGTCAGGTTGTTCACGCCGACCTTGGCGGCGCTGTATACCGCGAAGCCGACCCGGGTGCCGTGCTGGATCTGAGCCGAGACCGAGCCGATGTTGAGGATGGCGCCGCGGCCCTGCCGCTGCATGATGGGCGCCACCGCGCGGCTGCACAGCCAGACACTCTTGAGGTTGACCGCCATGGAGTTGTCCCAGTCCTCCTCGGTGATCTCCAGCAGCGCGCCCCGGTTGTAGGTGCGGCCGTGGCTGCCGCCGGCATTGTTCACCAGGATGTCGACCCGCCCGAAGGTGTCCATGGTCTGTTGCACCATGCGCACCACCTCGGCGTTGCTGGCGACATCGGTCGAGATCGCCAGGGCCTTCCGGCCACGCGCACGCACTTCCTCAGCCACCGCCTCGGCGGTCGAGAGCGTGCGGGAGGCGATGACGACGTCCGCCCCGTGATCGGCGTAATCGTGGGCGATGGCGCGGCCGATGCCCTGGTTGCCTCCGGTAACGATGGCCACCCGGCCCGTCAGGTCATGTTCCGGCATGAGGTTGCTCCTTGGCTCTGTCGTTAGTATTCGGGTAAGAGTTCAGATTCAGGGGTCGGCCGCATGAACCACGCCCCCACCCCGGAAAAAAGGAGAATTCTCTGTGTGGGGCACCCCCACACCCCCGGCAGAGGGCTGCCGCCCTCATGCACTCCCGCTCCTGAGCCCGATAGTGCCTCAATTGTGAACTCCTACGTGTTCAGCTGCACCTGATGCGAAGCCGCCAATCAGTCCGGCACTCTGAGTTGCTGCCGGACCTCCTGGAGCGTCAGCGTCTCCTTCTCCTGCGACCTCGCTTGAAGGAACGTCATCAGTGTTTCCTGCTCTCCGATGAGGGCCAATTCCCGGTCCATGTCATCGAGTTCGGCCAAGATGAATTCTTCTCCTGATTCCGTCTGGATGATGAGGTTGTCCTCCCTTGCCAGCCGTAACAACTCATCGAAACTGGGTCCGTGTGCTGAAATGACAATGTGCTTCACAGCCGGAACTCCTCGCCCCCAATATACAACTTGTCCCGTTCTTTCCGACCGACGGCCCTGACGGTGACCAACCGCGGCCCTTCGTCCACATCGTAGAATACCCGGAACCGGCCCAGGCGCACCTCCCACGCCGATACGGCGTTGGAGGAAAGGGGCTTCTTGTTGCGAGCCGGCACCAAGGGTTCGAACGTCAACAGAGATTCGACGTGATCGAGGATCAAGCGTTGCTCAAAGGGCCTGAGGGCTCTCAGGTCCTCCGTGGCGCCGTGAGTGAACACGATACTGAACGGTTCCACTGTGCGTATCAGGACCGACCGAGGCCAGCCCTGTCCCTACGTCCCCCCCTCGATGGGCGGCTGCGAACTCTTGATGCCGCCGTTCACCTCCAGCACCACGCCATTGATGTAGTCCGCCTGGTCCGAGCAGAGGAAGGTGACGGCGTTCGCCACGTCCTGCGGCGTCCCCAGGCGGCCGCGGGCGATGACCTTGAGGCGTTCGGCGGTGGCCGCTCCCGAGCGGTTGGCGGCGGTGCGGGGGATGTCGATCACGCCGGGGGCCACGCAGTTCACCCGGATGGTTGGTCCCCATTCGGCGGCCATTACGTAGGTGAGGTTCTGCACCGCCACCTTGGTGATGCTGTAGATGCCGAACCCGCCGCGGGTGCCGTGCTCCTGCCGTGCAGCCACCGACCCCAGGTTGATGATGACGCCGCTACCGCGCGCCAGCATGCCGGGGGCCACCGCCTGGCCACACAGCCAGGCGGACTTCACATTGAGCAGATAGGCGTTGTCGAAGTCGGCCTCGCTCGCCTTGAGCAGCGGGCTGCGCTTGAAGGTGGCGCCGTAGCTGCCGCCGGCGTTGTTGATAAGGATGTCGATCCTGCCGAACTCGCGCGTCGCCTCCTCGGCGAGCCGCTTCACCTGCGATGCGACGGTGACGTCGGTGGGAATGGCGAGCGCCCGGCGTCCCAACGCCCGCACCTGGGTCGCCACGGCCTCCAGTTTGCTAGCGCTGCGGGCGGCCAACACCACATCCGCCCCGTGGGCGGCCAGGTCCAGCGCCAGCACCTCGCCGATGCCCATGCTTGCGCCGGTCACGATCGCCACCCGGCCCGAGAGGTTCATATCCGCCACGTTGTTGCTCCTTGTTCAGGGCCGGTCAGCGTACTCTGCGCCGGTCCGGCGTTACACCCTCTCCCTCGCCCTCTCCCATCCGGGGGGTTTGCCTCAAAAGTACGAAACCAACCCCCTGGCCCCCTTCCTTGGGAAGGAAGGGGGAAGAAAATTGTGTCTGGGGGCACCCCCAGACACCCGGAAGAGGGGGGATCCCCCCTCTTCACTCCCCCTTTTTGGGACTGCTGTGCAAAGGCGTTGGCTCACCAGGAACAGCATCTCCTCCAGGGGTGTCCAGCGGGTCTCCCGCTGGCGGGGAGTGTGAGGGGTGTACCCTCACACTCCATCTCTTTATTGCTCCTCCGGCGGGGAGGGGGTCAAGGGGCGCGCGCCCAGTCCGCCATGAGTGAACTTGGGGGGAGGTCGCCGTCCTCGCCTGTTCATGAACCGGTGATGTCCCATGGTCATGGGCGTCTGAATGGTTTTGGGACAAGGCCCATCCAGGGAGAGGGGGCAGGTCATGGCGAGGGGGGTGGCGGCAACAGGGCGGGCAGCCCCGACTTGTAGCCGCCGTCGACAAACAGGACCGCACCCGAGACGTAGCCGGCGTCGTCGGAGACGAGGTAGCTGACCGCCTTGGCAATGTCGGACGGCTGGCCGATGCGGCCCTGGGCGATGGTGCTCAGCATCGAGGCGGCGCTGGCCGGAGTGTTGGCGCCCATGACGCGCTCGGTCTCGATCCAACCCGGCACCACGCAGTTCACCCGGATCTCGGGACCCCACTCCGCCGCCATGCAGTGGGTGAGGTTGATGACCCCCACCTTGGCCGCGCTGTACACCCCGAAGCCCACCCGCGTCCCTCGGGAGGGGTCGGCCGCCACCGAACTGATGTTGACGATGGCGCCCTTGCCCTGGCGCAGCATGGTGGGGGTGACCGCCTTGGAGCACAGCCACACGCTCTTCAGGTTGGCCGCGATGCTCTCGTCGAAATCCTTCTCCTCGGTCTCCAGCAGCGGGCCGCGCTTGTAGTTCGCCCCGTTGCTGCCCCCCGCGTTGTTGACCAGGATGTCGATCCGGCCGAACTCGGCGAGGGTGCGCTCCACCAGGTTGGCGACCTGGTCGCTCTTGGTCACTTCAGCCGCTACGCCGATGGCCCGGCGCCCCAGCGCGTGGACCTTGGCGGCGGCCGCGTCCATCCGGCCCTGGTTGCGGGCGGCGATGACGATGTCGGCCCCGCGCGCCGCCAGGTCCAGGCTGATGGCCAGGCCGATCCCCAGGCTGCCGCCGGTCACGATGGCGACGCGGCCATTCAAATCTTGTTCGGGCATGTTCCCTCGGTGGTAGCGGCCAGGATGGGCCAACGGATGCCCAGCTTAGGACATCGAGGAGGCGGGGTCAACCGCGGGCAGGGCTAGGTACGAGTTCAGACTCAGGGGCCGGCCGCATGAACCACGCCCCCCACTCCGGGAAAAAAGGGGAGAATTCTCTGTGTGGGGCACCCCCCCCGCCCCCGGGCAGAGGGCTGCCGCCCTCATGCACTCCCGCTCCTGACCCCGATATCCCCAAATCTGTGTCAATCTGCGGATAACCTCCGGGAATCGGTGGATAACTCTCTGGGTGCTATACTGCAGGGAGATTTGCCCAGGCGGCCGGAAACGCTGCCTGGGTTGCCGGAGGAACAGCGTGAGCCAGGAACAAGCACGCCCGCGCCAGCGCTACGAGCGTCAGGTGTCGGCGGGTGGCGTGGTGTACCGGATGGGGGCTGAGCAAGTCGAGGTGCTGCTGTGCGGGCGCCGGCGGCCGGTGCTCTGGTGCCTCCCCAAGGGCACCCCCGACCGCGGCGAACGCGTCGAGGACACCGCGCTGCGGGAGGTGCGGGAGGAGACGGGGGTCACCGCCAGCATCGTCGGCAAGCTGGGCAGCATCCGCTACTCCTTCACCCGGATCCAGGACAACACCCGTTGCGACAAGACGGTCCATCACTATTTGATGGAACCGGTGGACGGGGACCCCTCGCTGCACGACCACGAGTTCGACGAGGTCCGCTGGTTTCCCGCCGGCGAGGCGCTCGATGTCATGACCTATCTCAACGAGGTCAACATCCTGCGGAAAGCCGTGGACGTGCTTGCCGGCAGGGACACGCTGGCGGCGGACGGTTCGGATGACATGATTCCGCTCCACGGCCCGGCACGGAAGCCCGGCGATGTCTAACGCGACGGGCCGGCCCTCCTCCGGCAACGCGACCGCAATGCGCATTGAACACGGCCGGCTGACGCTGCGCAGCAAACGCCCCGAGGATGCCCGCGACGACTATGCGTGGCGCTCCGACCCCGAACTGGTGAAGTTCGATGCAGTGCCTCCGCTGCGGATGAGTTGGGAAGACTACCAGCGGGTTTACGCCGGGGAGGTCCGCAACCCGCCGGGGCGCCAGTTGAGCCTGGGCATTGAGGACGAGGCCGGGTTGCATATCGGCAACGTGATGTACTACAACCTCGACGAATTCGCCGGTCAGGTGGAGCTGGGCATCATGATCGGCAACTCCGATTATTGGAGCCGGGGCTACGGCGCCGAGGCCGTCCGCCTGATGGTGGAGCACATCTTCGAATCGACCAGCGTCCACCGGGTATTTCTCCACACCCTCACCTGGAACGTGCGGGCTCAGAAGTCCTTCGGCAAGGCCGGGTTTGTCCCGGTGGGCGAGGTGCTGCGCAACGGTTACAACTTCGTGATCATGGAGTTGTGGCGCGCCATGGACGGATCGAGGCCGGCGTCGGGGAGCCCGACGGGCGCGTGAGAGTCGGGCTCATCTCGGACAGCCACATCCCGTCGGCCATGCGGACCCTGCCGGAGCAGGTATTCCACGCGTTCCGGGGCGTCGAACTCATCCTCCACGCGGGCGACATCTACTCCGCCTCGGCGCTGGACCACCTGGAGGAGCTGGCGCCGGTGCTGGCGGTGGGCGACGCCACCGATCAGGCCATCGGCCAGCCCCGCGTCGAACGGCGGCGGTTGGTGGCCATCCACGGGATGCACATCGGGATGATCCACAAGCTGGACCTGCCGGGCATCCCGGGCGACGTGTTCCCGGGGATGATCGCGCGCGACATGACCCCCTCCGCCACCATGGACGGGGCGATGCGCCGGGTGTTCGGCCGGCCGGTGCAGGTCTGTGTGTTCGGCGACACCCACCACGAACTGTTGGAGTGGCACGAGGGCGTGCTGGTGATCAACCCGGGCAGCCCCACGCTGCCGCGTCAGATGATGCGCCTGGGAACTGTGGCCACCCTGGAGGTCACTAGCGCCGGGGTCTCCGCCGAACTGCACCAACTCACCGATTTCCCCGGAGCGCTGCCTCGCTACCACTGAGACACGGGAGGGGTTATCCACAGATTACGCAGATTTCCACAGATTCGTATGGTGGGGGTCACCGGACCGCCGCCTCGGCGCTGCTGGGGTCGAACGCGGTCGATCAGGGTGTCCAGCGGGGTTGCCCCGCTGGCGGGGTGCGTGAGGGGTGTCCCCTCACCATGCTGTTTCATTTCCCCCTCTCCTCGGAAGAGAGGGGGAACAAGGGGGAGAGGTTGTTTGTTTAAGGGGACACCCCTTCAACCCCGGTAAGGAGGCGGTGCCCCCCTGCACTCTCCCCGAAACAAACTTCTCCCGGTAATTGTGAACCCTACTAAGCCTTCTCTGATTTGACATCGCCCGCCCGTTGCCATACCTTGTTAGGCAGACTCACGAGGGGGGGATCTCTATGCTTAGCATCAAAGAAAACGAACTGCTCACACGGGTGGGACCAGGCACCCCGATGGGCAACCTCATGCGCCAGTACTGGCACCCCATTGCTGCCGCCCAGGAGTTGGACGCCAGCCCCTTCCGGACTAAGGAAGTCCGCATCCTCGGGGAGGATCTCGTGCTGTACCGGGACCGCTCGGGCCAGCTCGGCCTCATCGAGCGCTGGTGCTCGCACCGCCGGGTCAACCTGGCCTATGGCGTGGTGGAGCAGGACGGCCTGCGGTGCCAGTACCACGGCTGGAAGTTCGATCATACCGGCACCTGCGTCGAACAGCCCTTCGAGGAGACGGTCCATCCCGATGGCCGATTCAAAGAGAAGTGCGGCGTGGCCGGCTATTCGACCAAGGAAGCCGGCGGACTGATCTTCGCCTACCTGGGCCCGCAACCGGCGGCGGAGTTCCCGATGTGGGAGCCGCTGGCGTGGGACAACGTGGTGCGGGACATCTGCCTCACCGAGTTGCCCTGCAACTGGCTACAGTGCCAGGAGAACTCGCTGGACCCGGTGCATGCCGAGTGGCTGCACGGCTACTTTGGGAACCACTATCGCCAACTCGAGCAGCGCTACGAGCCCGAGACCATGGCGAAGATGAACATGGCGGTGGAGCAACTCCGTCAGTTCACCCACCAGAAGATCGGGTTCGATGTCTTCGACCACGGCGTCATCAAGCGGCGCGTGGTGAAGGGCTCCACCGAGGAGGACGACTCCTGGCGGGTGGGGCATCCCATCATGTTCCCCAACATTCTGCTGGTGGGCAGCCAGTTCTCCTGCACCCTCCAGTTCCGCGTCCCGGTGGACGACACCCACACCTACCACGTGTCGCTCTACACTTTCCGCGCCGCCCCCGGCACCGTGGCGCCCAAGCAGGAATCGGTCCCGGCCCGCATCGTCCCGCTGTTCGACGAGCAGGGCAGTTGGACCAACCTGGAGTTCACCTTCAACCAGGACTACATGGCATGGGCGCAGCAGGGTCCCATCGCTGAGCGGAACCGTGAAAAACTGGGCGAGTCCGACAAGGGAATCATCCTGTTCCGGCGCCTCATCCGCGACCAGATCAAGGCGCTGCAAGAGGGCAAGACCCCGATGAACGTGTTCCGTGACGCCAAGGAAGCCAGCTACGTCCGGCTGCCGCTGGAGAACGTCACCTTCGGCGTCAAGCACGGCAAGCGCCCCAACTACGTGCCCGGCGAGGCCGGGTGGAGCGCCGACCAGTCGCTTATCGAGCAGACGCTGGCGACCTGGGACACCACCGAGTTCAGCCGGGAAGCCGAGGGCATCGTCCTGACCTAGCGGGTCCACAGCCAAGCACAGAGCAAGGGGGGGGTGGCTTCGGCTGCCCCCCCTTTCGGTACGAGTTCACATTTGGGTGAACGCGTACCAAGGCGGCACGACGGACACCGAAGGCTGTGGAAACTTCTCGCAGAGCTCGAAGAGTATTGAGTGCGACGCGCGCGAAGGCCTGTTACTGTTTGAGCGAAGCGAGAATCTGCGTCGTGCCAGCGTGTTTCCCTCGAATGTGAACTCATACCCCTTTCTCGTGCGTGTTCAGGTCCCGGTAGCTGCGACTATACTGGACGCCAGCACCCCGGCGACGGGAGGCCAACCACCCCCCAGGAGGCGCTGCCATGGCATCCGCAAAGGTCTTCATTTTCGCCGCCGCCGACGCCACCGACGAGTCGCACCGCATGCTGGAGCAGGAGGGCTGCGATCTCGTCATCGGCAAGGCGGGCTGGGAGACGCCGCGGGGCGATAACGAGGAGGAGATGCGGGGGATGGCGCGGGGCGCTCACGCCCTGATCGGCACCTCCATCCGCAGTTCCCCCATCAGCCGCCGGATCATGATGAGCTCGCCCGAACTGCGGGTCGTCTCCAAGTACACGATCGGCGTCGATGATATCGATGTGGATGCCGCCACCGAGCTCGGAATCCTGGTGACCCATGCACCCACCGAGTCCAACTGGGGAGCGGTGGCCGAGGGGACCATCGCCATGATGCTCATGCTGCTCAGGCGGCTGCGGCAGCGGGATGAGCAGGTGAAAGCGGGCAGGTGGCGCGACCCCTCTTTGACCGGCACCTACCTGGGCAGCCGCGCCTCGGACGGCTATCCGGGCATCACCATCGGCATCATCGGTATGGGGCGCATCGGCCGGCGGGTCTCGAACCTGCTGCGCCCTTGGAACCTGCGGTTCATCGGCTACGACCCCTACGTGAGCGACGACGTTTTCACCGCCCACAATGTGACTCGGGTGGAACTGCCGGCGCTGCTGAGCACCAGCGACGTGGTCACGTTGCACGTGGTGCTGACCCCCGAGACCCGCAACCTCATCGCAGCGCCTCAACTGGCACTGATGAAGCCCTCAGCGGTGCTGGTGAACACCTCCCGCGGCGGCGTGGTGGACGAGGACGCCCTGGCCGCGGCCTTGCGAGCCGGCAAACTCGACGCGGCCGCGCTGGATGTATTCGCCGAGGAGCCGTTGCAGCCCGAGAGTCCGCTGCGACCGCTGGGCAACCGGGTGTTGCTGTCGCCGCACATGGTGTCGGCCAACGCCGGCGGCGGGTTGGGCGGACTGGGAGAAGGGGTGCGCTGGGCCACCGAGTCGGTGCTGGCGGCGCTGCGAGGGCAGGTGCCGGACCACGTCTACAACCAGGAGGCTATCCCACAGTGGCAGGAGCGCTTCCTGGGAAGAGCCGTGCTGGCCGGGTAATTGGTCCGCGGATGGCCCCAGGCTTTGGGGCGATATGCGGTATGTTGATGGGACCTTTGGGCACGGGGGTGCAGGGGGCGAAGCCATCCTGCCGGGTGCCTGGGGGTGTTCCAGGGTGTTCCCCCAGGCACCAAATCTTCTCTTTGTCCTGGGGGTGGGGGCAAACCGCCGAGCAGCAGCCCCTGATGCCCGAATAGATACCGCCCAGGGGTGGCCGTCAGATTTTTGCGGAACGGCGGGAAGCGAGCACTGATGTCATTGCGAAGTCGGAGGAACGGAGCCTGAAGCAATCTTCCACTCGCTGCTCACGTGCCCATCGCGCCGCCGCAGCCCAAAGATTGCCACGGCCTCCTGCGTCGGCCTCGCAACGACAATGCGGCTTGGGCTGACCCGGCTGGGAGGCACGCAAAAATCTGACGGCCGCCCACCGTCCGGCTCGCGTTGGTGCCGTCTGCCCGAAGTGGTACACTTGGGGACGTTGTCCGGGACGCCTGTTTTCCCACGCTGCCGCCTCGTATTCCCCCTCAATCCCTAATGGCTGATTCCCCCAAGAAACCCGATACTGAAGGCGTCCTATCCCGGTCGCAGATCCTCTCGTTGTATCTGCCCGCCCTGATCCTCTCGATCGGAACCGGGATCATTGCGCCGGTGCTGCCGGTGTTTGCAAAGTCCTTCGATATTGGCATCGGCCTCGCCTCGATGGTGCTGGTGGGGTATCAGGTGGGAGCCCTGGGGGCCACCCTGCCGGCCGGCTACCTGATGGACAAGATCGGGCGCCGTCCCATCCTGCTGGCCGGGCCGATCCTGATGGCGATTTCGACCATCCTCAACGCCTTCGCGGGCTCCTTCTGGGAGTTGGTGTTCTACCGGTTCATCGGTGGGGCTGCCAACCAATTGTGGATGCAGGCCCGCCTGACCGTGATTGCCGACACGGCGGGGGTGGGCCAGCGGGCCCGCCAGATCACCTGGATGATCGGGATGCAGCGAGGCGGCACCATGCTCGGGCCGGCACTGGGAGGCTTCCTCGCCGCCATCGACATTCGCCTGCCGTTCCTGGTCCACGGGGTCATCACACTGTTGGCGGTGATACCCAGCTTCATGATCATCAAGGAGACGGCCTTCTCCACACAGGCTGCTGCTGCCGTTCCCGGCGCCACGGCGGGCAAGGCTTTCTCTTTGAAAGACGACTGGGTCCGGTTGGCGCCAGCGCTGTTCACCGTCCAGATGATCACCTTCCTCTTCGTTCAGTTCTTCGCCACGGTTTGCCGGGGCGGTGAGGGCGGCACCTTCAATCTGTATGCGGTCTACGCGTATGACATCGGTCCGGAGGCGTTGGGCCTGCTGAACTTCGCCGCGGGGGTGGTGGTATTCCCGATCCCCTTCATCACCGGGTACTTCATGGACCGCTATGGCCGCAAGTTCGTGGTGGTGCCCAGCTTCATCATCTACGGCCTGGCGCTGGCCGCGATGGGGGTGACCGCCTACCTCAACATGCCGTACATCGCGTACGTCATCGTGTTTTTCATCGTGCAGGGGTGCTTGAGCACCACCAACGGCACCATGCAGGTGCTGGGGTCGGATGTGGCGCCGCCCTTCGCCCGGGGGATGTTTTTCGGCATCTGGCGTTTCATCGCCCAAGTCGGCGCGCTGCTTGGCCCCGCACTGTTCGGGCTCGTCGCCGAGTACATCGATTACGGGACGGCGTTCCAGGTGACCGCGGTGGCGGCGCTGGCAGTGGCGCTGCTGGTGGGCCTGATCCTCAAGGAGACAGTGCAGCGTGAACCGGCCCGGGCTGCGGCGGGGTAACCATGGCTAAGGACGCCAAGGCCTCCGGATCGGCGCTTTCGCTGCAGCAGACGCTGTCGCTCTACACGCCCGCTCTGGTGATGGCACTCGGCAACGGCATCATCGCCCCAGCGCTCCCGGTGTACGTGAAGTCGTTCAATGTGTCCTTCGCGGTGGCGGCATTGGCCATCGTGCTGTACCAGGCGGGCGCGTTCGTCTGCGCCTTTCCCACCGGCTATCTGCTGGATAAGATCGGGCGCCGTCCCATCCTGCTGGCCGGGCCGATCATCCTCGCGGTGACCTCGCTGCTCATCGCTTTTTCCGAGACCTTCGAGCAACTGCTGATCCTGCGGTTCATCGGCGGGGCGGCCGAGCAGATGTGGATGATGGCGCGGCTGGCGGTCATCTCCGACACGGCGGCGACCGGGCAGCGCGGCAAGCAGATCACCTGGATGACGGCGTTGAACCGCGTGGGAGACCTGGGCGGCCCGGCGGTGGGCGGCTTCCTCGCCGCCGCGTTCGACGTCCGGATCCCCTTCGTCATCTACGGAGTCATCGTCTTCCTGGCCATCGTCCCCAGCTTTTTCCTGGTCAAGGAGTCCAAGCCCGCGGACACCGATCGGACCAAGGAAGGCAGCGGCGGCAAGAGCGATTGGGGCGTGGTGCTGGCGGCGGTGCTGTCGGCCCAGATCATGGCCTTTCTGGTGGCTCAGTTCTGCGCCAACGTAGCCCGCATGGGCTTCCAGAGCGGCACCATCATCCTGTACGCCGCCTACGCTTACGACGCAGGACCGCAGCAGTTGGGGCTCATGGCCTCGGCGGCGGGGCTGCTGTCGCTGCCCATCGTGTTCAGCACCGGCCCGATCATGGACCGCTTCGGCCGCAAGAAGGTGATGGTGCCGGGCTTTTTCCTGGTGGGCATGATGGCTTTCGGCCTGGCAGCGACCACCATCGAGCCGGCCCCTTTCCCGATCTTTGTGGGTATGTACACCCTGCAACTCACTGCGCAGAGCATCACCGGCGGCACCATGCAGGTGCTGGGCTCGGACCTCGCGCCCGAGACGGCGCGCGGCCGGTTCTTCGCCGTTTGGCGCATGATCGCCAATTTGGCCAGCACGCTCGGGCCGGGTATGGTAGCCTTCCTATCTGACGTCGCCAGCTTCACCGTCGCCTTCGGCGTCATCGGTGTCATGGGGGTGACGGTATCCCTGCTGCTGGCGATGGTGGTGCGGGAGACGGTCACCGCCCGGCCCCGTGAATCCGCACCGCCATGAACCGGAGGTCAGATGAGTGAGCCGCTCGAACCGCTGCCCGCCCTACTTGACGCGCTGCCCGTGCTGGAGAGCCAGACCGACGTGTCCAGCACGGACTACATGGAAAACCGCGCTCGCTTTCTGGCGCTGACCGCCCAGTTCCACGAACGGCTGGCGGTGGCCCACGGGGCGGGCGGACCCGAGGCGGTGCGCCGCCACAAGGACCGGGGCAAGCTGCTGGCCCGGGAGCGGGTCCAGCGCCTCATCGACGCCGGCACGCTCTTCCTGGAGTTGAGCCCCCTTGCGGCCTGGGACCTCTACGACAACGAGGCGCCCTCGGCCGGGATCGTCACCGGCATCGGCCTGGTGTGCGGCCGGGAATGCGTTATCATCGCCAACGACGCCACCGTCAAAGGCGGCAGCTACTACCCCATGACCGTCAAGAAGCACCTGCGGGCCCAGGAGGTGGCCGAGCAGAACCACCTCCCCTGCATCTACCTGGTGGACTCCGGCGGCGCGTTCCTGCCGCTCCAGGCCGAGGTGTTCCCGGACCGGGACCACTTCGGCCGCTTTTTCTACAACCAGGCCCGGCTCTCCGCCAAGCGCATCCCCCAGGTGGCGGTGGTGATGGGCTCCTGCACCGCAGGCGGCGCTTACGTGCCTGCCATGAGCGACGAGACCATCATCGTGCAGGGGGCCGGCACCATCTTCATCGGCGGACCGCCGTTGGTGCAGGCGGCCACCGGCGAAGTGGTGTCGGCCGAGGAGCTGGGAGGGGCCGACGTCCACACCCGCATCTCCGGGGTCGCCGACCACTTCGCGGACGACGACGAGCATGCGCTGGCCATCTGCCGCAGCATCGTGGCCAACCTCAACCGCCGCAAGACGCTGCCCTGGGAGGTGACCGCGCCGCTGCCGCCCCGCTACGACCCTGCCGAACTGTACGGTATCGTACCGACCGATCTCCGGAAGTCCTTCGACATCCGGGAGGTCATCACCCGGCTGGTGGATGACAGCCGCTTCCACGAATTCAAGGCGTTGTACGGCACAACGCTGGTATGCGGCTTCGCCCGCATCATGGGGTTCCCGGTGGGGATCGTGGCCAACAACGGCATCCTGTTCTCCGAGAGCGCGGTGAAAGGCGCTCATTTCATCGAGCTGTGCGCCCAGCGCAAGACGCCGCTGGTGTTCCTCCAGAACATCACCGGCTTCATGGTGGGCAAGCGCTACGAGCACATGGGCATCGCCAAGGACGGCGCCAAAATGGTCACGGCGGTGGCCAGCGCCGAGGTGCCCAAGTTCACCGTCATCGTCGGCGGCTCCTTCGGGGCGGGCAACTATGCCATGTGCGGGCGAGCCTACTCGCCCCGGCTGCTGTGGACCTGGCCCAACGCCCGCATCTCGGTGATGGGCGGCCAGCAGGCGGCCAGCGTGCTGCTGACGGTGCGCCTCAACAACCTGCGGGCCCAGGGGCGGGACATGACTCCCGAGGAGCAGGATCGGTTCAAGGCGCCGCTGCTGGATTCCTACGAGGCCGAGGGCAACCCCTACTACAGCACCGCCCGGCTGTGGGACGACGGCATCCTGGACCCGGTCGACACCCGTGCCATGCTCGGGCTGGGCATCGCGTCATCGCTCAACGCCCCGATCCCGGACACCACCTTCGGCGTGTTCCGGATGTGACCGCCGCCCCGCCCATGCAGCGCTTCCGCAATGTCCTCATCGCCAACCGGGGTGAGATCGCCGTCCGGATCATCAAGGCGTGCCGGGAGTTGGGGCTGGCCACGGTGGCGGTGTACTCCGAGGCCGACGCGGGCGCGTTCCATGTCCGGGAGGCGGACGAAGCGGTGGCCATCGGCCCGCCGCCGGCATCGGCCAGCTATCTGAACATTCCCGGCATCATCGCCGCGGCACGCAGCGCCGGAGCCGATGCGGTTCACCCCGGCTACGGCTTCCTCTCGGAGAACCCCGCGCTGGCCGAGGTCTGCGAAGCGGCGGGACTGATCTTCGTGGGCCCGCCCGCGGCGGCGATCCGCGCGATGGCCGACAAAAGCGCCGCCAAGCGGCTGGCCCAGCGTTTGGGCGTGCCGGTGCTGCCCGGCTACCACGGCCGCGCCCAGACCGACGCCCGCTTGATCAATGAGTCCGCCGCGGTGGGGTTCCCGCTGCTGGTGAAGGCCGCGGCGGGCGGCGGCGGCCGCGGCATGCGGATCGTCGGGTCGGCGGAGGATCTGCCGGAGGCGCTGGCAGGCGCCCGCCGCGAGGCCCAGGCGGCCTTCGGCGACGGCCGCCTGCTGTTGGAGCGCTACCTTGAACGGCCGCGCCACATCGAGGTGCAGGTGCTCGCCGATGGCCGGGGTCACATCGTCACCCTGGGTGAACGGGAGTGCTCGCTGCAACGCCGTCACCAGAAGGTGATGGAAGAGGCGCCCGCTCCCAACCTGCCTGAGGCCACCCGTGCCGGGCTCTGCGCCGCGGCGCTCCGGCTGGCGGGCGCCATCGGCTACGTGAACGCGGGGACCGTCGAGTTTCTGGTCGACGCCGCCGGTGGCTTCTATTTCCTTGAGATGAACACCCGGCTTCAGGTGGAGCACGGCGTCACCGAGATGGTGTGGGGCGTCGATATCGTGCAGCAGCAGCTCCGCATCGCGCAGGGGGAACCGTTGCCCTGGGCCCAAGCGGACCTCCGCCCCCGCGGCCACGCCATCGAGTGCCGGCTGGCCGCCGAGGACGCCACCCGCGCCTTCGCGCCGTCGCCGGGCCGGCTGGCGCTGGTCCGCCCGCCCGCCGGCCCCGGGGTCCGCATCGACACCGGAGTGGAGACCGGCGACGAGGTCAGCCGCTTCTACGACCCCATGTTCGCGAAACTGCTGGTCTGGGGTGAAACACGGGACGCGGCGCTGGAGCGGGCCCGCCACGCCCTGGCCGACTACGCGGTGTTGGGGGTGACCACCAACCTCCCGCTGCTGCAGCATCTCGCCGAAGCTGCGGCGGTGAGAGAGGGCCGGTTATCCACTCAGTTGCTGGACCAGACGCTGCTTGCGGCCTTCCAGGAGCAGCAGCGTCCTATCAATCCGGAATCCCTGTTGGCCGCAGCAGCGTGGGAACACATGTCAGCGGCGGACCGTCCCTACGCCGCCAACCCATGGGTCGCCTTGGGCGATCGTCGCTCCGGCGGCCGCCGCGTGTTCGCCTACGATCAGGGCCTGGTCGAACTCGTGCCGTCGGAGGGTGGTTGGACGGCGACCATCGATGGCGTACCCTACGCCGTGAACTGGCGGCGGATCGATGACTCCGCCATCGCCTTCGAGGTGGACAGCGTGCCGCACCGGGCGTTGTGTGCCGCCACTGCAACCGGGATCGGCGTCTTCCACCACGGACGCGCCCATGACTTCCGGAAGCCCCGCCCGGCAGGCTTCACCGGCGCAACTCGCGCCGTCGCCCACGGCCAGCGCGGCCTCACCGCGCCGATGCCCGCCGTGGTGGTGCGGGTGCTGGTGAAGCCGGGCGACCAGGTGCGGGCGCGTCAGACGCTGGTGGTGCTGGAAGCGATGAAGATGGAGCACCTGATCCAGTCGCCCACCGCCGGCGTGGTGCGCCGGGTCCGCTGCGCCGAGGGCGCCACCGTGGCCGAGGGCGTGGTGCTGGTGGAGGTGGGGGAGTAGGGTGAGGTGAGGACGTTTGGCGCGGCGCCATCACCGTTACTGTTGGCGATAGCTGCCAGGATATGGTTCCAAGGGGGGACTCGCGACGCGCTCAACCATCAACTGACAGACCTTCAACTTGACAGGGGTTAAGCGGAGCGGGACCTTCCCGGAGTAATGCATCTCGAGCGTGATGTAGTCACTGTATCCAGGATGGATGAACGGTGCGGTATTGTGCACAGTTAGACCGAGTCGTGCCAACGAACTCCGCCCCTCTACCCTGGCACAAAGGTGAGGGGGAAGCGTGACACGCTCATGTGTGGTGGAGAGGATTGATTGGCCAGGCTGGAGATCGAAAGTGTCGCCTTCGGCGATGGCTTTATACTCAGTGACGGCGCCTCAAGAGCTAGCATCAGAAGTTGTGGAAATTGGGCTCCGGTCGAAAAAGGAGCGTACCCTTCCAGGTGAAGAGCAACACCGCCTCAATGAGGGGCGAGCAAGGAAGGGTACGCTATGGGGACACGATATCAGATGGGGTCGGACAAGGCGAGC
>SHYD01000046.1 GCA_009692945.1 Dehalococcoidia bacterium | reverse complement strand
CTGTGCGAGCAGCTCGCGGCCCACGTCGTGGCCCAGGGCGGCCGGGCCCTGGCTAGCCACTGCTACGAGGAGGGCTCGCTCTCGTTGCCCTACCTCCCCTCCATCGAGTCCATCCGCAGCTACGTGCTGGCCCGGGAGCCCGAGTTGCTGCAGCGCGAGCTGGGGAACGGCGCCGCCGAGGTGGCCCGCATCGTGAGCGAGGTACGGGACAAGGTGCAGGTGGATTCGCGCCCCCCGGGCGGCAACGCTTCGGCCGGCCCTTCTCCAGGCTCAGGGGGGAGCCTCGGGCCAGAGCTCCGAGGACGACCGCTGGCGGCTGTATCAGGGGGTCACCGGCTTTCTGCGCAGCCGCGGGCGACGCCCAGCCGCTGCTCATCGTGCTGGAGGACCTGCACTGGGCCGACCGCGGCACGCTGGACTACCTCATGCACCTCTCCCGGAACCTGCAAGGCCCAAGACTGCTCATCGTCGGCACCTACCGCGACGTGGACCTCGACCGCAGCCACCCGCTGTCGGGCGCGCTGGCCGACCTGCGGCGGGCGGGCAATTTCGGCCGGGTGCTGCTGCGCGGGCTGACCCCCGATGAGGTGGGGCGGATGCTGAACCGGCTGGCCGGGCAGGATCTGCGTTGGAGCCTGGCCGCCACGGTCCACAAACGCACCGAAGGGAACCCGCTGTTCATCCAGGAGATGCTGCGGCACCTCGTCGAGGAAGGGCTGCTCGATGATCCCGACGCGATGGAGATGCGGATCCCCGAGGGGCTGCGGGACGTCATCGGCAAGCGGCTGTCGGCGCTGAGCCCCGAGTGCAACCGGCTGCTGAGCATGGCGGCTGTCATCGGCCGGGAGTTCCGGCTCGATGTGCTGCAGACGCTGGCCGAGCAACCCGAGGAGGCCGTCATCGCGAGCATCAAGGAGGCGGTGAAGGTGGGGGTGCTGGAGGACCGCAGCCAGACCGGACAGGTGCGCTTCTGGTTCAGCCACGCCTATTTCCAGCAGACGCTCTATGAGGAGCTGTTCACGCCCAGACGGCTGCGGCTGCACCAGCAGGTGGCGCGCACGCTGGAACGGCTCTACGGCAACCGGCTGTCGGAGCACGCCGCCGAGTTGGCACAGCACTTCGCCCAGTCCAGCGACCCACTGGACCTGCGGAAGGCGGTGCACTACGGCGAGGTGGCGGCGGGGCGGGCGGTGTCGGTGTATGCCTACGGCGAGGCGGTGCGGCACCTGGAGACGGCGCTCCAGGCCCAGGAGGTGCTGGATCTCGACGACAAACTGAAGCGCTGCGACCTGCTGCTCGCGTTGGGGGAGGCGCTGATGCCCGCCGGTGAGGCGTTGCGGGCCTCCGAAGATGTCGCCGAACGCGCCTATGCTTTGGCTGAGGCGTTGAGCGATACCGAGCGGGCCTCACACAGCTGCTGGTTGGCCATCTACGGACTGATGCTGAACGGCGCTGGGTCCGCGTATGGCACCCAAACTTTTCACAACTGGGTCGAACGAGCCGAAGCGCACGCGGCCATCGGGACCGCGGCCAGGGTGTTCGCTGACCTTGCGTTGGCCAGAGATCACGTCGCCATGGACCGCTGGGCCGAGTATCAAGACTTGAACTGGCTGGCCCTAAGCCTCGCCCGGCAGCTTGCGGACCCCGAGGTGTTGGGCACGGCAGCGGCGATGGTTTTGAACGGCGTAGGCATCCGTAGGTCTGCTCCCCAATACTGGACCCGTGAGTTAGCCCTGGCACTTGAGATGGCGACCCTTCCTTCCGCCGGGATAAGCTATCGCACCTTTGCCCTCCTCCGCAAGAACGTTGCCACCATATGCCTCAGTGGCGGGGAGAGGGCGTTGGCCGAGCAACAGTGGCGGGAGCTAACTGACCTGAGCGCCAAGACCCACGACGCTGAGTTATTGCTCATAAGCGCCCGGGTTGAACCGATCCGTCAGTTGATCGACGGGGACATAGAAGCGGCAGTGAGGGCGACGGAAGCTATGAGAGTCTTGGCAGCGGATATTGGGAGTCCAGATTATGGACGGCGGATGGCAACTTATGAAGGGTTTCGACCGTTGCTTCATCGGGGCCAGGCACAGGAAGCTTTGGACGCGTGGGCTCGGAGGGGGATAATCCGGGCAGGATCCGAGTTGACGCGCCGCGGGCGGCCTGTCTTGCCCACCTGGGCCGAAACGGCGAGGTCCGGGAAATACTGGACCGCCACTGCCCGGTGGGTTATGTGTTTCCCGAGGACGACCACACCCCTGCCGGGGAGCTGAGTCTGCTGTTAGAAGCGGCGGTCCTTGTCGGTTCTGCAGAGCAGGCAGGCACCCTGGCACAACGGCTCGTTCCCCTTGCGGGCCTGCCCTACATCGACCACAGGAATGGTACCTGCATGGCTCGCCACCTCGGCGCCGCTTCGGCACTCCTCGGCGACTTCCCGCAAGCCGAAACCTACTACCGGCAGGCGCTGGAGGTGTGTGGCAAAATCCAGTTCCGGCCCGAGATCGCGCTCACCCGGCTGCAACTGTCCGAACTGCTGCTGGACCACCATCCGGACCGTGCCGGCGAAGCCCAAGCCCACCTCGATTTCGCCATCGCCGAATTCCGGGCGATGAAGATGACGCCGAGCCTGGAGCGGGCGCTGCGGCGGAAGGGGATGGTGGGGGCGTAGACGTGCCTGGAAGGGGCGACGCATGCGTCGCCGCTACGGACGGCCGGCGTTGGGGATCGATAACCGATTGGTAGGGGCGGCCCCCCGTGGCCGCCTTGCTTCGGACGCCCGTTATCGCCCGATGCGGTTCCCGTAGACGCCCGGCCCGTTCCGCCGGGCAGGCACGGGGACGGGTTTCAAACCCGCTCCTACGTCAATCATCCGAATCTGCGTTCATCTGCGCAATCTGCGGATCACTTCCGGGGTCCGCTCAGAAGGGAAGGCCCTTAACCCCCTGGCACCCGAGCAACGCCGCGATCTCGCCCAGGTGCTGGAACTGGTGGATCACCAGGTACACTGAGAGCCGGCCACCGAGCGGCCGCGGGCCGCGGCGGGTTTCGATCTCCCGGTCGAGGGCGCCGGGGGTGAGTCCGGCCAGGTAGACTGAGGCGGCCGCCGATACCTCCCGTGCGAAGGCGAGCAGCAGGCCGGGGTCCTGTTTGCCCTCGAAGCCCCACACCGTTTGGGCGTCGTAGCCGAGACGCTCACTCCATCCTCCGGTTTCGAAGAGCCGCGGGCGGGCGAGCAACTGACCGGTGATCTCGTCAACGGAGGCGTAGCAGTGGAAGAAGGTGGCGCCGATGGTGTTCGCCGCCGAGCCCGGAAGCCGCCAACCTGCCTGATCCGGGGTGACGGA
Organism: Dehalococcoidia bacterium; assembly: GCA_009692945.1. GTDB lineage: Bacteria > Chloroflexota > Dehalococcoidia > SHYD01 > SHYD01 > SHYD01. The sequence goes on along the minus strand of SHYD01000046.1, from coordinate 17,150 downwards.
TTCGAAGGTCTGCAGCAACAGGTTGTCGGCGTTGGCGGCCTGTTCTCGTAGCAGCGTGAGTGCGTCCATGGACTTCAATCCTCGTGTTACCGCTGGTTATCTATTCAGACATAGGATTCAGCTTGCGTGGGCCACTCCCCCAGCCCCGGAGAAAGAGAGGGAAATTCTCTGTGGGGGGCACCCCCACGCCCCCGGCAGAGGGCCGCCGCCCTCGTGCACTCCCGCTCCTGAGCCCGATAGCCCCTCAACTCTGACCGCTCACACCGCTGGTTGGCTCTGGGGCGGAGAGCGTGGGAGGTGATGGTATTATCGGTTCGTGGGGGGCATGTCGTTCGGAATCCGTGAAAATCTGTGTCAATCTGTGGATACAGGCTTACAGTGTGGGGAGGTAGCGCTTGAGTTCGTAGTCGGTAACCTGAGACCGGTAGGTTTCCCACTCCATCTTCTTATTCTGAATGAAGCTCCCGAACACGTGGTCGCCCAGCGCCTCCCGCACCAGGGCGCTACCCTGCATTATCTCGATGGCCTCGTCCAGGCTGGCGGGCAGCACGCCGATACCCAGTTCGCGGCGTTCCGCTTCGCTCATCGCTGACACGTCGGTGAGGGTGGGATCGGGCGGCTCCAGTTTGTTGCGGATGCCGTCCAACCCTGCGGCCAACATCACGGCGAAGGCCAGGTAGGGGTTGCATGCCGGGTCCGGGGCACGGTACTCGATGCGGGTGGATTCGGCCTTCCCGGGCTTATACGATGGGACGCGGATGAGGTCGGAGCGGTTTTTGTGCGCCCAGGAGAGGTAGACCGGCGCCTCGTACCCAGGCACCAGCCGCTTGTACGAGTTCACCCACTGGTTGGTGACCGCCGTGATCTCGGGAGCATGCTTGAGGAGCCCCGCGATGAATTGACGGGCGACCGCCGAGAGGTTGTGCGGCATCGAGGGGTCGAAAAACGCGTTGCTGCCGCCGGAGAACAGCGACTGGTGCACGTGCATGCCGCTGCCGTTGTGCCCCGCCAGGGGCTTTGGCATGAAGGTGGCGTACACGTTGTTGGCCATCGCCACCTGTTTCACCACCAGCCGGTAGGTCATGGCGTTGTCGGCCATGGTCAGGGCGTCGGTGTAGCGCAGGTCGATCTCGTGCTGGCTCACCGCCACCTCGTGGTGGCTGAACTCAACGCCAATCCCCATTTCTTCGAGCGCCAGCACGGTCTCCCGCCGCAGGTCGCTGGCCACGTCCAGGGGGGTCAGGTCGAAGTAGCCGCCCTGGTCGAGGGGTATGGGCGGCGACTCGGAGTTCTGGAAGTAAAAGTATTCCAGTTCGGGGCCGACATAGTAATTGAAGCCCATCTCTGCGGCCTGCCGCAGGATGCGCCGCAGCACATAGCGGGGGTCGCCCTCAAAGGGCTGGCCGTCGGGCCGGTAGATGTCGCAGAACATGCGGGCCACCGCGTGGTGGTCGCGGGGGCGCCAGGGGAGCAGCACGAAGGTGCTGGGGTCGGGCACCGCCAGCATGTCGCTCTCGTCGGTGCGGGCGAAGCCCTCGATGGCCCCGCCGTCGAAGCCCATCCCCTCATCCAGGGCATTTTCGAGCTCCTCCACCGTGATGGCGAAGCTCTTGAGCGTTCCCAGGATGTCGGTGAACCACAGGCGGATGAACTTGACGTCCAACTCCTTGGCCCGTTTGATGACGTATTCGCGGTCTTCGCCAGACATTTGGTTCTCCTGGCGGAGAGCGAGTGTCCGCCCTCCCGACTAATTGCCCCACCCCCACAGAAAAATGAGGGGGATTTTGGTTCTTGGGGGCCACCCCCAAGCTCCCGGCAAAGGGCCGCCGCCCTCTGCACACCTGCCCCCGGCTTGTTGCCGCTGAGTTATTGGTGGTACATGCTCAGCGTTCGGGTCACGAGTTGTCGCTGAGAACCGGTCACAGCCGGTCTGTTGCCCCGCCCCGCCACACGGCATGGCACCTGCCTCGCCCCGCAGACAGGAAACCCCGGCCAGCGCCGGGGCCTCCTACGAGCGGGCGGCAGATGGGGCCTAGATGTCGTAGTAGAGGTGGAACTCGTACGGATGCGGCCGCAACCGGATGGGGTCCACTTCTTTGGTCCGCTTGTAGTCGAGCCAGGTCATGATGAGGTCCTTGGTGAAGACGTCGCCCTTGAGCAGGAACTGGTGGTCCCCTTCAAGCGCGTCCAACGCCTCGGGCAGGCTGCCGGGGACCTGTTTGACGCGCCGGGCCTCCCGTGGCGACAGCTCGTAGATGTCCACATCCAGCGGTTTGCCGGGGTCGATCTTGTTCTGGATGCCGTCGAGCCCGGCCATGAGGCAGGCGGCGAAGGAGAAGTAGGGGTTGCCCGAGGGGTCCGGGCAGCGGAATTCCAGGCGCTTGGCGTGGGGCTCGTTGAAGTACATCGGGATGCGGACGGCGGCGCTGCGGTTGCGCTGCGAGTAGGCCAGGTTCACCGGTGCTTCGTAGCCGGGCACCAGGCGCCGGTAGGAGTTGGTGGTGGGAGCGCAGAAGCCGAGCAGCGCCGGGGCGTGCTTCAGGATGCCGCCGATGTACCACAGGGCGAGCTGGCTCAGGCTGGCGTAGCCCTTCTCCTCGAAGAACAGCGGGGTACCACCCTTCCACAGGCTCTGGTGGACGTGCATGCCGGTCCCGTTGTCCTGGAACAGCGGCTTGGGCATGAAGGTAACGGTCTTGCCGTTGGCCTTGGCCACATTCTTCAGGACGTACTTGTACTTCAACACCTGGTCGGCCATCTTGACCAGTGTGCCGAACCGCATGTCGATCTCGTTCTGACCCCCGGTGGCCACTTCGTGGTGGTGGGCCTCAACGCGGATCCCCACCCCCTCCAGGGCCAGCACCATCTCGGTGCGCAGGTCCTGCATGGTGTCGGTGGGCGCCACCGGGAAGTAGCCCTCTTTGGACCGGGGTTTGTAGCCGAGATTAGGCATCTCCTCCCGCCCGGTGTTCCACGACCCTTCGACCGAGTCGATGAAGTAGAAGCCGTTGTTGATGCCCTGGCCATAACGGATGTCGTCGAAAACGAAGAACTCCAACTCCGGTCCCCAGAAACTGGTGTCTGCGATGCCGGTGCTCTTCAGGTACTCCTCCGCCTTGCGGGCCACGTAACGGGGGTCACGGGCGTACCATTGCCCGGACAGCGGGTCCTTGATGTTGCAGATGATGCACAACGTCGGGACCGCGGTGGCAGGATCCAGGAACGCGGTGCCCAAGTCTGGGACCACCAGCATATCGCTCTCGTCGATGGTCTGGAAGCCACGGATGCTGGAACCGTCGAAGCCGAAGCCCTTGGTCAGCGAACCCTCATCCACCTCGGACATCGGCACCGAAAAGTGCTGCCAGATTCCGGGCATGTCGACGAAGCGCAGGTCCAGCATTTTGACGCCCTGGGCCTGGGCATAGGAAAGAACGTCCTTGGGGGTGGAAAGACCCCCGGCTGCTCTGTCTGCCATGATTTGTGCTCCTTGTCCACGATATTTACGACGCAACCAACAGATTGTACCGAATATTCCGCCGGAAATGCGCCGGAAACGGATGTATTGTGCGCGCTGGGCTGTTTCTGGGGTGTTACGCCTATGTTACAGGTTTGTTACGAAGGCTCGTCAGTGTTGTTGCGGAGTTCCTGGAGCGGCACCGGGCGGAAACGATAACCCACGTTTCGGACGGTCTCGATGAACTGGTGGTCCCGGTCCTCGATCTTGCTGCGCAGCCTCCGGACGTGGACATCCACCGTGCGGGCGCCGCCGAAGTAGTCGTAACCCCAGACCCGGTTGAGCAGCATCTCCCGGGTGAACACCTTGTCCTGGTTGGCGGCCAGGAACCGCAACAGTTCGAATTCTTTGTAGGTCAGGTCGATGGGCTGCCCGGCCACGGCTACTTCGTAGCGGTTGGTGTCCATCACCAAATCGGCGCATCGGATCACGTTGTCGCCCACGGAGGTAGCCTTCCCCAACCGGCGCAGCGACTGAGCGAGGCGCGCGGCGAGTTCGGCGGGGCGTACCGGATCCACCACGAAGTCGTCGAACCCCACCGAAAGGTCCAGGCTGGCCAGTTGGTCTTCACGCAGGTAGGCCAACACCGGGACCCGTTGCTCCGTCGCGCAGGACTTCATGAGGTCCCGGATGTCCCGTTGCGACAGCACCGGGTCTGCCAGATTCAGCACCACCGCGTCCGGCGCCTCGTCCTCCACGGCGGTGAGCGCGTCCCGCAGGCCGTCGGCCCAGCGGCACTCGTGGCCGGGCTGGCGCTCCAGCCCCTGGATCACGCGCCGCTGCTCCTCGTTGTTGTGGCCGATGATCAGGACCTTGCTCACAGCGCTTGTGTGCCCTACAGGATGCCGACGCGGCTGTGGTCGCCCAGCACCAAGCGGTAGGCTCTGGGCTTGGTGTGGGCCGGATGCACCTGCGCGTGGCGCCCGATCAGGCTGTCTTCAATACGGGCGCCCTGGGTCTCGATGTGGCAGTGTTCCAGGATGATGCTATGTTCCACCTCGCTGTTGAGGATGGTGCAGTGGTGGTAGATGGAGGTGAAGGGCCCAACGAAGCTGTTCTCCACACGGGCGTGCTTGCCGATGATGGCCGGTCCCCGGATCACGGAATGCACTATCTCGGCGCCCTCTTCGATCACCACCTTGCCGTACACCGATGAGGCGCTGTCCACGGCGCCGTCACAGCGGGGCTCGATCTGTTCGAGCACCCACCGGTTGGCCTCCAGCATATCGTCCATCTTGCCCGTGTCGGTCCAGTAGCCGTTGAGGTGGCGGGCCTCCACGTTGTAGCCGTTATCGATCAGGTATTGGATGGCATCTGTGATCTCGAGTTCGCCGCGGAAGGAGGGTTTGATGTTCCGGACCGCCTCGAACACATGGTGGTCAAACAGGTAGATGCCGATGACCGCCAGGTTGGTCCAGGGGTCCTTGGGTTTCTCCACCAGGCGGATCACCCGGCCGTCCTGAACCTGGGCGATGCCGAAGTCCTGGGGGTTCTGGACTTCCTTGAGCACGATGAGGCAGTTCATGCCGCCCTGCTGAAACGAGCGTACGAAGGGGACAATGCCATCCCGGATGAGGTTATCGCCCAGGAACATGACGAAAGGGTCGCTCTGGAGGAACTCCTCGGCAATGTGAACGGCATGGGCTAATCCCAGCGGTTCAAGTTGCGGGATGTAGGTCACCCGGGCGCCGAAGGCGGACCCGTCGCCCACCGCGGCGCGGATCTGGTCCTGGGTGTCGCCCACCACCACGCCGATGTCGGTTACGCCTGCTTCCACCAGGTCCTCCAGCACGTAGAAGAGCACCGGCTTGTTGGCGATGGGGACCAACTGCTTGGCGCCGGTGTAGGTGAGGGGGCGCAGCCGCGTACCCTTGCCTCCGCTGAGAACCAATCCCTTCAATCGTTACCCCCCGATGGCTGGCGTTACCCCCGATGCCCGGAAATGGACGATGCCCAAGCCGGGGCCGCGGCACCATACCGCGCACTGCTGGGCATCTGATGAAACGTCCGCTGCCGGACAAACGGCAGTATACGAGGGGGCCATAATAGTGTCAACCAAAAGTGGGTGAGCAAAAGTGGGGGAGCGTAAGAGTTCACTGTTGAGGGGAAGCCGGGCTCAGGAGTCGGAAGTGCACGAGGGTGGCAGCCCTCTGTCGGGGGCGTGGGGGTGCCCCCCACAGAGAATCTCCTCTTTTTCCTGGGGTGGGGGGCGAGGCTCATATCCCCGAACCCCTGACACTGACATAGATACTGGTGACCAGCGAGTGGATCCCGTGAGGCGGCGTGGCATGAGCGGTCCTTCCATTCAGGTGCGGGCAGGGGCGAACGATGGTGTAGAGTAGAGGGCACCAAACCATAGACCCCCCTCGCCGAGCACCTCCTATGACTGGCCGCCAGGTCCCGGAGCTGAACACGTTCAATATGCGCTCCACGGTGGCAGGTATCGTGGGGAACATGCTGCTGCGGGCCGGTTCGGCCTCGGCCACCGGGTGCATCGTCCTCTACCTGGCCTTCATTGACCGAGAAGTCCACGATGTCCCGGCCGTGTTCCTGGGATTCCTGGCGGTGGCGTTCTACGTTTCTGAACTCACGCTGGCGCCGGTGTTTGGCACCCTCAGCGACCGTTATGGCCGCAAGTTGTTCATGCTGCTGGGCACGGTGCTCGGTGGCGTGGCGGTCTTGGTCCTCCCCTTATCGCCCGCAATGCCCATCTTCGTCGCCGTCCGTATCGCGGAAGGGCTGTCCTCGGCCAGTTCGGTTCCCGCGGTGCTGGGCCACCTGGCGGCCAACTCCCACGGGTCGGCGGCGGTGCGCGGCCGGATCATGGCCGTGTTCGAGGTCGCGACCATCATCGGTTTCGGTCTGGGGTTCGTGATGAGCGGGTTCTTCTGGGACCGCCTGCACGAGCACTCCTTCTACGCGGTGAGCCTGGTCTACGGCGCCGCGCTGCTGGTGTTCACCCAGGTGCTGAGCCGCCCCGGGGGCCCTGCAGCCGAACACCCGCATGCCGGGTGGGAGGTCTACAAACGGCTGGCGGCCCACTCCAGCACCATCGGCTTCGCCCCCGCTTGGGTCACCATCAACGCGGTGCTGGGGATGTGGTTCGCCCATCTGGGGTTCCAACTCGCCCAGGTGGACGATCCTTCCCAGTTGTTGGTGGGCGGCTTCACCGGCACCCAGGTGGGGCTGGCCACCGGCGGGCTGGCGCTGGCGTTTGTGATCGGCACCGCCTGCTGGGCCGCGGCCTTCGGCCGGATTGCGACCCAGACCATCATGACCATCTCGGTGTCGGCGCTGGGCGTCTGCTGCGTGTTCCTCTACCTGCTGAATCACACCCTTGATACGTCGCCCGGTCTGATCGCCGGCATCGTCGCAGTGGTGGTGCTGCTGCTGTTGGTGGTGAGCGGCTTCACCCCGGCGGCGCTGGCGCACCTCGCCGAGATCTCGGAGGGGTTCAAGGAACACCGGGGCGGCGTGATGGGGCTGTACTCGGTGCTGCTGGGGCTGGGGCAACTGCTGGGGGGGTGGGTCGGCGGGTTGTTCGCCCAATTGTGGGCGGTGGACGGTCTGATCTACGCCACGGTGCTGCTGGGTCTGGTGGCCCAGCTCACCCTGCGGCACCTGGCGCACGCGTCTCGCCGCACCGCGGCCCGGTTGGAGGGCAGCCCCGCCGTCTGACCTCCAAGGCACCGGAGGGGTGGGCCGGGCGTGCGAGGCACCCCATTGCCAGGATGCCCACAATCCGTGAAAAGTATCTATTCAGACGCCCATGACCATGGGGACACCACCGGGTCATGAACAGCTTAGGACGGCGACCTCCCCCCCCAAGATCACTCATGGCGGACGGGGGGCGCCCCTTGACCCCCTCCCCGCCAGCGGGAGACCCGCTGGACACCCCCTGGAGGAGATGCCGTTCCTGGTGAGCCACCGCCTTTTCACAGCAGTGATCCATGGGCCGTCGGTCCGCCACCGAGGATGAAAATGATGCGCGCTGCCCCCGCATGCGCTACCCTGAGACCCGGACGGTCGAGGAGCCGAGGACGGTGCTTGCTTGGCGCTGTGAGCCCGTTCAGCAGTGTGCCACGGGACACCCTGGCGTACCACCGATCGTGAGCCACTCCCCCCACCCCAAGAACAAAGAGGAGAATTCTCTGTGGGGGGCGCCCCCACGCCCCCGGCAGGAGGGCTTGCCGCCCTCGTAGCACTCCCACTCCTGAGCCCGGCCTCCCCTCAACAGTGAACTCTTACGCTTAACGTGAGAACCCGCGGGAGGCTGCGATTGAAAAGGCGGTACACGGCGATTGATAAAATTGACATGGCGCCATGGGTTCTGTTAAAAGTGCCCTATGTAGGTTCTCCAACGGTGCCTGTCATACCCTGGCAATAGCAGGTTGCTATGGCAGATTTCCGGTTCTGGCCCCCTTGTGGCTTAGCGAACACAACACTGTGCCGGAACAACTCAGACAAGGAGCGATTCCATGATTTTCGATACCGATGCCCATGTGATGGAGAGCGAGGAGACTTTCGCGTCGCTGGGGACGGATCCCAGGTGGGCCCACATGGCGCCCCGCATCATCGAGGGACCGGTGTTCCCGGACGGTCCGACACGCGCCTTTTGGCTCATCGAAAGCCGTGTCGTTCCCGACGTCCTCGGCAAGAGTTCTGGAGGATTCGGTACCCCCATTAAAAAAGGGACGCTTGAGTACGCAGACTACCGGGTTGACTCGGCAGAACTGACGTCGGTTCAGGCTCGCATCGACGATTTGGACCGTGAGGGGATCGATATCTCCGTCAGTTTTCCCACCCTGTTCCTGGAAAATCAGGTCGCCGTTAACCCGGGGCTGTTGGGCGCCATGGTCCGTGCCTACAACGATTGGTTTGCCGCGAAGGCCAGGGGGACGCAGGGGCGTCTCCGTTGGGTGGCCCCACTCCCCTGGCCGGACATTAACGGATCGATCGATGAGCTGCGGCGTGCCAAAGAACTGGGAGCGGCGGGTGTCATGCTGCTGGGAACCGCGGGGGAAATGCTCCTTGATGACCCGGCGCTCTTCCCCTTCTACGCGGAAGCGGAACGGCTGCGGGTGCCGCTCTGTGTCCATATCGGTTTTAGCTTCCCGCCGCTTACTGCGCCGTACAGCAGCTACCAATACGGCCCCGCCCGTAACGCACAGCGGTCCTACATCGCCTTCTACACACCGGTCCATATGGCCTTCTGCTCCTTCACCCTCGGGGGCGTGCTTGATGCCTTTCCCAAACTCCGCGTCGGCTTCTTGGAGGCAGGCATCGGGTGGCTGCCGTATTGGCAGGAACTCATGGACCGCGGCTTCGCGGAACAGCGCATCACCAGCAGGTCAGCCAAGCGGAGCGATGTGCGGCGCATCACCGACTACATCAAGGCGGGAAACATCTACGTCGGCACGGAACTCGATGAGCGGGGGCTGGGTGAGTTCGTTGAGGAGTTTGGCGATGAGTGCCTGATGTACGCATCGGATCTGCCGCATGCTCACCGGGTGTTGGGAGCCATCGATCTGTTCCGGGGGCGCCGTGATGTGCCGGAGGTAGCCAAGGAGAAGATTCTGGGGCCGAACGGGCATCGCTTCTTTGAAGAGCCGCTCTAACCAGCAGAAGCGCCGGCATCCCGCACTGAAGCGCCAATCGCACTGCTTGCTATGAAACGGGGATTTATGATGCGAAACATCCATCGGTGGGCGGTAGCCTGTCTGCTCGTGGTAATGCTGGCAGCTTGCGCGGCGCCTCAAGCCGGCGAAGACAGCCGGCGGGATGGCGGCGAGACCGCCCAACAAGAGGCGTTGGCTGTATTGCAGGATCGGGACGCCGTTCAGTGCGATCCGGGCAAGGAACACTGGCGGACGCAGGGCCTCCCCAAGCGGGGTGGCACTGCCACCATAGGAGGGGGCGCCACCAACCTGCATATGGACATCACGCAGCCGGCGATCGGCCCCGCAAATTTCCCGCAGGTCTACGACTACCTCGTCAAGCCGCGGGCCTGCTACTGGGAAGACCTTGGGATGGTTCCCAGCCTGGCGAAATCCTGGCAGGTCTCGCAGGACGGGCGGACATGGACGCTACAGCTTCGGGACGATGTGAAGTGGCATAACAAGCCTCCCTTGAATGGCCGCCCTTTCACCGCTGCGGACGTGATCTGGACGATCGAGCAGCAGCAGGCGGGCGGCCAAGTGCGCTATATCTGGGACGGGATCCGAGCTGAAGCCCAGGGTGCCCACGCGGTTGTCCTACACCTGCCGGAGTCCCGAGCCGATTTCCTGTTCCAGCTCGGGCTCATGTTCAACCCGATCCTGCCACGGGAGGTGAAGGAACAGCACAGTGACTTCAAAACGGTGGCCGTAGGGACCGGGCCTTTCATGGTGAAAGAGTTCAAGTCGGGGGTGGGGACGCAGCTCGAGCCGAATCCGGATTACTATGACAAGGGCTTGGATGGCAAACCGCTGCCGTACCTAGACCAGGTCCGGGTGCTCATTTTTGGGGATTACATTGCGGAGGTCGCGGCTATCAGGGCCGGGCAACTCGACCATAACTCGGCAACCGGAATTCGGCTCCAAGAACTTGAGGCGCTCAAGCAGGGGGGCCGTAACTACCGCTACTTCACCACGATCCATGCCAGCACCTACGGCCTGCTGATGAACGTGACCAAGAAGCCCTTCGACGACGTCCGTGTCAGGAAAGCCATGGCCCTGGCCATCAACGTCGATGAGTGGCTCGAAGGCTCGTTCAAGGGTTCTGCCGTCCGCAGCGGCTTCATGCCGGTTACGCTCAAGGAGTACGCTTGGCCGCAGGATCGCGTGCGCGATCGCCTAAAGCCCGATCCGGAACGGGCCAAAGCGCTGTTGGCCGAGGCCGGCTACGGCCCGGGCCAGTTGGAGTTCAACATTGTTGGCAGCTCGATCTGGAGCGATGAGGGCGAAGTGGTCCAGCGGCAATTATCGGCAGTCGGCGTGAACGTCAAGCTGGCCACTCCGGCAGGTATCCGCAGTTCCACCCAGTTGCTGCCGTTGCGGCCCGAGCGCGACTTCCAGGCGATGGTCGGGTACATCACCAATTCTCTGCCGCTGCCTGGCTTCTGGATGAACGATGCCCTGCGGACCTACCTGCGCTACGACGACCCCAAGCTCGCCCAACTGACCGTGGCCCAAAACCGCGAGATGGATCCTGCGAAGCGAAAGCAGATCATTGATGAGCTCCAGGAGCACCTGTACGAGGTGATGCCCTACGTGCCGACCTTTAGCCTCACCTCGTGGCGGGTCCAGTCCTGCCAGTTGAAAAACATGCGGCCCAGCAGCCAGTCCCACAACCACGAAGGCCTGCAACAGGCGTGGATTGATCCGGCAGGCTGCTGACCCATTCCTGTAACCAGAACACCAGAAACGGGAGGCACTAATGAACCACCAACCAACCCGGCGCGCGTTTCTGTCATCGGCGGCGCTCTTCGGCGCGAGCGCCGTCGCTGCAGCCTGCGCTCCTTCCCAGCCGGCCCCCACCTCCCCGGTGTCCAGTTCCTCTCCGGCGGCCAGCAGAGCCTGGGAAAAGCAATGGGAGGATTTGGTGGCCGCCGCTAAGAAGGAGGGGTTGATCATTTATGACATCACCCGCTCCAGTTCCGGCGCGCAGGCGGCAATCCCCGCCTTTACCAAGGCTTTTCCGGGGATCACCGTAGAGCAAACCACCTCCGGATCTGCTGCGGTGTTCTCCGAGCAGGTCATCAAAGAGCAGAGCGGGGGCGTATTCAGCTGGGACCTCTTCTTCATGAGCAACGCACCTTACTCGCAACTGATCCCCGCGGGGGCGCTGGCTCCGCTCAAGCCGCTGATCTTCCACCCTGAGGCGCTCGATGATAAGGCGTGGGACGGCGGCTTCGAAGCCGGATGGAGCGACAAAGACAAGAAGTGGGGGTACTCGCTCCAGTCAGAAGTCGGCTTCAACCTGTGGATCAATACTGACCTGGTGCGGGAAGGGGAGATGAAGAGTCTCAAAGACCTCCTGGACCCCAAATGGAAAGGGAAGATGATCATGGCAGACCCGCGCGTCAATGGCTTCGGCTACACGCCGTTGACTGCGGCGCGTCTGGCCGTGGATGACGCGGTCCTCAAACGTATTCTGGTAGACCAGGCGCCGGTGTTCAGTCGGGATACGCGCCAACTCACCGAGTTCATGGTCCGGGGCCAGTATTCTCTCGCCCTTGGTGTGGTGCCCGCGGTGCTTGCGGAGTTTCAGAAGGAGGGACTGGGCAAAAACCTCAAGATGATCTATCTCCCTGAGTTTCAGACCCAGGGAACGGGCAAGCAGATATGGCTACCTAAGCAGGTCCCACACCCCAACGGGGCCAAGCTGTTTGTGAATTGGCTCCTGACCAAGGAAGGCAACGCCGCCTGGTGCCAGGCGACGGAGATCAACAGCCGCCGCAAGGACGTGGCCATCGTCGACCCATCAAAAAAGGTTGACCCTAACACAAAATACCATTACCTGACGGGCCCGGAAGACGGAGTGCAACAGGTCGAGCGGACGGTGGAGCTCGCCAAGGAGTTGTTGAAGTAAGCCAGCATGTTTTGAGGTGTCTATGCGACTGAAAGACCGGGTGAGCATTGTCACCGGCGGCGGCGCCGGAATCGGCCGGCAGTACTCCCTCGCGATAGCGCGCGAAGGTGGGGCCGTGGTGATCGCCGACATCAACGATGCCGGGGCGACAGCCACCCGTGACGAGATCGTAGCCGGCGGTGGCCGGGCCCTTGCCGTCCATACCGACGTGGCTTCCCAAGATGACACCGAACGCATGGCGCGCGCGGCGGTCGACGCCTTCGGCCGCATAGACATCTTGGTGAATAACGCGGCCTACTTCGCGACACTGCCGCTGCGTGATTACGACGAAATTCCGCTGGACGAATGGCGGAAGGTGATGGACGTCAATGTGACCGGAGTGTTCCTTTGCTGTAGGGCGGTACTTCCGACCATGAAAGCACAGCGCTACGGGAAAATCATCAACATCTCCTCGGGCGCCATCCTGGGAGGAAATCCCAAGCGAGTGCACTATGTCACGTCGAAGGCGGCGCTGATAGGGATGTCGCGTTCTCTGGCGCGCGCGCTGGGTGATTACAACATAGGAGTCAACTGTCTGATGCCGGGCGGCACCGCGAGTGAAACGCTCATGGCGGTTCAAGGGCCGAACTATCTCCAAAACGTCGCGGCGAAGGCGTTCAAGCGGGTGCAGGTGCCGGAAGATCTCGTTGGGCCGCTGATCTTCCTCGCGTCCAGCGAGAGCGACTACATGACGGGCACTTCCATCCTGGTTGACGGCGGGAACCATATGTATTGATCGCCGCATCGCCTCCACAGAAAGGTGACCGCCCATGTTGACGCCCCAAGAGAACGAACGTATCACCCGGGTCGGGCCGGGCACCCCCATGGGCGCCCTGCTGCGGCGGTACTGGATGCCGGTGGCGGCCGCCGCTGAACTGGCGGAGACACCGGTCCGGAAGGTCCGGCTGCTCGGGGAGGACCTGGTGCTGTTCCGGGACCGGAGCGGCGTCCTCGGACTGATCGACGAACCCTGCCCCCACCGCCGCGTTTCCATGGAGTACGGCATTCCCGAGGAGTCGGGCCTCCGTTGCCCCTACCACGGCTGGTTGTTCGATCATGCGGGCCGCTGCACCGAACAGCCCGCCGAGCCGTGGAACAGCACCTTCAAGGACCGGGTGGCCACCCGTGCCTACCCGGTGCAGGAACTCGCCGGACTGGTGTTCGCCTACCTGGGACCGCAGCCTGCCCCGCTGCTGCCGCGCTACGACCTCTTTGTGTGGGATGACGTGGTTCGCCACATCGGCATCACGGAATTGCCCTGCAACTACCTCCAGTGCATGGAGAACGGACTCGACCCCAGCCATGCCGAGTGGCTCCACGGCTATTACATGCGCTACATCTACGGACGTAAGGGCGAGACCATCGCCGTCCCAATGGACGGCGCCCGGCACCACAGGTTCCGGTTCGACGTGTTCGAGCACGGGATGATCACCCGCCGGATCGTCGAAGGCGCCAGCGAGGAGGACGACATCTGGCGCATTGGCGCCAGTGTGGTGTTCCCCATCACCCGGCGGGTCGGGACCACCTTCCAGATCCGCGTCCCTATCGACGACACCCACACCCGGCACTACAACTATGTGGTGATGCGTCCGGGCATCCCCGTGCCGCCCCAGGACGCGGTGCCGGTGTACGAGCTGCCGCTGTTGGAGCAGGATGGGAAGTACAACATCGAGGTGCTGCTGGTGCAGGACTTCATGTGCTGGTCGAGCCAGGGGCCTATCGCGCGGCGGGACTTGGAGCGCCTCGGCCAGTCCGACATTGGCATCATCTTCTACCGCGAGCTGGTCCGCGAGCAGCTCGACCGGGTGGAGCGCGGCGAGGAGCCCATCGAGGTCTACCGAGACCCGGACAAGAACACCTGTATCGCACTGCCCGACGTGAATTCGCCGCGGCGCCCCGCTCAGATGATCACCGGCAGCCAGTCCAGCGCCGCCGGCGACCTCAAATACAGCCCGATCCGCGACCTGGTGCTCTCACTCCGGGAGGAAGCGGCGGAACACATCGCCCGTGGCGGACCGCTGCTGCCAGCGCCCGAGCTACCGGTCTATCCTATGGGAGACTCCCGCCACCGGGAACTGCAGCTGCTGCCGGGGTAGTGGTGCACGCTCACCCCACCGCCGCCGCGGCCTGCTCCCACTCGGCCAGCAGGAGGTCGAGCCGTTCCCCGCAGGTGCGGTGCCGTTCGATGGTGGCCTGCGCCCGTTGGTGGTCGGCGTACAGACCGGCGTCGTTGAGCCGCTCGTCCAGGCCCGCGATTTCGATCTCCAGCCGGGCTATCTCAGACTCCAGGTCCCCGACCCGCTTGCGGGCGGCGGCGGCCTCGGCCCGGAGACGAGCGGGCGAGCGGTCCTCCCGCTGGGGGCCGGCGGGTTGCGAGGCCACGGCTGCGGCGTTCGCTTCCTCCCGGGCCAGCATCCGCTCCCGAAAGTGGGTGTAGTTCCCCAGGTGGGTCTCGATTGCGCCGCCGCCCACCACCACCACTTTGGTGGCGATGCGGTCGATGAGATAACGGTCGTGGGAAGCGAGGACGATGGCGCCGGGATAAGCCACCAACGCCTGCTCCAGCACCTCCTGCGAAGGAATGTCCAAGTGGTTGGTGGGTTCGTCCAAGAACAGCAGGTTGGCGTCCTGCAGCAGCATCTTAGCGAAGGCGAGGCGACTGCGCTCGCCCCCCGAGAGCATCCCGACCCGCTTGAACACGTCATCGCCGGTGAACAGGAAGCGGCCCAGCAGGTTCCGTAGCTGGCCATCGGGGACATCGGCTCCTGCCGCCAACTCTTCCAGCGCCGTTCGTTCGGGATCGAGCGTTTCGGCTTGGTGCTGCGCGAAATAGGCGGGCTGGACGTTCTGGCCCAGGCGGACCTCCCCCTCGTCCGGCGCTTCCACCCCCGCCAGCAAGCGGATCAGGGTCGACTTGCCGGCGCCGTTGGGACCGATCAGAGCCACCCGATCGCCCCGCTCGATGGTGAGGCTGACCTGGTCGAGCACCGTCAGGGCGCCGTAGCGGCGGGTCATCTTCATCGCTTCCAGCG
The DNA here is from genome assembly GCA_009692945.1 of Dehalococcoidia bacterium. GTDB lineage: Bacteria > Chloroflexota > Dehalococcoidia > SHYD01 > SHYD01 > SHYD01. Next base: position 1,994 of record SHYD01000046.1, on the reverse strand, counting down.
CCACCCGGCCGCTGCGCCCCGCGCTCTCGAACCGCAGGGCGATGCGTCGGTCGCCGGCTTCCGGAGCTTCGACGCGCTCCAACCGCTCCAGCCAGTGTTCGCGAGAACGCGCCTGGCTCGCCTTGGTGTTCTTCGCCCCGAAACGGTCGATCCAAGCCTGGGTTTTAGCAATGAACGCCTGCTGCCGCTCGAAGGCCTGACCCTGCGCCTCGACGCGTCTCGCCTTCTCCACCACGAAGCCGCTGTAGTTGGCGGCGTATTCCTCGATGGCGCCGTCCGAGAGTTCGAGGGTGCGGGTTGTCACCCGGTCTAGGATGTAGCGGTCGTGGCTCACCATGAGGATAGCGCCCGGGTAGCTGCGGAGATGGCCCTCCAGCCACTCGACGGCCGCCATGTCCAGGTGGTTGGTTGGCTCATCAAGCAGCAGCAGGTCCGGGCGCTGGATCAGCAGCCGGCCCAGGGCGATGCGCATCTGCCAGCCGCCGCTGAACTCGTCGACCAGGCGGCCGGCATCGGGCGCCGAAAACCCCAGTGCTCGCAGCACCAGGCGGATCTCGGATTCGACCTCGTAGCCGCCCAGGTCATCGAACCGGTGCTGAAGCAGGCCGCTGCGGGCGATGAGCTCGCCGAGCTGCCCATCGCCCGGCGGGAGCGCGGCGAGGGCTGCCTGGACCGCGGCCAATTCCCGCACCACCGCGTCGAGTTCGGGCCGTCCGCTGAGGAGTTCCTGCCGCACGGTGTTGCCCGGGGTGGCCTGCCCTTCCTGCGAAAAGTAGCCCACCCGCGCCCGGTTCAGCACCGAGACCGAGCCTGCATCCGGCTCCAACTCTCCCGCCAGGATCCGGAGCAGGGTGGTCTTCCCCGCCCCGTTCACCGCCACCAGGCCAATGCGGTCCCGCGGACTGACATGGAAAGTGATGCCGCTCAGGATGTCCCTGGCGCCGAAGGCCTTGTTGAGGCCGGTAACCTGAAGCATGCGCCTCCTCCGTGCATGAGGTGCGCCGGTCTCGTAGAGACCGGCGCACCTCAGTCTAGATTCTAGCGACGTTCATAAGTGCTCGCGGTTCTGCGTAGCCTCCTCACGAGCGCCTTGTCTTGTGATAATCAGTATCGGTGTGGCACCACTCCCCCTCGGACATTTTACCATTGAGCGAATCCAGCTTGACGCAGTCCTATGATGATCCTCCATCTGCCATGGGCGGGTGGGCGCCGTCCTGAGGCTCCCCGAGCCGTGCCGATGGGTCGCAAGCAACGCCCGTGGCGGACATGCGCGACAAGGCACGTTCCGTCGTAGGGGCACGTTGGTTTTCCTGAGCCAAGCCGAAGCGCAACGTGCCCCTACCCGCCCCCGATACCAGGAACAGGTCCCCAGCAGCCCGATGTACGCCGGGGCCAAGAATATGGCCAACGTTGCCGAATTTCCCCACTGGTTTGTAACGGATTTGTACGCGCATCCCCATTAACATGGCATATCGTGACCCTCAATATGGTACCCACTGAAAGCAGCTGTGAGCCATTTTCCCAGACCTAAGTCAGGGAGACCGCTTTGCAGAGGGCCTTTCGAGCAGCGGCCAGCGCTACCTGAGGAAGGATCAGATCATGGGACACCATTGGTTAAAGCGGGGGGAGGGGCGGGAATCCTGGGGCTCGCGCTCCTGAGCACGATAGCAACGGTTTCGGTCAGCGCCAACGATCCAGCCGTCTCGATCCACGCCTGTGTGGATAGTGGCGGCGCTATCGTCATCGTGACGGCCGGCCCCTGCAAGGGGAACAAAACCCTGTTGACCTGGAACATAACGGGGCCGAAAGGCGACAAGGGCGACACCGGCGCGAAGGGTGACACCGGAAGCTCTCGTCAAATCTTGTGTAAATACCCTTCCAGGATCGTCGTCTGATCAGGCCGCGGCTTCGGTGTTTACCTCCTCTGTTTGAAGGATCCCGTCCACGAACCTTCGTCCGGCAAGAACCAGGGTCATGACCGTGCGAGCACCATT
>SHYD01000045.1 GCA_009692945.1 Dehalococcoidia bacterium | reverse complement strand
CCCCCCCCCCGTGGCGCGTGGCCGAAAAACATGGTGGACGCTATCAAATACGAAACGCATAGGAGACCTCCCTCTGGCATAGTCCTGCGTCGCAATAGCCCGTTGCCCGACCGCCGTGGACGCCCCGGCGAGCGTAATTCACAAGTGTAATGGCAACGATACGTCCCGAGTGTGATCTGGATCACATTCTGGAGAAATATCCGAGACTTTGCCGTTTTTTAACCACAGCCGCTACACCATTGTTGGGATGGTGGGAACAGGACGAGCGAAGAGACTCGGTTGGACTGCCCGATTCGTAAATGTACTGTGGATACGCATCGCTAAGACCGGCCGTCGGTCTCTGCCGCCAGGACCTCCGGGCTGGCCTTGAAGCGCCGTTCCCGTAGTTCCAGAGCCTCGGCGGCCTTGTTGCGGCCTACTTTGGCGGACTGGCGTCGCCCGGCCGCATTCCCCCTTTTTGCCAGTGGCACAACCTTACTGGAGGGGCAATCGGTCTGGAGCGGACAGGCGGCGCATCGGGGCCGCTGCGCATCGCAGACGCCCCGGCCGTGCTCAATAAAGTACACGTGGAACCGGTAAGCGTCGTCCGGCGGGATCGCCGCCTCGAGGACCGCGTGGGCAGCTTCCGCCGTGGTCTTTGGGCCGATGAGGCCGAGGCGTTTCGCGACGCGATGTACGTGGGTATCGACGGGGATGCAGGGAAAACCGAGCGAGAACGACAGCACGCACCGGGCGGTCTTGGGTCCCACCCCGTTAAGCGTGGTGAGCCATTCCAAAGCGTCCGCGAGGTTCAGCGTGCGGAGGAAGGCGAGGTCGTACTCGCCCCGGCGCGCATGAATCTCCTGAAGCACGCCCTTGATGCGGGGCGCTTTCTGCCGGGCGAGTCCCCCGGTGCGAATCACGTCCGCGATAACGTCCACTTCGGCTGCCGCGATGGCGGACCACCTGCCAAAATATCCCCACAGTTCTCCAAAGGCCCGCTCGGCATTGAGGTCCGAGGTGTGCTGCGCCAGGATCGTCTGGATCAGTTCCTTTAACGGCTCGTCCCTTGAGTACCATGGCCGCGGGCCGTAATGCGCCCCAAGCCGTTCGAGGGCAGCGAGCGGGGTCAGCATGGAACCTCCCACAGGTGTCGGTTCTTGAGGACAAAAAAACCGGTGCGGATGTCCCACCCAGGGGATCAGCGCTATGGTATCATGGGTCAAGGCATAGGAATTAACCGATACATAGTATAAAAACTCCCAATGTGAACATGGTGTTGGTATTGGCAAAGCCGCCGTGTGACCCCTCCGTGCGGTCGCCGGCAAGCCCAGGGTAAGTGAAACGGCTGGTCCGGCGGCCAGCGTCCAAGGGGGGGGATTCCATGGCGACAACGGTCATCGAAACCAAGGGGCTCATCTCGCTGGACCGGTTCAGCCTGGAAACCCTGCACCAATTTCACTACCAGATGACCTTCATCCGTCGCTTTGAGGAGAAGGTCAACGAGATGTACACCCGGGCAAAGATCGGCGGCTACTGCCACCTCAACGTCGGCGAGGAGGGGTCGATCGTCGGTTCCATCTCCGCATTGACGCCCGACGACTACATTTACACCAGCTACCGCGAGCACGGCCACGCCATTGCCCGGGGCATCCCGCCCGGGGTGGTCATGGCCGAACTGTTCGGCAAGGAAGGCGGCGCGGCCCACGGGCGGGGCGGCTCCATGCACATGTTCGACCCCGGCCGTCATTTCATGGGCGGCTGGGCCATCGTTGGGGCGCATCTCCCCATCGCTGCCGGGGCGGCCTTCGCCATCAACTACCGCGGCGATGCGGGCGTGAGCGTCTGCTACCTGGGCGAGGGCGCCACCAACATCGGCGCCTTTCACGAGACGCTCAACGTCGCCAAACTGTGGAAACTCCCGGCCCTCTTCATCGTCATCAACAACCTGTACGAAATGGGAACTCCCGTCGAAAAAGCCTCCAGTGTCCCTGAGCAATATAAGAAAGCCGCGGCCTACGATATTCCCAGCGAGCGGGTCGACGGCATGGATGTCCTGGCCGTGCACGACGCCACCCAACGGGCGATGGACCACATCCGGCGGGAGCGGGAGCCGGTGTTCCTGGAGTTCATGGCCTACCGGTTCCGGGGCCACTCCGTCATCGATCCCGGCCGTTACCGCACCGAGGAAGAGGTCAAGGAGTGGATGCTGCGGGACCCGATCCTGATGCTGCGTGAGCGCATGGTTGCAGCGAAGCTGCTTGACGATGCCGCGATCTCCGCGGTGGAGCAGCGGGTGGAGACCGAGGTTCAGGCAGCGGTGGACTTCGCGGAGGCCAGTCCCTTCCCGGACGTCTCGACGCTGTTCGACTATGTGTACGCGTGAGGGGGCCCCAATGGCTGTAATCGCAATGCGGGAAGCCCTGAACCAGGCGCTGCGGGAAGAGATGACCCGAGACGGCAACGTATTCGTCATGGGCGAGGATATCGGCGTCTTTGAGGGCTCCTACAAAGTCACCGCCGGCCTGCTCAAGGAGTTCGGCGAGAGGCGGGTGGTGGACACCCCCATCGCCGAAGAGGCCATCATTGGCACCGGCATCGGGGCGGCCATGCTGGGACTGCGCCCGGTGCTGGAAATCATGACCATCAACTTCATCCTGGTGGCCATGGACCAGGTGGTGAACCACGCCGCCAAGATCCGGTACATGTTCGGCGGCGAGGTGGGCGTGCCGGTAACCATCCGCACTCCCGGCGGCGGCGGGCAGCAACTCACCGCCCAGCATTCGCAGAGTCTTGAGGTGTTTTTCGCTCATGTCCCCGGCCTGAGGGTGGTGGCGCCGTCCACACCCAAGGATGCCAAGGGGATGCTGAAGGCGGCCATCCGCGACGACAACCCGGTGATATTCATTGAGAACATCTCGTTGTACAACACCCGCGGGGAGGTGCCCGACGAGGAGTATCTCATTCCGCTTGACAAGGCTGAGATCAAGCGGCCGGGCAGGGATATCACCTTCATCGGCCACTCCAAGGGCACGCTCCTCGCTCTGGAAGCGGCGGACCGGCTGGCTCAGGAGGGGATTGAGGCTGAGGTGCTGGACTTGCGCAGCCTCCGCCCCCTCGATTGCGACGCCATCGTGGAGTCGGTCAAACGCACCCACCGCGCGGTGCTGGTGGAGGAGGGCTGGCCCACCTACGGCATCACGGCCGAAGTGTCTGCCACGCTGATGGAACACGCCTTCGACTACCTCGATGCGCCGGTGAAACGGGTCGGCGGCATTGAAGTGCCGATGCCCTATTCGAAACCGTTGGAAAACGCGGTGATCCCCAGCGTCGAGCGCGTCCTCGAAGCCGCCCGCAGCATTCTGTAACCACCAACGAGGTCACCGATGGCCACCGAGATCACCATGCCCCGGCTGAGCGACACCATGTCCGAAGGGACCGTCGCCAAGTGGCGCAAGCAGGTGGGAGACCAGGTTGAGAAGGGCGAGATCGTCGTCGAGATCGAGACCGACAAGGCGACGATGGAGTTGGAGTCGTTCCAATCGGGGATCCTCGGCCGCATCGTCGTCCCGGAGGGCCAGACCGTCCCCATCGGCGAAACCATTGCGCTGCTGACCGCCCCCGGTGAAACGCTGGCCCCGGCCGGCGCCACTCCGGCTCGGCCAACTCCACCGAGCGCCGTGGCGCCGCCAACCGCAGCCGCGACGACGGCGGCGCCGGCGCCGGCGCCGATGGAGGCCACGCCGGAGCCGGAGGGGCGGCTCAAGGCTTCGCCCCTCGCTCGCCGCCTCGCCCAGGAGCAGCAGGTCGACCTGCGACGGCTATCGGGCACCGGTCCGGGCGGCCGCATCGTGCGGGAGGACGTGGAGGGGTTCGTGCAGCAGCGGGGGGCCGGCGCCTCGTCACAGCCCTCCTCGATCACCGCATCGACGGCGTTCCCAGGGTTGGATGACACCGAAGAGGTCATCCAACTGTCGTCGATGCAGCGGACCATCGTCCAGCGGATGCTGGACAGCAAGGCCGCTGCCCCCCATTTCTACGTTACCAGCGAGATCGACATGGCCGAGGCCGTGGCGCTGCGAAAGGCCATCAACGCCGCGCTTCCGGAGGGGCAGGGCGTCAGCTTCAATGACATGGTCGTCAAAGGCGTGGCCCTGGCCCTCATGGCCGTCCCTGAGGTGAACGCCGCCTACCGGGACGGGAAATTCGTGCGGTTCAAGTCGGCCCACGTGGGGGTGGCGGTGGCGATTCCCGATGGCCTGGTGGTCCCGGTCATCCGGCACGCCCAACGCAAGACCCTCGCCCAGATCGCCGCCGAAGCCAGAGACACCATCGAAAAGGCGCGAACCCGCAAACTGGCGCTGGCCGACATGGAAGGCAGCACCTTCTCCATCACCAATCTCGGGATGTACGACGTCGACCAGTTCACTGGCATCATCAACACGCCCAACGCCGGGATCCTGGCGATCGGCTCCATCACCAGGAAGCCGGTGGTGAAGAACGACCAGATCGTGATCTCCGACCGCATGCGGGTCACCATGTCCGCCGACCACCGGGTATTGTACGGCGCCGATGTCGGCCGCTTCCTCCGCGAGTTGAAACGTATCCTGGAACATCCGATGCTGCTGGTGCTGTAGGGAGAAGGTGACGCATGAGCGAGCCGGGCGAACCGTCCGCGAGCATCGGTGGACGTCAGGCAGATGCGGACATTGAGACTGAGGCAGCGTTGCTGCAACGGAAGGAACGAATGCTCAAGGCCCTGCGAGCGGCACAGGAGTTGAAGGAAGAGTTGCGACGGAAATACGGGGAGTTCGAAATCGAAGATGATCTCGCGGCACTCCGAATGGAACGCCCAGACCAAATAGGCTGAACCTTGGCGCAACGTCTTCAAGCCGAATTATGGACCGCTGATCACCGCTTTGTGAACTCCATGGGTCCGCGGCGGCCCGAATGGGTCAAGCGGTTATCCGATTTCAATCAATAGTAAGGACCGAACCCAATGGCAGACGCCCCATTTGATGTCGCGATTCTCGGCGCCGGCACCGGCGGTTATGTCGCAGCGATCCGCGGCGCCCAATTGGGCCTCAACGTTGCCCTCATCGAACGCGAGAAGGTGGGCGGCACCTGCCTGCACCGGGGCTGCATTCCCACCAAAGCCCTGCTGGAGAGCGCCGAGGTGCTCGATCTCACCCGGCGCAGCGCCGAGTTCGGCGTCAGCAGCGGCGGCCAGCCCACCTTCGATTTCAGTTTCATGCAGAGCCGCAAACAGAAAGTGGTCGATCAGCTTCATCAGGGCGTCGAGGGGCTGCTCAAGCAGAACAAGGTGACGATGTTTCGGGGCGACGGCAAGTTCGTATCCCCAACCACGCTTGAAGTCACACCGGCGGGTGGCCCCGCGGTGACCGTGACGGCACACACGACGGTCATCGCCACCGGCTCAGCGCCCAAGAGCCTGCCTGGAATCGCCATCGACGGCAAGCAGGTCATCAGCAGCGACGAGGCCCTGCTGCTGGACAAGCCCCCGGCGTCACTCATCGTGGTGGGGGCAGGCGCCGTGGGAGTCGAGTTCGCCTCGTTGTTCAACGACCTTGGGACCCAGGTGACGGTGGTGGAGGCGCTGCCCTCGCTGGTGCCGCTGGAAGACAAGGACGTCGGCGTCGAATTGGAACGCCGCTTCACCGCCCGCGGCATCAGAGTCTACAAGGGCGCCCGAATGCAGCTCGACAGCCTGAAAAAGACGGCTGCAGCGGTGAGCATCGACGTTGAGGTCAACGGCAAACGGGAGACGCTGACCGCCGAGAAGCTACTCATGGCGGTGGGCCGGGGCGCGATTGTCGATGGCATCGGACTGGAAAAGCTGAACATCGAACTCGACCGCGGGTACATCAAGGTCAACGGCCAGATGCGCACCAGCGAGCCCAACATCTACGCCATCGGCGATGTGAACGGCGGCATGCTACTGGCTCACGTGGCCGCCGCTGAGGGCGAGCACGCCGTCGAAGCAATTGCGGGCAAGCCGAGGCACCCGCTCGATTACAACCGCATTCCCCGCTGCACCTACACCCGGCCCCAGATCGCCAGCCTCGGCCTCTCCGAGGACCAAGCGAAGGAGCGGGGCTATCACGTCAAGACGGGGCGGTTCCCCTTCGCCGCCAATGGGCGGGCGCTGATCTTCGGCGAGCCCAACGGCTTCTGCAAGATTGTGGCCGATGCCGACACCAGCGAATTGCTGGGGGTGTTCATCATCGGCCACAACGCCACCGAACTCATTGCCGAGGCGGCGCTGGGGCGCTTCCTCGAAGCGACTTCGCTTGAGGTCGGCCTCAGCGTCCACGCCCACCCGACCCTATCGGAAGTGGTGATGGAAGCCGCGCTGGATGCGGAACGCCGCGCCATTCACTTCTACCGCCGGCCCTGACGTGCCCAGCAACGCCCCCGGAGAGGTGCTGTCGCTGGGGGTGGTGGACTACCAGGAGGCGTGGGGCCTGCAACGGCGGCTGGTGGCCGCCCGGCAGGTGGAGCGCATCGGTGATGTCCTCATCCTGCTGCAGCACCCCCACACCTACACCTTGGGACGGCGCGCCACGGCAGACCACGTCCTCTGGAACGAGGCCGAACTGGCTCAGCGGGGTGTCGCCCGCTACTGGGTGGACCGCGGCGGCGACATCACCTATCACGGGCCGGGACAGCTCGTCGGCTACCCAATCCTCAACATCCGGGAGCGCGGCCTCGATGTCCACGAATACCTGAGGAGCCTCGAAGAAGCACTGATCCGGGCCGTGGCCCGGTGCGGGATCGAGGCGGGCCGCGACCCCGCCTACACCGGGGTGTGGGTGGAGGGCCGGAAACTTGCGGCCATCGGGGTGAAGGTGAGCCGGGGCGTCACCTGCCACGGCTTCGCCCTCAACGTGAACACCGACCTCTCGTATTTCGACGGCATCGTGCCCTGCGGCATCACCGACCGCTCGGTCACTTCTTTGACCGAGCTGCTCGGCGCTCTGCAGCGGCTGGACGAGATCCTGCCGGTGGTGACCGACGCCTTCGCCGAGGTGTTCGGCGGCGCATGGACCCCGGTCGCGCTGGAAACCCTGATGGATATCGCACCTCCGGTGACTACAGCAGTCGAGGAACCTCGAGCGCTGCCAGCCAAACCGGCGCTTCGCAGCTACACGATCCAGGTTTGACGGCGCCCAAGCGACTGATGGACCCACCTGACGGGGCGTGCCGTTATCTCCCGATAAGGGTGATCTGCGTTCCGACCGTGTTCTGAACGAAGGCGACCGGCAGCGCCCGGTAGATAGCGCAGGCCGCCCGGTAGCCGGTGCAATGGGCCGGAGCTACCAACGCCGGGTTCAACGCCGTCAGCGCCTCAACTACCGGGGTGATCCTCGACTGGAACTCCTGGGGCCCCAGGTTAAAACCTCCCATCACGGCGTGGACCTGGGAGACGCCGGTCAGCGCCTGAGCGTGGGAGACCGTGTTCATGATGCCGGCGTGGCCGCAGCCGGAGAGCACCACCAGCCCCTTACCCTTCAGGTTCCGCACCAACGCCTGGTCGTCGCACACCAGGGGATCCGGCTCCCACTCCCCGTTCCTCCGGGCACGATGGGCCGGCCAACCGGTCTCATAGTCGTTGGTGCGGGCGATCTGCCCGGTCACGAGCAGGGAGCCTTCGAGCAGCAGCGAGGGTTGCTCGGTCTCGATGAGTTCAATGCCCGCATCCGCCAGGCCACGCCGCGAGGGTGAGGCGATGGCCATGATCTCCCCGTTGGCCCTTACCGACCCGCGTTCCAGGAATGCATCGGGATGGATGGTCAGCGGGACATTCAAACGGCCCACCCGCTGCTGGAGTCCCACCAACCCCATGGCGTGATCGCCATGGCCGTGGGACAGGACGATGCAATTCCATTCACCCGGGGCCATTTCCATGCAGTCCAGATTGTGGACCAATCCATCGACGCTCCCTCCTGCATCGAACAGCACCGACCGGGTCACCCCGTTGACCGTGGCGCGCACCAAGAGCGACAACCCATGGGCTCCCTCGAACAGGTCCGGCCGCTGGTTGACGATGAGCGATGAGGGGCGTTCGAGCCGGCCCCGCGCGCTCACCCGTTTAACGGGGCCTCCGGCGGGCGCGGTCACATCGACAAAATTCTCGCAGAGGGTGATGATCTCGACTCGCTCTGCCTCCAGCAGTCCGATCTGGTTTCCTGAAGTGGCCATGGCGAACTCCTTTTCGGTCAGCCTCGGGCGGCCAGCAACTCCTTCGCCCGCTCGTTGGCCTCGGCAAAGACGCTGCGGGTGCGCTCCATGCTGTACGGGGATTCGGCCGCCGACTCGTCAGTCCACTCGCTGCGGGGGATCGCGAAGAAATCACCGCCATACACATGGATTGCGCCGGTGTACTGGCGCCGGGGGTTCGCCACCGCATGGATGGCGTCGGCGCCCAACACCATTGCGTCCTGCTCAGCGAGAGAGCGGCCGTTGATCTGCACCAGGCCCTGCCCTTCGGCGCGCCGGCGGTAGAAGGTGTTGTCCTCCTGCCCGCCATAGATGCCGATGACGGCCCAAGTCTGGTGGTTATGGGGGTGGATAGCCATGAGCGGGGCCCAGATGACGTTCAGGATGGTCAACTCATCGGAACGGTGGATCGTCTGGATCCCAGCTTCGGAGGGAACCCCAAGCAGGCGCTCGATCCCGGCGACATCCCGCACCGCTGCAGCGACCAATTCCCGTACCGCGAGGGCCGCACTCGCTTCCCGGTTCGCGATGAGGCAATCCTGAATGAACCTATCGGTGTCAAACATAGCGGTCTCCAACAGTCTGGATCCGGTCGCAACGCGCCGGGTAACGGTCTTCCAGAATCCTATGGCGGCACCAGGCAAAGATCAAGCTTGAGCCACGTCATATCTGTTCAGCCATGAATGGATGCTTCTCGTTCGTTCCCCCACCCCCCAAGAAAAGAGAGGTTGTTGTTTCTGGGGGAACACCCCAAGGCCGCCGGCCCTTCGGCGGGCTCAGGACAAGCAGGGGCTTTGCCCCCTGCACCCCCGTACCCGAATCCCGAGTCTGAAGTCGTATCCACGGTCAGCCCGTCGTCTCCTGCTCCACCGCCAGGTCCGTCATGCGCCGGACCCCGAGGCGGTTCCGGATGGGCGCAAGCATGCCGAACGCTGCGGCGACCGTGGCGCTGGCAATTCCGTTGAACGCCCCGGCCGAGACGGGGACCCACACCGATGCGAGAAAACCGATCTGAATCTGACCTGATTGAGGGCCTCCGGTGGAGAGCATGTTCAACAGCGCGGTGGTCCTTCCTCGCAGGTGGTCCGGAGTGCGCAGTTGCACCAGAGTGGCCAGCAACACCTCACCGACCACGTTACACACCCCTCCGAAACAGAGCATCGCCCAACCGATGGCGGCGTTCGGGGACAGAGCAAACCCGGCGTTGGAAAGGCCCTCCAGCAGGTAGGCTAAGAGCAGCCAGACCATGGGGCGGGGGATGCCGGGACGGGCGCCCAGCACCAACCCACCCGCCACCGCCCCCACGTGGAACACATCCTCAGCGAACACCGGCATGATGCCACGGGGCGATCCCAGGGCACGGGTGGTGAAATCGAGCAGCATGGCCAGCAGCAAAAGCGGCTCGCTCAGGGCGAACTTCAGCCCGTCGGCCACCCGTTGCAGATTGCCACCGCCCGGCACAACGATGGCCCGCACTCCCGTCATCGCCAGCAGGGCGCCGATGACGGCCAAGAAGGTCAGCGCGTTGATGCCGTAGGTCGCTCCCGGTCCCAAAAAGGCGATGCAGAACCCGCCGATGCCGGGACCCACGATGGTCGCCGCCTGACGGATGAGCGCGTTGAGCGTCAGCGCGTTTTCGATGTCTTCGTTCGGCACAATGCTGGGGATGAGCGCCTGGCGGGCCGGGCCGTCGAACGCCGCGAGCGGACCGCCGGCAAAGGCCGCGGCGTAAATAGACCACGCACCCGCCACTCCCGCCACGGTGGTCGCTACCAGGAACAGCGCCACCGTCATTTGAAGGGCCTGGGTGACCGCCATCAGCCGCCGCCGGTCCATACCTGGCGGCCAGCACCCCTCCCACCAACGCGAGGACCATAAAGGGGACAGTCCGAAAGAGCGCGACCAATCCCAATGCCGCGGGGGACCCCGTGAGGTCGTACATCTGCCAGCCGATTGCCACCAACTGCATCTGGTCGCCCACAGTGGACACCAACTGGCCGGACCATAACAGACGGTAGTTCCGATGCCGGAGTGCAGCGACACCCGGGGCCCCGCCAGGCGGGCGGGAGCGCTTGGGTTGCTCCAACGTTAGGGTTACTGGGTCACAAGGGTGGTGAGGTGTTTAAGGGTGTCACTGATGGGCGCGTACATCTCCTCCCGGTTCGGGATGAAATACGTGACGCCCGGAGTGGCAAGCGCAGTTTGTGAGAACTTTTCGACATCTTTGCGTGCGCTGTTGGTGGGGATGTTCTGGCCGAACGTCGTCTGGCCCTCTTTCGTGAGGAACCAATTGATGAACAGCTTGGCAGCATTGGAGTGCGGCGCCCGGTTGAACAACAAGACACAGTAGCTGGTGGCGTAGTCCAAATCGGGAACATCCAGGTATTTCAGGTGTTGGGTCAGCCCTGCCGCGACGAACTCCTGGAGGATCGACGGCTCCACGTAAAACCCCAGAGGGTACCGCTTGCGCACCACCCCCTCGGCGATGGCGCGCAGGTCGCGGGAGAACACCGGCTGCTGGTCGATGACCAATTGTTTCACAAAAGCATCGCCGTACAGTTTGCGCAAGTTGTGCAGCGGGAGGTAGGTCCCTCCAATTCGGACATCGGCCATGATGATCTTGCCCTTCCACTGAGGGTCGAGCAGGTCTTTGGCGGTCTTGATGGCGTCGGCTTTGACCACCGTGGTATCGGCGATCAGGGAGTGGACGACCTTGTACTCCCAACCGAAGGCAATCTTCTTCTCTTTGTCCATCCAACGGTCTTCGAACCCGTCGGCCCAAGCTTTCGAGTCCAGCACGTCAGGGCGAGAGATCGCGGAGCGTACGGAGTCCCAAGCGCCCTCGGGGCCCAGGATAGTGATCGCCGAGTTGGGAGGCACCACCGCCACGTCCACCGCGTACAGACCGGCGGTCCGCTCCTTCTGCACCTTGGGCACCCAGACGCTGGCCGATTCTCCTCCCGTCAATTCCACCTCGATGCCGAAGGCCTGCCCGAAAGCATCGGCTGCCTTGCGGTACCCAGAGCCCCCCACGGTGAGCAGGACCAGCTTCCCCTCTTTCTTGGCCGCCACTACCAGGTCGTCCCACTCCCGCTGCCATGCTTCCTCCGCCGAAGCCGCAACGCTGCCCAGAGCAGCCGACCTGAGAAATCCTCGACGGCTCACCATCGCACGCTCAATGTCTGGCATCGCTCCGCCCTCCTGCCGCAGTATTCGAGTAGTATAATCCACAACCCGAGTTCCCCTATAATCGAGGCTGTTAGGGTTATCTATCCAGTGTCCTGGGGTCGGGGGATATGAGCCACTCCCCCGACCCCAGGAAAACAGAGGAGAATTCTCTGGTGGGGGGCACCCCCACTCCCCCGGCATAGGGCTGCCGCCCTCGTGCACTCCCACTCCTGAGGCTCGAAGAGTATTGACGCGGTTCGCGCGGCGGCTCGTTACCGTTCGAGCGGAGCGAGAATCTGCGTCGCACGGCACTCATTTATTCGAATGTGAACTGCTACTGCGTGGGCCGTGGGTTCGCAGTCGAGGAACAACCTCTCCCCCGGCCCCTATCGTGGGAGGAGAGGGGCGATGGGTTAGGTTCTGGCGTCTGACAAGGAGTCACCATGAGCGAATCGAACAGTAACTATATCGAGGCCGGCGGCCACCGGCTGCATTACCTGGACGAAGGCAGCGGACCCCCGCTGGTGCTGCTCCATGGGGGTGGACCGGCCGCCTACGGAGGTATCCACTACACCCGGAATATCGGGCCTCTGTCCGCCCATTTTAGGGTGCTGTCGCCGGACTTCCCGAACTTCGGGAAGTCGAGCCACGCAACTTTCAACGAGGCGCAGTCCCGCTTCAACGCCGGCGTTATCGACGCGTTCATGGGCGCGATCGGCGTCGCCAGCGCGGCGGTCGCGGGGTACTCCATGGGCGGCTCAGCGGCGATTTCGCTGGCCGCCCATCACCCCGGCCGGGTCTCGAAACTGGTGTTGCTGGGCGCTGGCGGCACCAGCCTCCCCAGCCTCTTCGTCCCGGCGCCCGGCGACGGCGCACGCACCATGATGGCCTTCACCCAGAACCCCACACGGGAGAACTTCGGCCTCGTGTGCGGGGCTTTCGTATTCGACTCCGCCTGCTACGAAGCGGGGCTCGTCCACCGGCTCTGGACCGAATACCAGCAGACCCCACCCGCCCCCACCAACGCCTCCCGCCCGCGCGATAACCTGGTGCCCGACCTCGCCATGATCCAGGCCGAAACCCTCATCATGAAGGGCCGGGATGACCGGCTCGCGCCCCTGGATCAGGGGTTGGCGGCGCTATGGGCCATCCCCAAGGCGAGCCTCCATGTTTTCGCCAAGTGCGGTCACTGGATGCAGTACGAAAAGGCCGGCGAACTCAACCGGCTCGTCATCAGCTTCCTGAAGGCCTGAACTCCGGCCTGCAACATGACCCCAAGGAGACAAGAGATGGCGAACCTTCACCTCAGCATGATCCTCTCCAATAACGACCGCACTCAGCCGCTGCTGAACGGGTCGGTCCAACCTGACGGTATCGACCTGGCGGTCAGCAGCGCCCATCCATCGGAGATGTTCTGGCGGCAGCTCCACTTCTCCGACTTCGACATCTCCGAAATGTCCATCTCCTCCCTGCTCATGGCCATCGCCCACGGCGACACCCGCTGGGTGGCGCTGCCCATCTTCACCTCCCGACGCTTCTTCCACACCGGCGTACTGGTCCGTAGCGCCGCCGGGATCGAACGGCCTGAGGAGTTGAAGGGCAAGCGGATCGGCGTTCCCGAGTACCAACAGACTGCGGCGCTGTGGGCCCGGGCCGCGCTCCAGCACGAATTCGGAGTCCGGGCCCAAGATATGGAATGGCACATGGAGCGCTCCGAAGAGCGGAGCCACGGCGGCGCCACCGGGTTCCAGCCGCCGGAGGGCGTCAAATTCCAGCGTATCCCGGCGGACAAGAGCATCGCCTCAATGCTGCTCGCGGGCGAGATCGACGCCTCGTTGCTGTACATCGCCGACGCCAACCTCGTGGACCGCAGCCGCATCGACCTCACCGGCAATCCAGCGGTCCGCACGCTGTTCAAGGATCCCGCCGCCGAGGGAGCGCGCTACTATGGCCACACCGGGTTCTTCCCCATCAACCACTGTGTGGTGGTGCAGCGTCGCATCTACGAGCAGCACCCCTGGGTGGTGCTCAACCTGTTCAACGCCTTCAGCAAGGCGCGCGACCAGGTGGCCAAACGGGCTGCTGAGTTGGCGTCGGTATTCTTCGACCTGGGGGTATTGCCGCAGGACCGCCGCAAGGTGGTCTCGGCCGACCCGTTCTTCTACGGTGTCAAGTCGAACCGGGGGCTGTTGGAGGCCATCGCCGGCTATTCCCACGAGCAGGGGCTGACGCCCCGGGTGCTCACCCCGGAAGAGGTGTTCGCTCCTCAGACTCTGGATTTGTGACGGCTACGGTCTCGGAGTGACGTTCGATGAGGATTCCGAGGTAGATCGTCATGAGCAACACCAACAAGGGCACCCATTGGAACACCACCCGGTCGGTGGAAAAGCGGAGATGCCAGGCGAGGTCGTTGGGAGTCAACAGGTAGGCAGCAAAGGCCGCCCCAATCTGCGTCAATGACACCAGCGCCAGCGGCAGCGTGGCAACCCATCGGGAGCGTGATACGGCGAACGCTGCGCCGGCCAGGAGGGAAAACACCGGCCAAATGAGATTAAAGCGGACCGTGTCACCGGCCATACCGGACAACCCCTCCCAGATGGCCGCAAAGCGAACTGGCCAATTTGCCAGCAGCAGATCCAACGAGAGGCTGAACTCCGGACGGAGACCCCAAGCCCGCAACTGCACCTGCCAGGGCAAGACCAGCAATACCTCGATACCGGTGACCATCAAGGCGCTCCTGACCCCCGACCGCCCCGACCGCAGTACGAGCGTACACGCGAGCAGCCATCCGGCTGTCGCGGTGACCAACCCCTCGTTCTTGGTGAAGCCGGCCAGTCCGAAAAATAACCCAGCCAGCAGCAATTCCCCGACCTCCGGAAACCGAATCCACCGGTAGAGGAATAATGCACCAAACAATGTGAACACCGCCAACGGCAGGTCCGCATAACCGACGAAAGCGCCCACAACATGCTCACCAAGTTCGGGAACTGATAGCAGCAACACCACACCGGTCAGCCGCACCGGGACCGGCGCCAACCTCTCGAGCCCCCAATAGATCCCAGCGCAGCAGGCCCCGGCCAACAAGGGCCACCAGGCCTTCATCGTGGTATCCACATCGCCGGTCCAGCCATAGGTCCAGGCAATAGTCAGCGGGACCAGCAGCGGATAGTCCAGGTGCGCGTATGCAGCCAGTTGGTGGTTGTCAAAAATGGTGGCGGGAAGACCCCCGGCCTGGAAGAACGCCCGTCCCTTGAGGAACCACATCGCCCAGGCATCTCCCCCTCCTTCCAGCGGCTGAAGCACCGCCTGCCGGACCATGACGCCGGTCCACGCCAGGATGAGGAACCCAGCGGCGACGTCCCAACGGCTCGGCGCCCGCCGCCAGATGTCGGCAGGCAAGCCGTCGTACCGGCGCTTGATGGCGCCCAGCATCCGGCGCCGGCGCGGGAGCGCCCACCCTCCGAGGGCGGCGAACCAGGGGAGTGCGAGCGCCCAGGGAGTCCAGGGTATTCCAAGTTGGAGGAATATCAGGTGTTCTGCAGCGACCACCCCAGACCCCGCCAGCCAGGCGGCCGTAACCGCTAGGCCAACCGGCATCCGCCGGACGCCTAGGACCAATAGCAGCATCCCGCCGGACGCGGTGGCAACCGCTTGGGCGGCCAGGAACGGAATCAACGCGGCGAACCGCCGGTAATTCGATAAGCGCAATCTTCCCCAACGCACTCGACTGGGGTCAGGCGCGATCGAAACGGCTCAATACGCACGCGCTCCGAACCGTAGGTAAACAGGCAACTGTTCAAGTGATTATCAAGGTCTGCCGCGGTAAACCCATCGGGCGGCTGCACCACATCCAACCACCGCGGGTAGAGGATGTAATTCCCCCTGATCCAGGCAAACGAGTCGTCGCTGATCACCAGAATCGGCGAAGACCCCGGACACGCTAGCTTGACGGCGTCTGCCAAGGTGGTGACGGTTATGTAGCCGGCATTACGTGCGGGCGCAGCCTCGGCGCCCGGTCGAGCGAACCGCACGAACCCCGCGGCCCATACGTCCCAGGCGTGGCCTGCGCCTGCCCTGATCCAAACGACGACAAGGGTAGCGGCGATGGCCACTCGAACCATCCAATTCAGCCGTTCAGCAGCCCGACGCAGCCCAACAATCGAAATCAAAGTGAGCTTTCCTCCCTTTGGCCCCCGCAAAGTGTGATCAAACGCATTGAACGCGTGCCCGCTCCGCACGAAACTGGGGGTGTCTTCAGCAGTCGAATCAAACAGGAGGCCACCAAATGATGCACAAAGCCTGCCCCAAGTGCCACGGCGACGTTTATCGTCAGACCTGGCCCGACCTGACCGTCGACATCTCGTGTCTCCAGTGCGGGCGCATCCTCACCCAGACCGAGGTCCAAGCGATGTCGCAGCGGGTCATGGCGTCCAAGCGAACACCGGCTATGGCAACCGCGGCGTGATGGAGGCGACGGCCGTCCGCAATCCACGGGACTGCTCGAAGGCTAGTCACGCACCGTCTTGAGCAACTCCCGGGCGATGACCAGCCGTTGGATCTCCGATGTTCCATCGTAGATCTCGGTGATCTTGGCGTCGCGCATCAGGCGTTCCACCGGAAAGTCCTCGATGTAGCCATAACCGCCATGGATCTGAATGGCCCGGCCGGTCGCCATCATCGCGGTCTCGGAGCCGAACAGCTTGGCGCTGGACGCTGCCATGGTGGTCGGGCTGCCCGCGTCGTACAGACGGGCAGCCTCGTAGGTCATGAGCCGGGAGGCGTGGATCCCGACCTGCATGTCCGCCAGCATCCACGCCACGGCCTGAAACTCGGCGATGGGCTTCCCGAACTGCTCCCGCTGCACCGCATAACCCAGCGCGGCATCCAGCGCAGCTTGGGCGATGCCGGTTGATTGCGCTCCCACCAGGATGCGGGCAAGCTCCAACACCTGCATGGCGATCCGGAAGCCCTGGCCTTCCTCTCCCAACCGGTTAGTCACCGGCACCCGAACGTCCTCCAGCACCAACTCCGCCGTGGGCGACCCGTGCATGCCCAGTTTGCGCAGCGGCCTGCCGGCCGTGAACCCCGTGGCGCCGCGCTCCACCAGAAACGCCGAGATGCCCCTCGCCCGCGCCGCACGATCGGTCGACGCGAACACGATGACCACGTCGGCGACGCTGCCGTTGCTGACGAACAGTTTGCGGCCGTTGAGGACGTAATCGTCGCCGTCACGAACCGCCTTCGACTCGATCCCGGCGGCGTCGCTGCCGGCGTTCGGCTCGGTCAGGGAGTAGGCCCCCAACATCCGGCCCTGGGCCAGCGCCGGGAGGTAGCGTTGCTTCTGCGCCTCGGTGCCGAAGGTTTTGATCGGCCAGCACGTCAGCCCGCTGTGGGCCGATACCGTCACTGACACCGAGGCGCTGGCCCGGGCGATCTCCTCGACGAACAGAACGAACGCCATGGCGCCACCATCGCCGCCGCCATACTCCCGGGGGACCAGCACGCCCATCCATCCCAGTTCGCCCATCTTGCGGATGAGCTCGCCCGGAAACTCATCGGTGTGGTCGATGCGCGCCGCGATTGGCGCAATCTCTTGCCGTGCGAAATCCCTCACCGCGGTCTGGAGCATGCGCTCGGCTTCGCTCAGAAAGTACATCGCTCCTCCGCCGTTTTCTTCGGCCCGGCCGCCGGCACTGGTTGCCCCCTGCCTCCGGTCAGCGTACCATCGGCTTATCACCCACGCAAAGGTTGTCGTGTCCGCGTAGGAGTTCAGAATCAGGGGCCGGCCGCATGAACCGCGCCCCTCACCCCGGAAAAAAGAGGAGCATTCTCCGTGGGGGGGCACCCCTACGCCCCCGGCAGAGGGCTGCCCTCCTGCACTCCCTCCCCAGCCCGGCAGCACCTTCTGATGTGAACTCATACATGACAAGGGGTGTCCAGCGGGTCTCCCGCTGGCGGGGAGTGTGAAGGGCAGTCCCCTCACCTTACCTCCATTTTTTCTCTCTCTGGGAGGGGACGGCCAGCGCCGGGGGTACCATGGGGGCCGTCAACCCCCCAGCTTTCCATGGCCCGGTGGTGTCCCTGGGTCATAGGTGTCGGCGAGAATTCGTGGGAGTCCGTGGATAAACCTGCTCCAAAGGATGGACATGACCTCTGAATTGCTGCTGAGCGTGGTGGACCAGTCGCCGGTGCGGGAAGGCGGCACCGCGGCCGAGGCGCTGCAAGAGTCGGTGGAACTCGCCCGGGCCACCGAGCGTTTCGGCTACGAACGCTACTGGGTGACCGAGCACCACAACACCGGATCGGTGGCAGGGGCAGCGCCCGAAATCCTCATCGGCCAGATTGCCGCCCGCACCCAATCCATACGGGTGGGAAGCGCCGGGGTCATGCTGACCCACTACTCTTCCCTCAAGGTCGCCGAAACCTTCCGCATCCTGTCGGCGTTCTATCCCGGCCGCATCGACCTCGGCATCGGGCGCGCCCCCGGAAGCGACCAACTGACTGCGGCGGCGTTGGCGCATCCCCGGCCCCAGGCCGACGTCGCCCGCTTCCCGCAACAGGTGACCGACCTGCTGGCGTTCCTCGAGGACGGTCTCCCCGCCGATCACCCCTTCGCCTCGGTTAGGGTGCAGCCGGGGCCGGTGCCCGAGCAGTTGCCCGAGGTCTGGCTGCTGGGGTCGAGCGATTACAGCGCCCGCCTCGCCGCCACCCTGGGGCTGCCCTTCGCCTTCGCCGACTTCTTCGGTTACGCCGGAAGTCAGGGGCCGCAGGCGGCTGAGATCTACCGCCAGTTATTCAAGCCGTCGAAATATCTCCAGGAGCCGAAGTTCAACGTCACTGTTCAGGTAACCTGCGCCGAGGATGATGAGAAAGCCCGCTTTGTGGGTTCGAGCCGTCGTCTTCAGGTGGCTCGGACCCGCACCGGCGACCGCCGCCGCCCCATGGAACCACCCGACGAGGCATGGGAGTTGGTGAACGACGCCGAGGCAGGGCCGGTCATCGCGGGGTTCACGACGCACATGATCGAGGGCGGGCCCCAGACGGTGCGCCGCGGTCTGCTGGAGGCGGCGGCCCGATATGGCACGACCGATATCGGCATCGCGACCCACACCTATTTCTTCGAGGACCGGGCGCGCTCTTATGAACTTATCGCCGCGGAGTTTGGCTTGGCAGCGGCCAACAAGGGCGATTAACCCCGCTGCGGTCCGGGGGACCGGTTCCTCCCAGGTAGCTGTATCTCTTCAGTGTCAGGGGTTCGGGGGTGGGAGCCACTCCCCCCACCCCAGGGAAAAAAGAGGAGAATTCTCTGTGGGGGGCACCCCCCACTCCCCCAGCAGAGGGCTGTCGCCCTCATGCACTCCCACTTCTGAGCCCGGCCGCCCCTCAGCAGTGAACTCTTACAGGTGGCTGGGGTAGTTGCGGCCACCGTGCCCCGGTGCTACTATCCCCTAATGCTCAAACCACCGGCGACGGCCACGATCAAGGAGGGCATCATGAACGAACACCAGGATCAACCAAGTTCAGCCGATCGACGTACGTTCCTGAAAGTTGGCGGCGCCGCGGCGCTGGCGGCGGCCGCCGCGGCCTGCGCCCCCTCGGCGAGTGCGCCTCCTGCGGTTATGCCCGCCGGCGCGCCCGCTGCCAGGCCGGCCTGGGAAACCCAGTGGGGCGAACTGGTGGCGGCAGCCAAGAAAGAGGGCGCCCTGACCATTATGACGGGGCCTGATGCCGGATACCGCAAGGCAGTGGATGTTTTTGAAGACAAATTCCCCGGCATCACCATCAACCGTGAAGGCGCCCGCTCCGCCAGCATCTGGTTTCCCAAGATCCAGAAAGAGCGCCAGGCCGGCGTCTTCACTTTCGACGTCATCTACCTGACCCCTGGTTCGGCGATCCGGCTCGCCAAGCCCGAGGGGTTTTGGGACCCCATCCGGCCGATGTTTTTCCGTCCTGATGTGATGGACGAGAAGTCCTGGCTCAACGGCTTCGAAGCGGGATTCCTCGACATCGAGCAAAAATTCGCGTATGCGGCAGACTACAACCTGGAACACGCGGTGGCCATCAACACCACCCTCGTCAAGCCGGATGAGATTAAGAACATCAAAGACCTGCTCGACCCCAAATGGAAAGGCAAGATCTTCGCCATCGAGGTCCGGAACGGCCGCAATTTTCAGGCGATGGGGGCGGTGCGCCGCAGCCAGGGCGATGCCATCCTCAAACAACTCATGGTGGACCAGGAACCCGTTTTTATCCGGGACGAACGCATCCATGTCGAGGGGTTGATCCGAGGCCAGTACCCTGTCGGCATCGGGCTCCACCCGCACATTCTCGCCGAGTTCAAAGCTCAGGGGGTGGGCAAGGAGGTCACCTACCTGAACCTGGACGAGGCAGACTACGTGACCAGCGACTCTGTGTTCCTGTTCAACCGGGCACCCCACCCCAACGCCGCCAAGCTGTTCATCAATTGGGTGCTCAGCAGGGAAGGCGCCACGGCCTGGTCGACCAACGTCGGGACCAACAGCCGCAGGTCAGACGTGCCCCCCGCCAACGAACTCCGCCGCGGCAGAGCCGGCGTCAAATACTACGACCCGACACGGGAATCAGAACACGCCTTCGTGGAGAAGACCCAGCAGATGCTGTATGACCTGTTGGGGATCAAGAACTAGAGTGTACTGCGTCAGGAATATTGCACAGTATCGACACTGCTCCGGAAGGGGTGTTCCAGCGGGTCTCCCGCTGGCGGGGAGAGTGATGGCGCCCCCTCACTTCATCTTTCTTTCTACCCCCTCTCCTTCGAGGGGCTTTTCCCAAGAAGGCCCGAAATCAGGACACTTCTTAGGAAAACGTCGATTCTGCCCAAAAAGTGGGTTCGAGCTTCAGTTCGAAGATTGACTGCGTGAGGACGCAGATGTTGTGACAGAGCACCTTGCACAAGACCTCGTTGATCTGCGCCGTTGCACTGCGCGACCGAAGGGTATCGCCGAACTTCGCCTTGATCATGCTGAACGTGGTTTCTACGTTCGACCGTTTGTGGTGGTGCTCCATGAACACCGCTTGATTGTAGGTGTAGAAGCCCCACAACCGCTGCCACAGAGCATCTTGCTTGGCGACCTTTTTGGTAAGCGCCATAGTCCCACGCTTGAATGGAATGTACGGCATTGCTCCCTCGTCGGCAATAGCCCGAAGGTTCCGTTTGCTGCTGTACGCCTTGTCTGCGGAGACCTCATCAACCCTGAAATTCCGGGCGGTCTCTTTGAGCAAGGACGGCAGCATGGGGGCGTCCGCTGCGTGGGTGGGCGTCACCTCCACGCTGGTCACGATATGAGTGCTTACCCCGCACATCAGATGGGCCTTGACCCATTCCCGCTCCTGGTGCTCCTTGGAGCTAGCATCAGAAGTTGTGGAAATTGGGCTCCGGTCGAAAAAGGAGCGTACCCTTCCAGGTGAAGAGCAACACCGCCTCAATGAGGGGCGAGCAAGGAAGGGTACGCTATGGGGACACGATATCAGATGGGGTCGGACAAGG
>SHYD01000044.1 GCA_009692945.1 Dehalococcoidia bacterium | reverse complement strand
CCCGCCCACCTCGGCCGGGCCTGCGGGCGAGAGCGAGGTGCTCACGGTCTACGGCGACGCCGCCTACGGTGCCGGGGCGGTGCTGGACCTGCTGGATCAGGCCGGCGCCTTGTCTCGGTGCAAGGTCCAGCCTCCGGTCGCCCTGGCCGGCCATTTCAGCAAGGAGGCCTTCACTATTGACCTCACGTTGGCCTGCGTGACCTGCCCGGCGGGACAGACTGTCCTCCTGACCCCGCTGGCAGACGGGTCTATTGCCCGCTTTGGCACAGCCTGTGCGACCTGCCCCCTAGCCGCACAGTGCACCACTGCCAGGGACGGGCGTACCGTGCGGGTGGGACCCTATGAAGCGCAACTCATGAAAGCCCGCACTGCGCAGACCGACCCCGCATGGCAGGACGACTATCGGGCCACCCGGCCCAAAGTCGAACGCAAGATCGCCCACCTGATGCGCCGGCGCCATGGCGGTCGGCGCGCCCGGATGCGGGGCCAGCCCAAGATCGGCGCTGACTTTGCCCTGCTGGCCGCCGCCGTGAACCTCGCCCGCCTGGCTGTGTTCGGGCTCACCGCGCTGGGCGGACGGTGGTCGGTGCAGGCGGCATGACCGAGGCCAGCGGAGGCCGCCCACCAAACCCGTCCCTCGCACCAGTGGGAGGAGGCCCCACGGGACCGTACCCAAGCACGGGGACACCCACAGCGGGTCGGCTGGGGTCGGCCCAGGTCGGGCTTCGCCGCTCAGTTCACCAGGTCCGTCGTGTCAACTCACGCAAAAATGTTACCGGGTGGGTCCATTTGACACCAGCCACCTAGGGTAGAATCGAAACATCGCCTCCAACAAGTCGGCATCCTCCCCTTCCCATACTGAGGGCAGGGGCTGGTAAGACGGTGGGATTTTCAGGACCGCCGGTGGGTCGTCTTCGAATAGGGGAAACCGAAGGGGGAATGCCATCGCTTCCTTTGTGCCGGGTGGTCGTCCGAAGTATAGAATGGCTGTTCTGGCAACGCAAGGCGTGCCTGAAGGAAGGGGGGGGGGAGACCAAGCACCCGCCCCAGACCCTCCCGGATGCTATAATCGGCTTGCTTCGGCCAGGAGTTCCCATGAGCGCCAGATCGCCCCTCATCATCCTCATCGACGGCAACGCAATGGTGCACCGGGCCTACCACGCCTTCGCCGCCGCCTCGGGACGGGCCGCTATCGCCCTCACCACCAAGTCCGGCGAACCAGTGACGGCCGTGTTCGGCTTCGCCAACATGCTGCTGAAGGTGCTGGCTGACCACCAGCCCGCCTACATCGCCTGCGCATTCGACACCCATGCCCCCACCTTCCGCGATGAGCTCTACGACGCCTACAAGGCAGGGCGCGCCAAGACCCCCGACGACCTCATCCCCCAGTTCGAGCGGGTCAAAGAGCTGCTGCGGGCGTTCAACGTCCCCATCTACGAACTGGATGGGTTCGAGGCCGACGATGTGCTCGGCGCTCTGAGCCTGCAGGCCACCCAGCAGGGCATCGAGACCATTATCGTCACCGGGGATGCCGACGCCATGCAGTTAGTCGGTCCCCACGTGCGGGTGCTGTACCCCGGCTCCCGCACCCTGACCGACGCCACGCTGTACGACGAGACCAAGGTGGAAGAGCGCTACGGCGTTCCGCCGGTCCGGGTCCCCGATTGGAAGGGGCTCAAGGGCGACCCCTCCGACAACATCCCCGGCGTCCCCGGCGTCGGCGACAAGACCGCCACCAAGCTGCTCCAGCAATTCGGCTCGATGGAGGGCATTTACGAACACCTCACCGAGGTTCTCCCCCCGCGGGTGCAGGAACTGCTGCGAGTGAACGAAGAACTCGCTCGCAAGAGCAAGCACCTTGCGACCATCGTGCGGGACGTTCCTGTCTCGCTCGACCCCGAGGCCTGCGTGGTGCAGTCCTTCGACCGGGCGCGGGTGGTCCGGCTATTGCGGGAACTCGAATTCAACAGCCTGCTGGCCCGGCTCCCTCAGCAGGACGCGGCGCCGGCCATTGGGGGACAGTTGAGTCTGATGGGTGACACCGGCCCGGCCTTTGTGGGCACGGGCAAGGTGTCACCCGAGGGCAATTACATCACTGTCGACACACCCGAAGGCCTCGACGCCGTCGTGCGCCGCCTCTCCGAAGCCCCGGTGGTGGTGGTCGACGTGGAGACCACCAGCCTGCGGCCCACCGAGGCCCGCTTGGTGGGTCTCGCCCTCTCACCAGGACCCGGCGAGGCCTTCTACATCCCGCTGGCGCACCAGGTCGGGCCCAACCTCGACCTCGGGCTGGTGCAGCGGCGCCTGGGGCCGCTGCTGGCCGACCCCGCCAAACCCAAGGCGGCCCACAACGGCAATTTCGACCTCATCGTGCTGGCCGAGCACGGCCTCCCGGTGGAGAACCTCGCCTCGGACACCATCATCGCGGCGTACCTGCTGGGGGAGAAGGCGCTCGGCCTCAAGAACCTGGCCTTCAACAAGCTGGGCATCGAGATGACCCAGATTTCGGAACTGATCGGCACCGGCAGCAAGCAACTCACCATGGACCAGGTGCCCGCCGCCAAGGCGGCCTCCTACGCCTGCGCCGACGCCGACATGACCGCCCGCCTGCGGGAGACGTTCGAGGAGGCGCTGCGGCGGCAGGGGTTGTGGGACCTGTACACGAAGGTCGAGATGCCGCTGGTGCCCGTGCTGGTCCAGATGGAACGCTGGGGCGTGGCCCTGGATGTAAACCTCCTGGGGCAGATGTCCCGCGAGTTCCGGGAGAAGCTGGGTGAACTCGAAGTGGCCATCTACAACGACGCCGGGCACCAGTTCAACATCAATTCCACCCAACAGCTCGGCCAGGTGCTGTTCGAGCAGTTGGGGCTCCCCAAGGGACGGCGCACCAGTAAGGGCTATTCCACCGACCAGAGCGTGCTGGAATCGCTGCGGGGCGGGCATCCCATCATCGCCCACATCCTGGAATACCGGCAGCTTTCCAAGCTCAAGTCCACCTACATCGACGCCCTTCCGATGCTGGTGAACCCGCGCACCCACCGGGTGCACACCAGCTTCAACCAGACCGGAGCCGCCACCGGCCGCGTCTCCAGCAACGACCCCAACCTCCAGAACATCCCCATCCGCACCGAACTCGGGAAGAAGGTGCGCACCGCCTTCATCCCCGAGGGGAATGCCGTACTGATGTCGGCCGACTACTCCCAGGTGGAACTGCGCGTGCTGGCGCACCTCTCCCAGGACCCGGGTCTCATCGAGGCGTTCTTGGCCGGAGAGGACATCCATAACACCACCGCCTCCACCGTGTTCGGCGTCGCTCCAAACGAACTGAACAGCGAGCACCGGCGGGTGGCCAAGGTGGTGAACTTCGGCATCGTATACGGCCTCAGCGCATTCGGCCTGATGCGGGCCATTCCCGGTATGATGCGAGACGACGCGGCCAAGTTCATCGAGACCTACTTCGCCAAGTACCCCGGGGTGCGGGCCTACATCGACCGTACGTTGCGGGAAGGGGTGGAGCGGGGCTACGTCGAGACCCTGCTGGGCCGTCGCCGCTGGATGCCCGAACTGACCCACGCCAACGGCCAGATCCGTAGCGCCGCGGAGCGGGTCGCCATCAACATGCCGGTGCAGGGGACCGCCGCCGACGTCATCAAGGTGGCGATGATCAACCTGCACCGGGTGTTCCAGGAGAAGGGCTACCGCACCAAGATGATTCTCCAGGTGCACGACGAACTGCTGTTTGAAGTGCCGCCCGACGAACTGGAGGAGATGCGGCGGCTGGTGCCCGAGTACATGGCCAACGCCGTGCCGCTGGTGGTCCCGCTGGACGTGGACGTGGGCGTCGGCGCCAACTGGGGCGCGCTGCTGGAGGTGCAGGAGGACGCCGAGGAGTTGGAGCTCATCGGGGCCGAGGCCTGATGCCCGAACTCCCCGAGGTGGAAACCACCGTCCGCGACCTGCGGCCTCACCTCATCGGCCGCACCTTCATCGCCGTCGAAACCCTGGTCCCCCGCATGGTGCGAACGCCCTCACCCGACGCCTTCGCATCGGGTATCGCCGGACGCACCGCCCAGACCCTCGACCGCCGCGGCAAGTTCATCGTCGCCCGGCTGGACCGGGGGGCCATGGTGGCCCACCTGATGATGGGCGGCGCCTTCCGTTGGGCCGCGCCGGGATCGGGCGACCCCGTGCGTTTCACCTGCTTCCGCTTCCACCTCGACGACCGCTCAGAGTTGTGGCTGGTGAACCCCCGCACGCTGGGCGGGGTGTGGCTGGTGGACGACGCCTCGGAGGTGGTGGGGCACCTGGGGCCGGAGCCGCTCGACGACGATTTCACCCTCGAAGTCCTCAAGCGCCAACTGGCGGGGCGCACCGCCCCCATCAAGCCGCTGCTGCTGGACCAGAGCATCATCGCCGGCGTGGGCAACATCTACGCCGACGAATCGCTGTTTATCGCAGGGATCCGGCCGGAACGCCCCGCCGATGAACTCACCGACGCGGAGCTGGCCCGCCTCCACGCCGCGATCCGCGAGGCCCTCGACAAGGGGGTCCGCCTGCGCGGCACCTCCTTCGACGACTACCTCAACCCGGACGGCTCCAAGGGCGAGCACCAGGAACACACCAACGTGTTCCGGCGGGAGGGCAAACCATGCTCCCAATGCGGGACTCTCATCCAGAAGAAAACCTTCCGAGGAAGGGGCACCCACTACTGCCCCCAGTGCCAGCGGTAGCCGAGTGGCGGAGTGTTTTACTCATTTCAGGCACGGCCAAAGCCCCCACTGCGGCCAGGTTGCCTTCCACAGGATCGAATTCTTCCGTAGTAAGCGTTCACATTTGAGAGGGTGTCAGGCTGGGGGTGGGAGTGCACGAGGCGGGGGGCGTGGGGGTGCCCCACGCAGAGAATTCCCCTCTCTTTTCCCGGGGTGGGGGGCGGAGTTGATGCCGCCGGCCTCGTGAGCCTGAATTCATACCTTCCCATATGGCGACGACGATTTGTCTTGGGGGGAGGGGGGATCTTGAAAAAACAAAAAGTGGATCACCAGGCAACCCCCGAGGTCGATTCACCCGAAGAACTCCAAGCCCGTGTGATGAGGAACCCCGCCTTGGTCAGCGCAATCAAAGAAGGGCACGCGGCCAAGTCAGACCAACTGGTGTCGGCGAAAGAATTGGCGTGCAAGCACCCCGAGCATGCCCTTTGAGGTTTACCTCGCCCCGAGGGCGCGAGCCTTTCGATTGGAGGCCTCTGGAACCCTTTTCGCCGACATCGAGCGGCTGATGGTGCAGATCGAAAATGGTCCCGCCGGCGTCCCAATTGATGTTGACGGCCTCCAGGAATACTCGCAACAGTACGGCTCCGTTAGGGCCTTCTACCACCTCGCGGATGGAGCAACTGTTGTCATTGACGTGTTTGCTCCTGCTGATTTCGACGACCGCTGGGTTCCCTCTACGCTGCCACCGGGGCCCATCCGAGCCTTTTCTCCAGAACACCGCCCGTTAACCCTAGAGCACTGACTAGATACCTGATCCGAACCGATAGTTAAGGATACATCCCCGAAAGCCTCATTGGCGGCGGCCCGTACCGCAGGAAGACCCAACGGCATGGATAAGTACGACCTCGTGGTCATAGGTTCGGGCCCCGCGGGGCAGCGGGCGGCCATACAGGCTGCCAAGCTCAAGAAAAAGGTCGCCGTCATCGATAAGCGGATGACCGTGGGTGGCGCGTGCCTCCACGAGGGGACCATCCCCAGCAAGACCCTCAGAGAAGCCGTGCTGTACCTGACCGGGTTCCGGCAGCGGGGCATCTACGGACTTAGCTACACCCTGAAGCCGGACATCTCCATCCAGGACCTCATGTTCCGTTGCGACCAGTGCGTCAAGTCGGAAGTCGACGTGCTGGTCTCTCAATTCGCCCGCAATGGCGTCGATCTGTTTCACGGTCCGGCCAGCTTCGAGGACGGGCACCACGTGAACGTGGCGGCGGTGGGGGGCGACCGATCATTGGAAGCTGATTTCGTAGTCGTGGCCTGCGGCACCTCCCCGGCGCATTCGCCGCGAGTGGCGGTGAACGGGCGCACCATCATCGACTCGGACGGGCTTTACGACCTCACCGCCATCCCCCGCAGCATGATCGTGGTCGGGGCCGGCATCATCGGCGTGGAGTACGCCTGCATCTTCGCGGCCTTAGGCGCGGAGGTGACCTTGGTCGACAAGCGGCGCAAGGTGCTGGAATTCCTCGACGAGGAGATCCTGGAGGCGCTGTTGTTCCACATGCGGGAAGAGGGCATCATCTTCCGGTTCGGCGAAGAGGTGACCGACGTCGGCGAGGTCAACGGCCAGGTGGTGGCGCACACCAAGAGCAACAAGACGATCCACGGCGACTGCCTGCTGTACACTGTGGGCCGGGAGGGCAGCACCCGCGAGCTGAACCTGGCCAACGCCGGCATCGAAGCCGACGAGCGGGGGCGTATTCCGGTCAACACCCACTTCCAGACGGCGCAGCCTCACATCTATGCGGCCGGCGATGTCATCGGGTTCCCGGCCCTGGCATCATCGTCGATGGAGCAGGGGCGGCTCGCCTCGGCCCATGCCTTCGGCCTGCACACCAACGGCATCAGCCCCCATCTGCCCTACGGCCTATTCACCATCCCCGAGATCTCCATGGTGGGGCGGAACGAGGAGGACTTGACCAACGACGCCATCCCCTACGAGTTCGGCATGGCCCGTTACCGCGAGATCGCCCGGGGGCAGATCATAGGGGACCGCAATGGCATGCTGAAGCTGCTGGTCCACTCCGAGACCCGCAAGCTGCTCGGCATCCACATCCTCGGAGAAGGCGCCACCGAACTGATCCACATCGGGCAGGCAGTGCTGGCGCTGGGCGGAACGCTGGACTACCTGGTGGAGAACGTGTTCAACTACCCAACCCTGGCCGAATGCTACAAAGTTGCGGCGCTGGACGCCTACAACAAGCTGGGCGCCGTCTGACCTGACCGGCGTCGGTGCGACTCAAGTACACGGGTGGCCGGTCGAAGACCGGCCACCCGTGTACTTACCCCGATCGAAGTCAGTGGCGAGGCAGGTCGACGGCGCGACCCTCCTTGCCCGACTTGTACACGGCTTCGAGGTACTCCATGTTCTTCACGCCGTCCAGGAAGGTGGGCGTTCCCTCCACTTTCTGCCCCTGGACCATCTTGACGAAGTCCGATTCCACCTGCCACTCGTAGACCAGTTCCGGCGGGATGGTGAGCCGCGCCAGTTCTTTGTCGCCGGCCTGGGCGCCCCAGATCTCATCGCCCTTGGCGTGGTAGACGATGGTGCCCTTTTCGCCGTAGATCTCGACTTTGCTCGAGCCGAAGTGTCCGGCCCACATCTGGGTGTTGGTGACCACGGCTCCGCTGTCCATCTCGGTGATGGCGGTCACTGAGTCGGGCAGTTCCACCTTGATGCGCGAGCCGCCGGGGGTCTCCTCCCGCTCGGTGGTGAAGGTGTAGTGGTGGGCCGTCACGCGGCGGGCATCGCCGAACCAGGGCGCCAGCACGTCCCAGTACAGCCCAATGTGCATCGGATTGATGGGGCCGAAGTTCTTGATGTTCTGCCGCCGTTGCAGCGGCGCCTTGCTGTCCACAAAGTTGGGCAGCACCCGGGTGGCGAACACCTGATGGAGCCGTCCCACATAGCCGGTCTTCAGCAGGTGGCGGATGAACAGGTCGCCCTTCACGTAGGAGTCGGTGCGGGCGAGCATGGTCTTCAGGCCCTTGGCCTCAGCCTTCTTCCCGGCCTCGTAGATCTGCATGGCCTGCTTGGAGTCCTCGGCGATGCGGGTCTGGCACAGCACGTGTTTCCCGGCGTCCAGCGCCGCCTGCACCCCCTCCAGGTGAAAGTAGGGCGGCGTGCCGATGAGCACGGCATCGATGTCTTTGCGGGAGAGGACGTCGCGGTAGTCGGTGGCGTATTCCGCCACCCCGAACTTCTCGGCGACCTGCTTGACAGAGTCGAGCGTGCGGTTGCAGACGACGACGACTTCGACGTCCGGCAGTTTCTTGAAATTGGGCAGCAGGGCCATCTGGGTGAAGTTCCCCGCCCCGATGATGCCAAGTCGGACTTTCTGAGCCATGACCAACCCCCTCCAAAGAATAGACTGCGTTGGGGCGGCAGCGGGCCATCCGCCCCGTCCTCTGACTGGTGCGTACTATACGGAGGATGGTGGGGGCCGGTCAAGGCGAGGGGGACGAGGCGAGACTTATCGGTGTCGCTCATGAGGGTGTAGACTGAGCCACAATTGGCGGGGCTTCCTCCAACCGCGTGTCGCGATCATCGGCCACTGGGCGACCAGGCGATGAAGGTGTTCCGGGCCGAGTCACATGCGAGAGACCAAATGCCTAAGCATCCTACCAGTTTGAAGCTGGCCAACGCTCCTATCGTGGAAGCGGTGTTGGATATCGACTGTGACCTGCCGTTGCCGCAGGAAATTGCTGGGATCGAGGGGAAGGCACGGGACAGTTTTCGGGAACAGTATCCCAAGTTTCGCAAGCAATACGTCCAGGGCTATCGGATTCAGCAGCAGGCGGATGAGCCGCCCGAGTTCTCGGCCCAGCGAGGTGTTCAGGCGTTCCAGTTCTTGTAGGACGATGAAAAGCAGCTGGTGCAGGTGAGGGTCCAGGGCTTCTCGTTCAATCGATTGGCTCCCTACACCAGCCTCGATGATTACCTGCCAGCGATTGAACGCGCCTGGAGGCTCTTTCTAGACATCGCGTCCCCTGCCGAAATCCGGCGGGTACGGTTGCGATACATCAATCGCATCCTGCTTCCGCTGGTGGATGGCAGGGTGGTGATGAAGGATTACCTCAAGGTAGGACCTCGACTGCCCGATGAAAAGGCCTTGCTGCTCACTGGTTTTCTGAACCAAACTGTCGCTTTGGATGCCGAGAACCGGAACGAGGTCAAGATCATCCTTGCCAACCAGGCCCCACAGGAAGGCCACCTTCCTGTTATCCTCGATCTAACGGTTACGCGGCAAGAGTCAGCCATGCCGGATAACTGGGACTGGATTCTTGCACAGGTCCACTCCCTGCGGGCGTTGAAGAACCGTGTTTTCGTAGAATCGTTGACCAAAAAGTGCCTGGAGCTTTTTCGATGAGCTTACTTGCGCAGTACGCGCCGTTCCGCCCGCTGGTGTTTTCGGGGAGTGCGTTCACCCCGGATTCGCGATCTGCCTTCGAAGCGGCACTGGCAGCCGAGGATTCAATGGAGCAGTCCTTCGCATTGTTTGGGTCGAAAGCCGCAGCGATCTCTGAGGTTTGGGCGTTGGTTGAAGAATGTGCCGAGCCGAATTGGGATGGGGCGGGAGCCAAACCGCTGTCACCGTTCGCCGCCGAGCAGGCCGCCGCCTTGGTCCGGGCGCTCCCGGATGGTGTGCCGCTCCCGGAATTTGCGCCGGAACCCGAAGGCTCGATTTCCTTGGACTGGATTCGAGCCAGCAACCGCCCCTTTTCGCTCAGCGCCAGCATTTCCAGCCGGCTGCCTTATGCGTGGCTGGACGGTGACGACCGAGGCCATGCGGTCGCCCGGTTTGACGGCGAAACGATTCCGCCCAGAATCCTCGAAGGGATCAGAAGGATCATGAGCGATGGGACTGCTGCCGTCCGGGCTGCCTGACGTCGTCGGAGACGAGGAGGAACTCGCCAGGTCCCTCTTCTCTTCGAGCTTGTTCAGTTCCGAAAAGGTCAAACTGGCAGCCTTCCTGCCCAGCCCCAGGGACAACCAAACGTCGGTCTTTCGGCATGGCGCTGAGCCGAACGCAACCCTCTGGCAAATCGCGGCGGATCACGTCATCGGCGACCGTACCCTCCATGGGGCCGCTGTCGTCAAGGCCCACCACGTCAGGTCGGTACGGCTCGAAGTCACACCAGATGAACCGCCAGCGAGGCATGCCAATATCGCGGGGTGGGCAAGCCTCCGAAGCCGATCCCGCCCTGCTGAAGGCGGCTCAGAAGGAGCAAGCCGCGGTCCTCGCTCAGCGGTCCCAGTTGCTGCGGCTATAGAGCGTTGGGTTCCTGCGCCCACCCGCACTCCACTGGAACACACGCCGCCCGAGCGGGTATAATGCTGTTGTCTCCATAGTGTTGGAGGGCGGCCTTGGCTGATGGGGCGGTGACCCGCCTCTTTTTGTTGGCCCCCCATCCCGAGTAAACTCGAACTTCGAAGAGCGTTCCATTGATCACGAGTCAAAAGTTGGGATACCGTGTCGAGGAAGGAACCTTCGACTCGGCGCGCGACACCTGGCAGGCGCTGCTCCCGCTGAGCGCCACCAACACCGTCTTTCTCACTCCCGGTTGGCAGCAGGTGTGGTGGAGCCACTTCCGGGACCAGCGTGACCTGATGCTGCTCACGGTCCATCACGGCGACGCGGTGGTCGGCATCGCTCCCATGACCCGGGACCGCGCCAAGATTTCGCTGGTGGGCAGCAAGGACGTATGTGACTACCTGGACTTTGTGGTTCCCGAAGCGCACACCTCCGGGGCGCTATCTGCCATCTTCGACCACCTGGACCCCCTCGAGTGGAGCACCATGGTGCTCCACAGCCTCCCCGGAGAATCCCCGACGTTGCCGGCGCTGCAGCGGCTGGCCGAGGAGCGTGGTTACACGGCAGCGGTCGAACAGGAGGACGTGTGTCCTCGCATGGACCTGCCCGGCGACTGGGAGACCTATCTCGGGACCTTGGGGAAGAAGGACCGTCACGAGCTGCGCCGCAAGTTGCGGCGGCTGGAGGGGGCAGGCGAAGTCCGCTATTACGCCGCTGGAGACCCCGCCTCGCTCGATCGGGACATGACCGACTTCTTCCGGCTGCACCGCATGAGCATGCACGATAAAGCGGCCTTCATGGATGCCCCCATGGAGGCGTTCTTCCGGGACATGATGGCGTCTCACATCGGCGAAGGCACCGGCAGGCTCCTGCTGCTGGAGGTGGACGGGCAGCGGGCCGCCGCCATCTTCTGTTTCGACTACTCGGGGAAGCGGCTGCTGTACAACAGCGGCTACGACCCCCAGTTCGCCTCGCTCAGCGTCGGGCTGTTGCTCAAGGCCCATGCCATCCGGGACGCCATCGAGTGCGGGATGTCGCAGTACGACTTCTTGCGCGGCAACGAACCCTATAAGTACGACCTTGGCGGCATCGATCACCCCATCTACCGGTGCGTCGTGCAGCGGGGCGAAGCCTGATCGGCCGGTCCCATGCGAATCGCCGTCATCAGCGTCCACGGGTGTCCCCTGCTCACCGCCGGCGCGCGGGAAGCGGGCGGCATGAATGTGTACATTGCCACCCTCAGCCGGGAACTCGGCGCCCGCGGGATCGAAGTCGACATCTTCTCCCGCTGGCATGACCCAGAGGTTTCCGAAATCGAGGAACTGGCGCCCAACGTCCGGGTGATCCACCTGGAAGCAAGCGGACGGCAGTTCCTCTCCAAGGATGCCATCTATCCCCACCTGGCGCAGTTCCAAGCGGGCGTTCTGGCATTCGAGCGCAGCGAGGGGCGCGGCTACGACCTTATCCACAGCCACTACTGGCTGTCAGGCCTGGTCGGGTTGGGCCTCCAACGTGCGTGGCAGACTCCCCATGTGGCGATGTTCCACACGCTGGGCGCAGTGAAGAACCAAGCCCGCGCCGGCGAGCATGAATCGGACCTCCGGATAGAGAGCGAGCAACAGATCATCGGCCAAGCCGACGCGGTGGTGGTGGCCTCGCCTCAGGAAGAGACCCGCTTGGAGCGCCTGTACGCCCACGCCCAGGGGAAGATCCGGGTCATCCCGTGCGGGGTCGATACCGACACCTTCCGCCCGCTGGAGATGGCCGAGGCGCGCCGCCACCTGGGGCTGAACGGCGAGCGCATCCTGCTGTTTGTGGGACGCCCCGATCCCCTCAAGGGGCTGGAGATCCTCATCGGCGCCGCCTCGCTGCTGGAACACCCCAAGGGCGTCCGCGTGCTGGTGGTGGGAGGCGAGGGCGACCAGAGCGATTCAGCCTACCAACCCATCCATGCGTTGGCTCACACGCTCGATATTTCAGAACAGGTGAGTTTCACCGGCGCGGTCTCCCAACAGCAACTCCCCTACTACTACAGCGCGGCCGATGTCTGTGTGGTCCCGTCGTATTACGAAAGCTTCGGCCTAGTGGCGCTGGAGGCCATGGCCTGCGGCACCCCAGTGGTGGCCTCGCGCGTCGGTGGCCTCCAAACCACGGTGCGGGACGGCGAAACCGGTTTCCTCATCCCCTGGCATTGCCCGGAGCCCTTCGCCGAGCGCCTGGACCTGTTGCTGGTCAATGAGACGCTGCGCCAGAGCTTGGGCGAGGCTGCTCATGCGGCGGCCCAGGCCTACCGTTGGCCGGCAGTGGCCGACAGCGTGCTCGAGTTGTGTGATGAACTGATTGCCCATCGCCGCGGCAGTGTTTTATAAGACGAGGTGTGACCGATGGAAGAGAACGAAACGCCCGGCGCCTGGGCCCAACGCGTGTTGGTGGTGATGGCTCACCCCGATGATGCGGAGTTCAGTTCCGGTGGGACCCTGGCAAAGTGGGCGAAAGAGGGCAAGAAGATCGAGTACGTCCTGTTCACCCGGGGCGACAAGGGGACCAGCGACCCCGAGATGACCTCGGAACGGCTGGCCCAGATCCGGGAACAAGAGCAGCGCGCCGCAGCGGTCGTGCTGGGCGTGAAGGACGTACACTTCCTCGGCTGGCCGGACGGCGGGGTGGAGGACGGTTGGGAGGGCCGGGGCCAGGTGGTGCGCCACCTCCGCCGGTTCAAACCAGACATCGTGGTGACCATGGACCCGCAACGACGCTACCGTCAGCACCGCGATCACCGTAACGCCGGCACCATGGCGCTGGACGCCTCGTTCCCCTACGCCCGCGACCACCTGTTCTACCCCGAACATAAAGCCGAGGGTCTGGAGACCCATCACGTGGGCGAGGTGTTCGTGGCGGGCGCGGAGGAGCCGGACGTCTTCATCGACATCCAGGATACCTTCGACCTGAAGATCGATGCGCTGCGTTGCCACAAGAGCCAGGTGGGAGACGGTCCGCGCGAGGCCTTCATCGAGCGGGTACGGAATATGGGCGCCCGCATGATGGGCAAGTTGCCCGAGGGCTACGATCCGGGGACCACCGAGGTGTTCCGGCGGGTGGACTACCGCCGCCGCTGACCTCCCTGTCTGCACTTGCGGCTTGGGCGGGAGTGCAGAGGGCGGAGCCCTTTGCCAAGGGGTGCGGGGGATGTTCCCCCGCTATTATATTCATTACCCCAAAGGGGTACCTTGAACAGGAGAGGCTTTCCATGCCCTACGGCGGCAACGATTGGCTGGCGCTGACCCAGGAACCGATCCTGGAGCCGGACCTGCCCATCTGCGATCCCCACCATCATTTCTGGGACTTCCGGCTGGAACGGCTGCCCTACCAGCGCTACCTGCTCCACGAGTTGGCGGCCGATGTGGCCAGCGGCCACAACATCCGTTCCACCGTATTCATCGAGGCCCGCGCCATGTACCGCAGCGAAGGGCCCGCCGAGATGCGACCGGTGGGCGAGGTCGAGTTCGTCCAGGGGCTGGCGGCGGCGAGCGCCAGCGGGCTGTACGGGCCCTGCCGAGCCGCAGCGGCCATCGTGGGCCACGCCAACCTGAACCTGGGCGAACGGGTGGAGCCGGTGTTGGACGCGCTGGCTGCCGCCAGCCCCAACCGCTTCCGCGGCATCCGCCATTCCGTTACCTGGGACCCCCACCCCGAGGTCGAAAACACTGCCGCGTTCAAGATCGAGGGACAACTCGGCAGCGCCAACTTCCGGGCCGGTGCCAAAGTGCTGGCCCGCAAGGGGTTATCGCTGGAGGCGTGGCTGTTCCATCCCCAACTGCACGAACTGGCCGATTTCGCCCGGGCAGTGCCGGACCTGACCATCATCCTGAACCATATCGGCGGCCTGCAGCGGGTCGGTCCCTACGCCAACCGGGATGATACCGTGATGCCGGCCTGGCGCAGCGGCATTACGGCGGTCGCGGCCTGTCCCAATGTGTACGTCAAACTCGGCGGCATCGGAATGCCCCGCACCGGGTTCGACTGGCACACCCGCACCACGCCCATCGGCTCCGAGGAGCTGGCCGGTTCGATGGCGCCGATCATGCACCACTGCATCGATCAGTTCGGCCCGAACCGGTCGATGTTCGAGAGCAACTTCCCGGTGGACAAGGTGTCCTTCTCCTATCCAGTGCTATTCAACGCCTTCAAACGCCTGTCAAAGCGCTATTCAGCTAGCGAGCGGGCGGCGATGTTCCACGACACCGCGGTGAAGGTGTACCGCCCCGGCGGGTAGGGGGGCGCGTGGGACGGCCCCGGTGCGCGGCGGACCGGGGTTGCCGGGTTCACCGCCGTAGCGGCGAAGCATGCGTCGCCCGACCCGGGGTAACCATGTCCAGGTATACTGAAGCGCGGCACATTGTACCGTGCCCAACCCGCA
This sequence comes from Dehalococcoidia bacterium, assembly GCA_009692945.1. Lineage (GTDB taxonomy): Bacteria > Chloroflexota > Dehalococcoidia > SHYD01 > SHYD01 > SHYD01. The sequence goes on along the minus strand of SHYD01000044.1, from coordinate 7,122 downwards.
GTCCTGGGCCCGCCCCATCGGCCGGCCCTTCGGTGAGGAGTGAGCCCAATGGCCAAGATGTCGCTGTTTCTGTTCTCGGCTGCGCTGATCACCCTGGTGGTCTCCTTTGGCTGCTACCTGTTCTACACCTGGCGGCACAAGGCCACCGTGGGCGGCATCGCCTCGATGTTCGTGTGGTTGGGGGCGGTGTTCCTGGCAGGGGCTTGGATCTCCCGTTGGATGGCGGTGGGCCACGCACCCTATTCCAACATGTACGAGTACAGCATGAGCTTTGCGCTGGGCGCCGTCGTCTCGTACGCCATCTTCGAGCGGCGCTATCAGGCGCGCTCGCTGGGCGTGGTGGTGGTGCCGGTGGTCATCGCGCTGCTGGCCTACGCCACCACGATCCCCTCGACCATCGAGCCGCTGGTCCCCGCCCTTCAGAACCAGGAACTGCTGACCATCCACGTTGCCATGGCGATCATTTCCTACGGCGTGTTCGCCGTTGCCTTCGGCGCCGCCGTGATGCAGTTGATCCAAGGGCAAAAGAGCCGGTTCGCCTTCCTGCCCACGGCAGCGACCCTGGAACAGGTGAGTTTTCGGGCTGTGGTCGTCGGCTTTCCCTTCTTCGCCATGCTGCTGGTGCTGGGCGCTTACTGGGGCAACATCGCCTGGGGCCGCTACTGGGCGTGGGACCCCAAGGAGACCTCGGCGCTGGTGACTTGGCTCATCTATGCGGCCTACCTCCACACCCGCAACCTCTCGGGCTGGCGGGGCGGCCGCAGCGCCGTGCTGCTCATCGTGGGCTTCGCCGCGGTGTTGTTCACCTACTTCGCGGTGAACCTCTGGATCGTCGGGCTCCACAGCTACGCGGGGGTTTAGGGGCGGGTCGGGGCGGCGCGCGACCGCTGACGATTCCCTTGATACGCAGGGAGACGTTTTCGTTTCTCACCGGGCGCCGGACCGCATCGGAGTTCTCGCTGCGCTCGAACAGTATTGTTAGGACGATTCGCGACCGCACACGATACCCTTCGAGCCCGGCGAGAAGTTTCCGCGGATCCCGTTGGTCCGGTGCCTCTCCCGCCGGACTGGGGGCGCTCGGGGAGAGTTCCTGGGGCGTTGCCCCAGGATTGTGTGGGGTGCGCCGTTGGCGCTGCCGGGCTTCAGATTCAGACCGCAGGGTGCAAACGGGGCAGCCTGGGGGTCGGCGATGCCTGATATCCCCGGGGCGGACGTGGCAGTACGGCGGGCCAAGGCCCCGTGCTATCCCAGCCTGGGGCAGCGCCCCAGGGCAACCCAACGCAGCACGGGAGGCCCGGTCTGAACAATTTGCCTTTTTATGAGTAAGAGTCAGGTTCGAGTGACCGTGGACACTCCTACCGTCGCCGGTCCGTCCAGACCTGACCTAACCCCTCGCCCCTTCCCTCGCAGGGAAGGGGAACCTGATCTCCCCTCGCCTCGTAGGAGGGGCTGGGGGTGAGCTTCGGCGCTCAGCCCAACTCAGTGGAGACTCGATCACACCGGCGGCCCCTTGGGCCGCCGGTGTTGCTTCTTCGAGCTCCCAAAGTCCTCCCTCATTCCCCCTCGTACGCCCGCAGCCACTCGGCGTAGTCGGTGAAGGCTCGCTCCAGCTCGTAGTCCGGCACGTAGCCCAGTTCCTGGCGGGCACGGGTGATGTCGAACATCCGTTGGTAGCGCTGGCCCAGTAGCAGCGCCTCGACCTCGGGGGTGAGCTGCACCGGGCTGTTGGGGAACACCCGCCCCGCGATCTCGATGGTCTCGTGGATGGGGTAGGTGCGGGACATGTTGATGTTGTAGACCCGGGTCTTGAGGTCCTCGGGCCGGGCAAAGGCGGCCAGCAGGGTGGCTTTGGCGGCGTCCTTGCAATAGAGGAACGAGCCGCCGCCGGCGACGCCGTTGAGGAAGGGGTCGCTGAGCACGATGGGCCGCCCGAACGCCCCCGGCCTCGCGAATTGGTCGACGAACCGGCCGGGCACCCCCGAGACCGGCCCCTTCCAAGGGCCGAACACGCCGCCATAGCGTAGCGCGATGAAATCGATGCCGAACTGCTCGCCATAGGAGAGGCCGATGTACTCCGAGCTGAGCTTGGTGACGGCGTAGAGCGCACGGGGACGGTCGCTGACCAGCCGCATGGCGGTGTCCTCGTCCACCACCTGTTCGGGCTGGCCCGCCATCCCCTCCCACACCCCGTGGTAGATGAACCCGGCGCTGCAGAACACCACCCGGCCCACCCCGGTCTGCCGCGCCGCCTCCACCACGTTGAGCGTCCCCATGAGGTTGAGCTTGGTCCCCGCGTAGGGGCGGCGCAGCACGCCCTCATAGAGGAAGCTGGCGGTGTGGATGATGCGGTCGACGCCGTTGTCCTGGATGGCGGCGATGAGTTCGGCCAGTTCAAGCATGTCGCCTCGCACGATCTTCACCGCGCCGGGGTCGAGCACCGTGGCCAGGTGAGGGAGATTGGGGGCGAGATCGAACAGGATGGGGGTTTCGCCGCGGTCCAGCAACTGCCGGGCCGCCTGCGACCCCACCATTCCGGCCCCGACGATAAGCACTGCCATGGGTGAGCCTCGTTCATTCATTTGTCTTCCGCGTTGGCAGGAGCAGGCCCCCGTGCCTGCCCCCTGGCGTGCGTCCGCAGACGGCTGCTGCTAACTCAGACGCCATAACCATGGGAACACCACCAGGTCATGAAAGGCCAAGATGGCGACCATCACCTAAGTGTATTCGCGGGTTGGCCAGCCCCTCGAGCCCTCCCCGCCGGAGAGAGAAGGAATGAGAGATCGATGGTGAGGGTACGCCCCTCACGCTCCCCGCCAGCGGGAGACCCGCTGGACACCCCAGGAGCAGATGCTGTTCCCACAGAGCCAAAACCCCTTCACAGCAGAAGACGGGTTTGAACCCGCCGTCATATAAATCGCGCCACCCGATGCGCGCAGACGCCTACTGGGCGACGATGCTTTCGAGCCACTTACGGGTGTCTTCCTGCGCCTGCAGAGTCTCCTCCCGCACCACGTAGATGTACTTGCCGCCGGGTTTGGGCACGGTGTTGGGGTCGCTGGGGGGAACGTCGGTGCGGCGGCTGTTCCAGACGTTGGCGCCGCACCAGGCGGCCGCGCCCTCTTTGGTGAGGATCCAGTTGATGAACAGCTTGGCGGCGTTGGGATGGGGCGCCCGGTTGAACAGCCACAGCCCGCCACTGCTGTTGACGATGCGGGCCTCGGGGATGTCGACGGCCTTGACGTTGCGGCCCACGCCCTTGTCCCGCAGTTCCTGGAGGTAGGAATGGATGATGTGTCTTCTGGTCATCCTGTACCACCTCAAGTTCAAGGTGAACGCTATCCCCACATGGTGTTAGCCCAAGCCCAAGGTGGGCAAAGGCGACTTCGAGAGCTAAAGCGAAGTCTTTTGGCCTGCTAACGCACCGAGGAGGCGACTCGAATCGGCGATCCTCTTGCGGAGTTGCGTCCATGGACTGGCAACTGGCGCGGCGGCCGCACGATCTTGTGCGGACGCTTCAGCGGACCTGATGGTAATCCCAAGGCTGATGAGCCATCGGTTAGACGGAGAAAGCACTGTTCTCGCCCGTAGATACGCTGCACGCGCTGGTTCCAGTTCGCCCCGATAGCAGTACTCCAAGCCGACCATCACGGCTGCGTCACCAAGGAACGGGTCGAGGCGCAACGCCTCGTTTGCCTCTTGCAGCCCGGCATCCCCCGCGTCTACGAAGAAATAACCCCGAGCCAGCAGGAGGTGAGCTTGGGGATCTTTGGGGCGCCGCTCGACCGCGCGTAGTCCCTGCCGGACGACCTGGAGCGCCTCCCGCAGTTCGTTTCCTTGGTCCTCATCCAAAGTTGCGACCTGCCGGGCCAACTCTTCTGCGTAGCGCAGATTCCCCAATACCGCGGCTTCTGCTACCCCTTGGAAGAGGCGGGCAGGGAGAGTGCTCTTGTTAGTTGCCAACGGGTTCGCCCGAGCTGTTGGTCGCGCTGATCCAATGTGCTGAGTTTGATTTCTAGCCCACACCGACCATCTTGGAGAGAATGTCCACGGTCTTGTTGGACTCGACGTCGGTTCCTTCTGTTCCTATGCTGTAGGCGAATTTCATGCCTGGCTTCGGGTACTTTTCTGGCACGGACGGAGGTACATCGAGCCGGCGGCTGTTGGTGAGCGTCTCCTGGGTATAGGCCGCCTGGCCTTCTTTGGAGAGGATCCAGTTGACGAACAGCTTGGCCGCGTTGGGGTGCGGGGCGTTCTTGAGCATCCAGAGATCGTTCGCAGTGACGGTGACCAAGATGTCGTTGAGGTAGACCCGCTTGACGTTTTTGCCAAGGCCCTGTTGCTGGAACTCGGGGATTATCGGGTCAGCAACTGCCAGAATGATGGCGCGTTGCCCCCGTACCAACTGCTCAACAATCTGCCTGTTGTCCCGGCTGTACGCTGGCTCCATGTCGACGAATAGCTTCTTCATGGTCTCTTCGCCATACACCAGCCTGACGGCGGTGGCGGGCGACGAGGTGGCGCCCGCCCGGACATCGGCGAACATCATCTTACCCTTCCACTTGGGATTGAGCAGGTCCTGGACCGACTTCAGCTCGTCCTCTTTCACGAGGTCAGTGTTAATCCACATGTTGCTGCTAACTTCCCAGACGTGTCCGTAGCCGAACTGCTTTTCTTTGTCTTTGAAGCCCGACTCGAAGCCGTTCGCCCACGCCTTTTCATCGGTCACGTCCGTACGAAAAAGTTGGGGACGCATGGGCACCACGGCACCAGCATCACGCAGGCCGAGCCCAAAGGCGCCGCTGATAAACGCTACGTCCCAGGCGTAGATCCCACCCCCCTGTTCCTGCAGAATCTTCGGTAGCAGCAGGCTCCCGGAGTTGAAGGTTTGCATGTCTACCGAGACGCCGAACTCCTTTTCGAAGCCGTCGAGGGTTTTGCGCGGGAGTGACCCTAGGGCGAACGCGAAAGCGAAAGTGAGCTTACCCTCCTGCTTGGCCGCGGCGCGCAGCTTGTCCCAGTCCCCCTGCCATGCCGGCTGTGCGGGTTGGGCGGTGGATGCGGGTACGGCTGCTGAAGAACCCGCGGGCGGCGGCGCCTGCGGCGCGCATGCCGTGGCCGCGATGGCCGTGACGGCGGCTCCGGAATGCAAAAACCCTCTTCGGGTCACCCAGGTTGGTCGTTCTGCGTTCATGACCGCTCCTCCTTGTGAAGACTTCCATAACTCAACCGACGCTGACTGCCTGTCGTATAGAATGGCCTATTGACGAGGCGTTTGCAAACCGTCAAGGTAGGCATGTTTGACGGCGCGTTCCGCTGAGTCGGTGCTTCGCAGCCGTTCATTACAGGCTACGGTGAGCGTTGAATCTGGGGCAAGAAGGGGGAGCCATGGCTTTTCATCTACAGGAAACGACGATCGAGGCGATTCAGCAAGCCTACAAGTCGGGCGAGCTTTCGGCGCGGGACCTGGTGCAACTGTACCTGAACCGGATTGAGGCCTACGACCACAACGGACCGGCGATCAATGCCATTATCAACGTCGCTGCCGATGCCCTGGAACAGGCCGATCGGCTGGATGCTGCCTACCGGTCGTCGGGGCCGGTCGGCCCGTTGCACGGCGTCCCCGTCATCCTGAAAGACCAAATGGATGCGAAAGGCATGCCGACCACCCTCGGCTCCATCCTGCTGAAGGATTATCATCCGGACCGGGACTCCTTTGTAGCGGAGAAGCTCCGGCGGGCAGGTGCCATCATATTGGCGAAGACCACGCTCGGTGAACTGGGCGGTGGTGACACCCACGGGACGCTGTTCGGTTCCACACGGAACCCGTGGGACTTGGAGCGCACGGCTGGCGGTTCCTCGGGCGGTTCGGGTGCCGGCGTGTCGGCCAACTTCGCGGCAATCGGTATTGGGCAGGAAGGCTTCGCCTCGATCCGCCGCCCGTCCGCGTGGAATGGTATCGTCGGCATGCGACCTACTGCAGGGTTGGTGAGCCGCGGCGGGGTGTACGACGGCTGGCCAGGCGTCGCGGGCTCCTTGGGCCCGATGGCTCGCACCGTCCGTGACGTGGCGACGCTGCTGGACGTGATGGTTGGCTATGATCCCGAGGACCCGCTCACGGTGCGGGGCATCGGGAAGGTGCCAACCACGTATACCAGGACGCTCGACCCGCGCGGGCTGCAGGGCGCCCGCATCGGCATCATCCGGGAGCCCATGGGGCGCTTCAGTGAACCAGGAACCGAAGACTTCAACAAGGTTGCCGCCGTGTTCGACGCGGCCGTTGCCGACCTACGGAAAGGCGGGGCCACATTGGTAGACCCACTGGTTATCCCCGAACTTGCCCAGCTGATTGAAAAGCGCGGCAACGGCGACCGCGGCGGCTCTGAGGGACGCTGGGACGTGTACTACGGCCGCAGCGCCAGGCGGCCGTACCAGACCATGGCTGCAATGCTGGCGTCGCCGGGCTACAAGCCCAAGTCCTCCGGGGGCGCAATACTCGGCGAGACGGCGTATGAGCATCTCCTGGCTCGCGAAACGCTGATGTTCAACGTGTTGAAGGCAATGGCCGATAACCAACTCGACGCAATCGTGCACCGAACGGTCGAGCATCAGCCGACGCTGATCCGGGATGGCGTGAACCCGCCGTTCGTTAATACCAAGGGTGTCACCCACATCAATACGTTCCTGGTGTATGTCTCCTCGATGTCGGTCCCTGCCGGCTACACGTCAGACGGCCTGCCGGTGGGCATCACCTTCCTTGGCCGAGGCTACGATGAGCCCGCGATACTGAAGGTCGCCTACGGTTACGAGCAGGCGACGATGCATCGCAAATCGCCCCCGACAACACCTGCGCTCGTCGGGGAGCCGTGAACGGCGGAGGACTGCGCCGCCACTCTCGGGATTCCCCTGCGCGCTATCGGGCGATGGTGTTGGTCAAAGCACCACATGTTGGCGTCCGCAGGCCGACGGAGATCATCCAAGGAGCCGGGCGCTACCGCACCAATAGCTGTTTGAGCAGTTCCTGGCTCTCGGTCATCCGGGGCAGGGTGTCCTCCACGTTAGCGCGGACAAACCGTTTCTCGTCGCCGTCCAACAGAGCGAGGTCGCGAGACAACGGCGGGACAT
>SHYD01000043.1 GCA_009692945.1 Dehalococcoidia bacterium | reverse complement strand
TAACGGTTCCCGCAGATCCCTCGGCGCTGATTCGCGCACGTCCCCGGCGTACCCACCTCGAGACCGGTGCGTTACCGCAACCGCAACCGTCTGGTGGTGGTCAAGTGGGCAGCGGTCCGCCGCTGTCCATCTTGTCCACCACCCCTGCAGCCCCGGCCACCTAAACCCGGGTCAGGCCACGTCTGGCGTCTTAAGCCAAAAGGACAGAATCACTGATGGCTATAGAAAGGGTTCGACAGGTAACAGTTGAAGGGCTATCGGGCTCAGGAGCGGGAGTGCATGAGGGCGGCGGCCCTCTGCCGGGGGCGTGGGGGTGCCCCCACAGAGAATGTTCCTCTTTTTCTGGGGCGGCGGGAGTAGCTCGCGCAAGCTGAAGCCTGTGTGTGAATAGATACTGCGACGGATGATCCGGTGAGCGGCGCCGGTTTCTCATTGACACCAGCACCCGCCGTTTGTGTATGCTGAAACGGCTCGGACGGCAACCCTGCCCTGCCGGAACGAATCCCGCCCCTTTTCGAGGTCCTCTTGTGATGATTTCCGTTATCGGCGGCAGCGTGTGCACTGCCGAGGAAGCCCAGCTGGCCGAGACGGTGGGCCGGGAACTGGCCCGCCGCGGCGCCACCGTGGTGTGCGGGGGGCTGGGCGGCGTGATGGAGGCCGTGTGCCGCGGGGCCCGCGAAGCCGGGGGGCACACCATCGGCCTGCTGCCCGGCAGCGACCCCGCCGCCGCCAACCCGTGGGTCGAGTTTCCGATCCCCACCGGGCTGGGCTTCACCCGCAACGCCATGGTGGCCCAGGCTGGCCGCGCGGTGATCGCCATCGCCGGGAGTTACGGCACCCTCTCCGAGATGGCCTTCGCCCTCATCGGCGAGGTGCCGCTGATCGGCCTCGGCACGTGGGAATTCGCCATGAAGGGCGAACCCGACCGGCGGGTGGTCCGGGCGGCCAGCGCCTTGGACGCCGTCGAGCAGGCGCTGGCGGTTGCTGCCGCCCGGACTGCAAACTGACCCTCGCGGCCCTGGCGCCGCACCGGACAAGGAGCGCATCGATGACGATACAGGACCTGACGGCCCGAGAAATCCTAGACTCGCGCGGCAATCCCACCGTGGAGGTGGAGGCGCTGCTGTCCGATGGCACGCGCGGCTGGGCGGCGGTGCCTTCCGGCGCCAGCACCGGCGCCCATGAGGCGGTGGAGCTGCGAGACGGCGACCCCAAGCGCTTCGGCGGGCTGGGGGTCCAGCGGGCGGTGGCCAACGTGCGCACCCACCTGCTGCCCGCGGTCCGCGGCATGGCCGCCGCGGATCAGGCCGCCGTCGACCAGCGCCTGATCGAGGCCGACGGCACCCCCAACAAGGGGAAGCTGGGCGCCAACGCCATCCTGGGCGTCTCGCTGGCGGTGGCGCAGGCCGCGGCGTCCGCCGGCCGGCAGCCGCTCTACCGGGCGCTGGGCGGCGACGATGCGGTGACGCTGCCGGTGCCCATGTTCAACATCCTCAATGGCGGCAAGCACGCGGCGGACTCCACCGACTTCCAGGAGTTCATGGTGCTGCCGGTGGGCGCCACCAGCTTCGCCCAGGCGCTCCAGATGGGCGCAGAGGTGTATCAGGCCCTGAAGAAACTGGTGCGCAGCCGCGGCTTCCAGACCAACGTGGGCGATGAGGGCGGTTTCGCGCCCTCGCTCGCCTCAAACCGGGAGGCGTTGGAGTTAGTGATCGGGGCCATCGACGCCGCCGGCTACCGTCCGGGGCAGGATTGCCTGCTCGCGCTGGACCTGGCCACCACCGAACTGTACGAGAACGGCCGCTACAACCTGGCGAAGGAGGGCCGCAGCCTCACCAGCGTCGAGATGGTCGATTTCCTGGCGGGTTGGGCAGCCGAATACCCCATCATCTCCATCGAAGACGGCATGGCAGAGGACGACTGGGACAGCTGGCGCCTGCTGACCCAACGGCTGGGCGGCAAGGTGCAACTGGTGGGCGACGACTTCTTTGTGACGAACACGGAGCGCATCCAGCAGGGCATCGACCGGGGCTGCGCCAACTCTGTGCTGATCAAGCTGAACCAGATCGGCACCCTCACCGAAACCCTGGCGGCGGTGGACTTGGCGCACGCCGCCGGCTGGACCGCGGTGGTGAGCCACCGCTCCGGGGAGACCGAGGACGTGACCATTGCCGATCTGGCGGTGGCGACCAACTGCGGCCAGATCAAGGCCGGGGCGCCCACCCGCAGCGAACGGGTGGCCAAGTACAACCGGTTGCTGCGTATCGAGGCGGAACTGGCGGGCCGAGCCCGCTATGCCGGACGCGGCGCGTTCAAGGTGGGCGGGTAGGGGTCAGTGTGTGGGGTTATCCCTACCCACCGGTCCAGGTGAGCGACTCGGGGGCGAAAAGCTCCTCGGGCGAGAGCTGGGAGCGTGTCAGACCCTGCTCGTAGCCATAGCGCACCAGCGCCTCCAACGCGGCGCGGTTGGCCTCAAAGCCATGACGGAACGGTGAGCCGGAGAAGAGGCCCTCGGTCTCTTCCAGGTCCACCGAGAGCCACGGCATCGAGAGGATGCGCAGATTGCTCTTCATGGTATTCCAGCCGATGTCTTTGGCCTTGGAGAAGGCGTCCATCATGTTCTTCGCGAGCCAGGGATTCGCCTCGTAAACGTCCCGCCGCAGCACCACCACGTGCACCGTGGGGAACAGCTTGGTCTTGCGGTAGTAGGCCTTCTCGTCCGCAGCGTAGTTCGGGAACAGGCGGAGGATGCGGGGGTCGCCATCCACGAACGGCTTGGGGCGCCCGGGGCTGGCGACGGCGTCCAACTCACCATCCAGCAGCATGCCGACTATGCTCTTGGTCTCGGGGATCACGGTCAACGAGATGTCGGAGGGGAGGTCCAGGGGCATCCGCTGCACGTACTTCACGGGCCGGTCGAAGCCGCCGCAGAACCATTTGGCGTCCTGGGCCGTCACCCCGTACTCGTGGTGGATCATGCCCCGGATCCAGATGGCCGCGGTCATCGCGTAGTCGGGCAGGCCGATACGCTTCCCCTTCAGGTCCTCAGGACGCTTGATGCCCGAGGCAGGGTTGATGAAGATGCGGCCGTGGAAGAACTCCCGCGCCGTGAACAGCGGCAGGCACACCAGCCGGCGGTCGCCCTTGCCGTACATCATGATCATGAACGAGGTGGACATCTCGCTCGCCTCGAAATCGGCCTTCTCAATGTTGCGCTGGAACAGGTCGGCGGGCGCCATGTTATAGGTGAGGTCGACGCCGTCGATCTCCACCGAGCCGTCCATCAGGGCCTTCGAGCGGTCCCAATATTCGTAGCCGGTGAAAGTGAGGGGGAGGTTGGCCATTAGTGGTATCTCCTTGAGTGTGCTTATTGCGTTGTGGGTGGGGCACCCCACACCCCGGCATAGGGGCTCCCGCCCCTCGTGCACTCCGCGGCCGGATGCGTGGTACCGCTTATCGATCGCCTCGGCGGTGCAACGTAGGTTCTCGCTCCGCTCGAACAGTATCGCCGAGGCGCGGCAGCATTCAATACCCTTCGAGCCCCGCGAGAAGTTTCCGCAGCGAAACCCGGCGGTGTTCCTCGATCAATGCCCCTTGGGGATCAGCGTCTCGGGGGCGAACAGCTCGGTCGGGTCGATTTTGCGTTTGGTCATGCCCTGTTCGAAGCAGTACTGGGTCAGCGCTTCGAGCACGGGCAGGTTCTCGTGGAAGCCATCCTTATAGGGGTTGCCGCCGAACACCTGGTTGAGCTCCCGCAGGTAGAACGAGAGCCAGGGGGCGTTGCCGGCCTGGTGCCGGCCGTACTCCTGCCAGCCGATCTGCTTCGACCGCTCGAAGGCGTCGCACAGGCTGCGGGCCATCCAGCGGTGCCGCTCATACACGTCTCGCCGCATCACCACCATGTGGGTGATGGGGAAGAGGCCGGTGCGGGCGTAATACTCCTTCTCGACGTCCTTATGGTTAGGGAACAGCAGTTTCACCTTGGGGTTGCCCGCGAGGCTGGGGGGCAGCGCCGGACCGGTGATGGCGTCCAGTTCCCGGTTCATGAACATATCAAGCAGCGCCCGGTCGTGCACTGTGGTGAGCTTGATGCCGGAGCGCACGCTGGTGGGCACCCGCTCGACAAAGCCGGGCGATTCGAGCCCGCCCTGGAACCACTCCATGTCTTCGGCGGCCACGCCGAAGTCGGCCTTGAGGAAGCCCCTCACCCAGATGGCGGAGGTCATCGGGTAGTCGGGCACCCCCACCCGCTTGCCCTTCAGGTCTTGGGGCTTCTCGATCCCGGCGTCGGCGTGAATCATGATGTTGCCGTGGCGGAAGGCGCGGGAGGTGAACAGCGGCAGACCCACCAGCATGGGGTTGTCCTGGTCTTTCAGCATCACCAGGAAGCCCGCCGACATCTCGCCCGCCTCAAACTCGCCGCGGATCATCTGGCCGAAGAACTCGCCGGGGTATTTCATCACCCAGTGGAGGTCGATCCCCTCCGGCTCGACCACGCCGTCGATCAGAGCGAGGGTGCGGTCCCAATAGTCGGCGCCGCCGAACACCAGCGGTACTCGTTTCATAGAATGATCTCTCCTCGTCAGTGGGTCTCGTTGCCCAGGGTTTCGGGGGCGAACAGTTCGGCGGGGTCCACCTTGCGCTTGGCGATCCCCTGCTCGTAACAATACTGGGTGATGGCCTCCAGCACCGGCAGGTTCCGCTGGAAGCCGTACTGGTAGGGGTTGCCGCCGAACACTTCGTTAATCTCGTCCAGTTCGCTGGTGACCCAGGGTAGCGGGCTGACGTGCGAAGCATGGGCGACGAACTCGTTCCAGCCGATGTCCTTGGCCTGGTTAAAGGCGCGGTAGAGGTTGGTGGCCATCCAGCGGTTCTGCTCGTACAGCTCCCGGCGGATCACCACCATGTGGTCCTTGGGGAACAGGCCGGTGCGGCGGTAGTAATCCCGCTCCAACTCCCGGAAGTTGGGCAGCAGCCGCTTGATGCGTTTGTCGCCGCGCTTGAAGGGGGTGGGCACTCCGGGGCCGATCAGCGCATCAAGTTGGCCGTCCAGCAGTTGCCCCACCAGCGTCTTGTCCTCCGGGATGGTGGTGATGCGGAACTCGGCGGGGATGTCCAGCGGGAAGCGGGAGGCGAAGCCGGGCGACTCCCAGCCGCCCTGGTGCCAGTGAACGTCCTGGGGCTTCACGCCGTACTCGTGCTGCAGCAACGCCCGGATCCAGATACCCGCGGTCATCCCGTACTCCGGCAGGCCGACACGCTTGCCCGCCAGGTCCGACGGCTTCTCGATGCCGCCATCGCTCCGCACAAAGATGTAGCCGTGGCGGAAGTGGCCGATGAGTAGGGCCGGGATGCCGACGAAGCGCCGGTCACCGCGGCTGACCACCGCGGTGAAGAACGCGATGGACATCTCCGAGGCGTCGAACTCCTCGAACTGGAGCATGCGGCGGAACATGTCGCCGGGATAATCGACGAGCCAGCGCAGGTCGATCCCCTCGGGCTTGACCCGCCCATCGATGAGGGGAACGGTGCGGTCCGGGTAGTCGGTGCCGGCAAAAACGATGGGAAGCCCCATGACAACCTCACTGGCCTGGTTCTGGTGGCGGCGACGCCCCTAAGCGAACAGCATAATAGGGCGGGGGCGTTGGGGGTGTCAATGCGAGAGGCATTGTGGGGTTGTAGGCGAACGAACAAGAATGTCTCCCATCCACGGCTGCGGGAAGCGGTCACGAGACGCCTGACGCTCGATCCCCGTGTTCAACCCGCCCCGGGCGCCGACCCGGCCATAAAGGGTTAGTGGACCGCGATCTGTGAGCAATGATTTGTTATGTTATGCAACATCAAAATCAATCCGGTCGATTTTCCTGAACCAGGACGGAGGACGACTTGCAGGGCAATCAAGGATGATTACGTGACTGCATCGGAGGCGGCAAACCTGCTGGGCGTCGATCGCGTGATGCTGTACCGGTGGGTGAAAAAGGGGACGGTGCGTGCGTACTCCCTTGGTCCGCGGCCGGTGCACCGGGAGCGGGTGGAGGCTGACATGAAAAACCGCTTGGGCCGGGTGATCAAACCCCTGAACGAAGAACGAGCCCAACAGGCGCTGGCAGCGATGCGCGCCGGCAGAGAATTGGGCGAACGCATCAACGAGCGGCGCAATGGAAAGCCATGGGCGCCTTCGTGGGATCTTATCAATGAGGCCAGAGACGAGCCCGCCAGCCAGCTATTGTGAACGGGTTCCAAGCGGTTGACGCGGGCGTCGCCCTGAAGTGGGTGCTGACCCGCTCCGAAGAGGCTGATGTGATCAAGGCCGATGCACTGCTGGAGGCTACGATCGGCGGGCGGGATACTCTGGTCGTACCGCCTCACTTCTTCGCAGAAGTCACGAACGTGCTGTACCAGCGGGTGGCCACCAAGCGGCCTGAGCAACAGATAACGCCGGCCGAGGCCGCCGAGGCGCTGGAGACCCTGCGCAAACTGCCGATTGAGAGCGTCACGCCCCCCCCGATTTCTATGAACGGGCCCTGCGGGTTGCCCAGCAGTTCAGCCTGCCCGGAACCTACGACGCGCTGTACATCGTGGTCGCGGAGCGGGCCCGCTGCGATCTCTGGACCGACGACCGGCGCTTGCTCAAGGCGCTGGATGGAGCCCTCCCGTATGTGAAGTGGATTCACGAGTACGGTGGGTCGGCGCCGTGGGCATCGGGCGTGATAGATCTGCCTGAACCGAGCTAGGCCAGTCTCGCATCGCGTTCCAGACATGGCTAACCGAGGAAACAAGGAAAAGCATGACCTCTTCTGCCGGGACTTGCCAACTGTGCGACCGCCTTGCTGCAGACGCTTCCACGGTCTTGGTGGCGAAGGCCGCCGTGCTCCCACTGAGCAGTCTCACCGAAGTTCAAACGACGAAAGCCCGAGCAGGGCTACGAACGCTCGTGGACTGACGATACTGACCCCTTGATAGTTCCCGAACTGTTGCAACTGGGCGTCACCGGTTACCAAGTACTCGGCGCCGGCGGAAACCGCGGTAGCCAACACGAGGTCGTCCTCAGGATGGGTGGCGATGCCATGGACCTCCGCACGTAGGTGTTGAGGCCGGCCGGGGAGACGCGGCGGGTGAAGTAGGACTTGGCCAGGGTCCTCGTCAGTTCGTCCAGGATATGGTCGGACAGCACAAGGTCAAATACCCGGGACCGCAAGGCTTCCACGATAGTGGCGATGGCGCCGCCAAGCGGCGCGACCGCTCCCGAGGCGAGCACGTTCGTGTCGATGACCACCCTCATGGTTAGGGCTGGGGCGCAAGGGCTTGGCGCCGCTCTGCGCGCACCTCCTCAACAACTTGGGCATCTTCGATGAGATCAACCCCATCGGATTTCCGGCGACGGTCCCGTTACTTCACCTGGTGCTCACCTACGAGGCCGGACCCGCGGAGTACGAGCGAGAAAAGACGGTGCGGATCGTGCTGTTGGGTGCCGGCGGTGAGCAGTTGGTATCGTTAGAACAGCCGGTGCGGATTCCCCGCCCAGTGGGGGCCGGAGCCCATGCGTATGTGAATCAGATCGTCGCGTTTGGCGGTATCGTCTTCGCAAAGCCCGGAGACTACAGCTTCGCGATCTTGGTCGATGATGACGAGAAAAGCACTTTGCCTTTCCATGTTAACGAAACAACCTCACCAGGTCCGGAAGGAAGCCCCGAAAATGCCTAACGTCGTCGGAGTCCAGGTTGTGCAAATGAGTCATCATATCGAACGGGTTTCGAGTACGGTGTTTCCAGGCGGACCGGCCCCGGCCACCGGGACAACGGTGCTCAGCGACACCCTGTCTTATATGTTCGTGGATCTCGGGCCTGGAAGTGAAGAGTTGGGCTGGTTACGCCTCATTGAGCAATCGCTCGCCGGGGACTGGGAGCGCCCAGAGGATGCAATATGCGACGACCTTTAGGCGCGGGGACATAGTAACGGTTCCTTTCCCTTGCACAAACCTGCAAGCCACAAAGGTGCGGCCCGTTCTGGTGGTCAGCGTGGATGCGTATTTGTTGTCTGCTGGCGATCTTGTCCTTGCCCAGATCACGAGCGCAGAGAACCTGCGGCCTCACTTGGGGGATTGCCACCTCAGCGATTGGCGGGCGGCAGGCCTCAGGGCTCCTTCGGTGGTCCGCGCCAAAGTCTTCACCCTGCACCGTTCCTTGGTCCGCAGGTCCGTTGGAACTGCCACCGCAGCCGACATGAGGGCAGTTGAAGCGGCATTGCGCATGATCCTCGGTCTCTAAAAAGCTAAACCAGGAACACTTCTACCGAGCCCTCAGCAGAGGTCTCCGGAGCGATTCGCTCGGTCGAAGGCGCTGTCCGCATATCTTGGCACTCTCCGGCCACCACGCCCGGTTGCCTCCGGGTATCTTGCGCCCTACTATCAGAGCGGCATCCCCCGCACTGGAGGCCCTATGGCCATCACCATCCTGGGACTGGGTCCCGGCCCCATTGGCCTCCTGACCATGGAGGCGCACGAGCGCCTGCAGGCCGCGGCCGAGGTCTACGTTCGCACGGCACGGCACCCCACCGTGGCGCAACTGCCGCCCCACCTGGCCGTCCACAGCTTCGACGACCTGTATGATAACGCCCCCACCTTCGACGCGGTGTACCAGGCCATCGTGGACCGGGTGCTGGAGCTGGGGCAACGTCCCCAAGGAGTGCTCTATGCGGTGCCGGGGCACCCGCTGATGGCCGAGGCCACCGTGGCGGGGCTGCTGGCGGCGGCGCCGGGAGCCGGGATCGAGGTCGAGGTGGTGGCGGGGCTCAGCTTTGTGGAGCCCGCGCTGGCGGCGCTGGGGCTCGACCCCCTCACGCCGGGCGAGGGCATCCCCTCGGGCCTCCAACTGGCCGATGCCCTGGCCCTCCGCATCGACCCCGCCCGTCCCGCGCTCATCGCCCAGGTGTACAACCGGACGGTGGCGGCGCAGCTGAAGCTGGACCTGCTGGAGCTCTACCCCCCGGAACACCCGGTGACACTGATCTCCGGCGCGGGCACCGCGCAGCGGACGGTGCAACAGATGCCGCTGGTGGAACTGGACCGGGGGGTAGCCGTGGACCACCTCTCCTGCCTCTACGTGCCGCCTGCGGCGCTCACCGCCAACGTGGCCACCTTCGACGGTCTGGCCGCCATCGTGGCGCGGCTGCGGGCCCCTGAGGGGTGCCCGTGGGACCGCGCCCAGACTCACATCAGCCTGAAGCCGTACCTGTTGGAGGAGACCTACGAGGCGCTGGCCGCCCTGGACGATGAGGATATGGGCGGGCTTCAGGAGGAGTTGGGGGACCTGCTGCTGAACATCCTCCTGCAGTGCCAGATCGCCGCGGAGGAGGGCGAGTTCGAGGTCTCCGATGTGGTGCGGACCATCGCCGAGAAACTCATCCGGCGCCACCCCCATGTGTTCGGCGACGCCACGGCGGCGACACCGGAGGAGGTGGTGGGCAACTGGGAGGCGCTGAAACGTCAGGAGCGGCCCCGGGAGAAATCGATGCTCGACGGGATCGCGCCGGCACTTCCGGCGCTGGCGCACACCCGGTCGGTGCAGGAGCGGATCGCACCGCTGCACCTGCCCATCGAGGACGGACTCATGGCCGAAGCGAAATCGCTGGTGGAATGGCTGACCGGCGGCGCCAAGGAGGAGAGCCTCGCCGCGCTGGGGACCGCGCTGCTCTCGCTGGCGTATCAGGCGTCGGCGGCGGGGCTGGACCCCGAGGAGGCGCTGCGCCGGGCTAATCGAGCCCTGGGGGAGCGCATCCGGACGCTGGAGCGGCTGGCGCTGGACCGGGGAGAAGCCGTTGCCGCGCTGAGTCCGGAGGACCGGACCAGGCTGTGGCAGGCCGCGGTGAGGGCAGATGAGGGGAACTGATCCCGCCGGCGCGGCAGCAGGAGATGGTCGGGGTGCGCGGATTCGAACCGCGGGCCTCTGCGACCCGAACGCAGCGCTCTACCAAGCTGAGCTACACCCCGCCATAGGCATCATAGCACAGGGGTGAGGCTGCCGGGAGGTCTTCCCTCAGTCACGTTCCTATGTGAGTTGACACGGGTCCAGGTTGGGCGGTATCTGTTCAAACCTGAAGGGGTGCTGCTTGATCGGTTGCCCCACCCCCCAAGAAAGGAGATGGTTTTATTTCTGGGGGAACACCCCCAGGCCCCCAGCAGATGGCTTCGCCCCCTGCACCCCCGTGTCGGAACCCGGGATCGCCAGGCGTGGGTTTCTGAGGGTCGGGACACGTAACGTCATGCCCGGGCGTGCTGCCGCTCGTAATCGGTGGCCAGGGCGTACAGCTCCTCGGCGCTGAAGAAGGTGCGCCGCCAATCCACGAACGTGCCGGTGCCCTCGTCCAGCCGGCCGTCGTAGGCGTCGTGGACCCGGTCGTACACGAACTTGGCGGCGCGGCTCATGCCGGTGAACTGCCCCGCGGAGCCGGTCCGCTTCTCATGCTCCTTGTTCAGCAGCGAGAGGATGCCGTCCATTCCCGAGAGGTGCCCCACCCGCTGCAATTCCTCGTCGGCGCGGCCCACCTCGCTGGGGTCGAACGCGAGGTAGATGAAGCCGCCCTCCGCCTCTCGCTGGCGTTGCAAACCGGTCTGGTGGAGCCCCGCCTGCGACGAGAACACCTCGCCCACCACCGGGGCATTTGAGGGCAATGGCCGCACCTCGTTGTGCACCAGGTCGTACATCTCGGTCAGCGCTTTCAGGTTGAAGCCCGGGTCGCCGTAGATGCGGATGTAGTTGGCCACCACCTGCTCCAGCGAGGTGTTGCCGGAGCGCTCGCCCAGGCCGCCGAACACACAGTTGACCTTGGTGCCGCCATACGCCCAGAAGGCCAGGCTGTTGGCGGTGGCGAGGCCGAAATCGTTGTGGCCGTGGTACTCCAGTTCGGCCCCCGTCTCGTCCCTGAGCAGCTTGGTCAGCCGCGGCACGCCCATAGGCAAGGCGGCGAAGGGGTCCGGGGAGCCCATGCCGATGGTGTCGCAGATGCGGAACTTGGCGATGCCGTTGGTCTCCCGCAGCACACGCTGCATGAAGGGCAGCACCCAGCCGTAGATATCGGCGCGGGTGGTGTCCTCCAGGTGGACGCGGGGCAGGATGCCACTGTCGTAGGCGGTCATGATGGGCTGAAGGTATTTTTCGATGGCCTCTTCCTTGCTATGGAAGCGGAGTTTATCAAAGATGTGGTGGTCCGATGACGACGCCAGCATCCCGGTTTCTTTGAGGCGGCCGTTGGAGATGCCCACCAGATCCTTGATGTCCTTGGGCACGGCGCGGGTCCAGGTGGTGACCCGCGGGTACTCGTAGCCGCGGGAGAGGATCTCCTCAAGCACCCACAGGTCCCGCTTCTGGTAGATGAAGGTCTCGACACAGTCGATCACGCCGGTGCCGTTGTCCAGTTTGTGCAACAGGTCGAAGTATTTGACCTTGGCCTCGTTGGGGAAGATGGCGAGCCGCGAATCCTGGGAACCGTCCCGCAGCGTGGTGTCGGTAATCAGCTTGCGGCCGCCGCGTAACACCCCGGAGGGCGCCTCGACCGGCTTGTCGTCGAGTTGCAGCGGCGGGATACGGCCGCCGTAGTTATAGAAGACTTTCTCTGGGTTAACGGGATAGTCGGGCATGGCTGGCTCTCCTTGGGCTGGCATCCCAGCCGGTTTCGGCGCCCGGGCGCCACCGGGTGCGTGCTGAGCGCACCCGCACTTTGCATTATCCGCAGCCGCGCTCTGGCCAGTCAAGGACGGTCGATGTATCACGTTTCTGTTATCATTTCATCATGAATACGTTGGGCGCAAGAAGGCCTGGCCATGCATGACATCTTGCGAAGCCGGTTTGTCGGGATGAACGAACTCCGTCAGCAGCTCCCTAAACTGCTGGAGAGCCTTGCCCAGGAAGGTGAGGACGTGGTTATCACCCGTCAGGGCAAGCCGGCTGCGGTCCTCATGGATGTCGAAAAGTATCTCGAGGTGCAACTGGCCCTTCGAGAATTTTCCGACGCCCATTACCTGGCCGAACTGCTCAAAGCCCGGCAGGAGATTCGCGACGGGGATGGGATAGCTGCTGGGGAGGTATTCCGCAAAAAGGGCCTGTAAATGTACCGCGCGGTGTTTTCCCGTCGGGCTGAAAGAGCTTTCCTGGAGCTTCCAATCGGCCTAGCCCGCCGGGTGAGGCAGGCGATCGATATCCTGATAGAAGACCCTCGTGCTCACGGGACCATCAAACTCGAGTCCGCTCCCGTCGCCCAATACCGTTGCCGGGTGGGCGACTATCGCATCTTGTTCGACATTGATGACGATCACCAGGTTCTCGAGGTTGTCGACATCCGCAAGCGGGACGAGCAGACGTACCGGTGACGGGCGCGGGCGGTTTTGTCAACCTGTGGCTACCTTCGGGTTCAGGGTGGGGCCGGACCCAGCCGGCCGCCGAAGTAACCGCCAACACCGCCTGCACCGACTACCGCGATCCGCATCGGCAGTCTCCGTAGCTCGCTTAAGCTCCTACTATTTCGCGCCATCAACGCGCGTTCCAGGCGCGGCGTCATCTTATTGCCCGGAACTCCGCGATAGCGAAATCGAGGTGCGCCACCGTCAGCAGTGGCGCCGCAGGCCCTCGGGGGAGCGAATGACAAAGCGCCGCCCCGCCCAGTCGATGTATCCCCGCAGCCGGTAGTACCTGAGGCTGCGGTTCACCATCTCCCGGCTCGCCCCCACAGCGTTGGCAACCTCAGTCTGAGTGAGATCGAGATCGATAGCGATACCATCGGCGGTGGTGAAACCGACCTGTCCTGCCAGTTCCAGCAGCCGTTTGGCCGCTGATGGCCCGGCCCTGCAGTTGGGCCGTCACCGCCTGGGCCGCTAAGCCCACAGAGCCGTTGAAGCTGTGGGCCAGGATGGGGATGGTGGTGCCCACCATCCCCTGTCCGAAGCTCATGATAAGGGCCGGGATGTAGAGGCTGAGCAGGCGGAATTTCACTCGGGTAGCGTACGGGATCTTGGGGGGTTATGCACGTGGGGGACGACGCAATGCGTCACCCCCAACGGTTTTCACCGATGCGCCAGCGCGCCCAGGCTGGCACCGGTCCGCACCACCCCCTCTCTGCCCATATGAGGCGAGACAGGTAACGCCCCACGCTGCTGACCCAAATGCTCGGCGAAGCGGAGAGGGGAAGAAAAAAGCGGGAGGGGAGCCTTGCTCCCCTCCCGCTTTCGGCTTAGTCCTTGGTTCGTGCTTCGCTAGGCCCGCTTGGCGTGTTGGCGGCCCTTGGTCAGCAAGGAGAAGCTGCGGCTGCCGGGCGCCATGATGAGCTTGTAGCCGTCGTCGATGATCTGTTCGACGTTGTCCATCGTGGTGTGGTACCACCCGTTCGGCACGTTGTGGTCTTTGCAGATTTTCAGGATCTCGCGTACGCCCGCCAGAACGCTCGGATGCTCGTACTGGCGCGGCACTCCCAGTTCCTGGGAATAATCGCCCTCGCCGGTGAATATGGCGCCGATACCGGGCACCTCCTTGAGCATCTTGGGGAGGTTCCTGATTCCTTCCGGGCTCTCGATCATCAGAGCGCAGAACAGTTCGCCTTTTGGATTCAGGGGCCAGACATCGGCCCGGTCATAATACTCCTGCTGGGTGACGCCCCAGTACTTGACCGCGCGCATGGGAGCGTCCCCCCGGCGGCCGAACGGCTCGCGCAGATCACGCCCTTCCACCCTGGGATAGCGCATGGCTGCGACGGCGTTGTAGGCATCTTCCACCGTATCCACGTGCGGCCAGATGACCCCGTAGAAGCCGATGTCCAGCACCTGCTTGGCGATCCAGTTTGTCTGCCCTTGGTTGGGTGGAACGCGGACGATCGGCGTCGGCCCGGGGGCCATGTTTCCGCGCTGCACAATCTGCCGGCGGTCCAGCAGGGAGAGCAGCCCACTTTCGAGTTCCGAAATATCGTAGGGTGCGTGTTCAGCCTCGAAGTTGAGGCCATCGAACGACTGGTTGGCGCCATCCGCCGCTCCAGCTCCGAGGAAGGCCGGATGTCCTTCTTCGAGGGCTTTGATAATCCCGTTCAGACGTGGAAGCTCTGCCATCGACTACCCCTTTTGGTTTGTGCTAGGCCTCATCAGCCCGCGTGTACTCTGCTTCTAGACCGCCCTATGTGCGCTCCGGCGTGTCGGCCCGTGGCGCCAGTATGTTAAAGCCTTCCCTCCCGAGACTGCAACCGTTCCGACCGCACATACCGAGGCGCTGCCAGGTTTGCTTGGACTGAATGTTACGCCTGAGATTGCCACCCTATGTGCGGCAGTTCTGCCATTGTTCCTCTCCTCTCCTCTCCTCTTGCTGTGATCTCCGGTTCCGCCGGGATTCCCGTGGAGCCGGCGCCGGATTCCGGCGCCATTGTACCCGAAAAAGTGGGCACACAGAAACCTCGGGGCATGCACCCCGAGGTTTCTGTATCCTGCGTATTCGGTTGTTACCGTCCCGTAGGACTAGTAGCGGCCGCCGCCGCCACCGTAGCCGCCGCGGTCCGAGGACCTCCCGCCGCCGCCGCCACCGCCGCCACCGTAGCCGCCGCGGTCCGAGGACCTCCCGCCGCCGCCACCGCTACCACCGCCGTAGCCGCCACGGGCGGGCCGGGGCTGGGCTTCGTTGACCGCGATGGCGCGGCCGCCGATCGAAGTGCCGTTCAACGCCGCGATGGCCGCTTTGGCCTCCGTCTCGTTGGGCATTTCGACGAATGCGAAGCCGCGGGGCCGGTCGGTCTCCCGGTCCTTCACCACGCTGGCTTCACTCACGTCGCCGTGAACCGAAAACATCTCCCGCAGTTCCGACTCGGTGGTCGTGTACGGAAGACTCCCTACAAAAATGCGCACTGCGCAACCTCTCTTGCATCCCTGCTGGGATACCCAGACTGCCCTCCCACCATTCCGACGTACACCGACCGACGGGAAAGGGGCATCGGAGGCTACGTGGCGCATCTGCTGCGCCTTGGGCTAAGCATACCACGGTTCGGGAAATGATGTGCAACATCGAGCTACGCAACATGCGCACCTTCATTCAGTGGATCAGTGGATGGCCACCCGCGGCCGGTGCCGCATCGGCGCGACGTTGGGATGCGATAATGATGCCACCACCGCTCGATAATGTCCCTGGCTGCCTGGAGGATTCGCGTGATTGTCTACAGCACGAATTGGTGTGGGGACTGCCGGCGGTCCAAGCGGTTCCTGGACCGCCACGGCATCCAGTACGAACTGATCGACATCGACGGCAACCGGGAGGCGGCGTCCGAGGTGGTCCGGCTCAATGGTGGCCGTCGGACCATCCCCACCATCGTGTTCGACGATGGGTCGGTCCTTGCGGAGCCCAGTGATCGTCAGCTGGCCGAGAAGCTCGGGCTCGACTGAAGGCCACCCCGGGCAGGCGTCGCTACAGCTTGACCTGCTTGAGCGACTTCACCCCGGGGATGGCGAGCACCGCCAGACGCTCGGCGTCCTGAATCGGCTCGTCGAGCCCCAGCACCATCATCGCCATGCCGCGGGGGTGGTCTCGCCCCACCTGCATGAAGGCGATGTTGATGTCGGCCTCACCGAGCAACGAGCCGACGGCGCCGATGCGGCCGGGGCGGTCCTCGTTCTCGCAGAACAGGAGGTAGGGCGCCGACCCCACCTGGATGTCGAGCCAGTAACCGTCGACCTGGACGATGTGGGGCAGGCCCCGGCGCAGCGTGCCCGCCACTGTGGTGATGCCGCCGCTGGTGCGGGCCTCCACCGTGATGAGGTTGGCGTAGTTCTCCCGGGCCGGGCCCTTCTCCTCCAGGATCCGCATGCCGCGGCTCTGAGCCACCAGGTTGGCGTTCACCAACGTCACTCGCTCTTCGCTGACGCTCTTGAGCAGGCCCCCCACCACCGCCGCTTTCAGAGCGGTGATATCGTGCTCGGCGATGTCGCCTTCATAGGAGACATGCACCTCGTTGAGCTGACCCTCTGAGAGCTGCGTCACCACGTTGCCGCAGATGTCCGCCACCGGCATGTAGGGTCCGGTCGCCTTCATGGTCTCGGCGGTGACCCGGGGAAGATTGACCGCGTAGCGGGCGGCGCGGCCCTGGAGCACCGCCACCACCTCCTCGGCCACATCGACCGCCACGTTCGTCTGGGCCTCCTCGGTGGATGCGCCCAGGTGTGGGGTCACGATGATCTTGTCGTTCTTGAGCAGGGGGTTGACGGGGTCGATGGGCTCCTTGGTGAACACATCCACCGCCGCGCCGCCCACGTGGCCCGATTCCACCGCGTCCAGCAGGGCCTGCTCGTCGATGATGCCGCCCCGAGCAGCGTTGATGAAACGGACCCCGGGTTTGCAAATCGCCAGTTCGTCGGGGCCGATAAGGCTCTTGGTGGCATCGGTGAGCGGGGTGTGGACGCTGATGAAATCGGAGCGCCGCAGCACCTCTTCCAGAGTGCCGAGGTCCACGCCCAGGTTGCGGGCGTGGACCTCGGAGATGAAGGGGTCATAGGCCAGTATCTTCATCTCGAAGGTGGCGGCGCGGCGGGCCAATTCCGAGCCAACCCGGCCCAGCCCCACCACTCCCAGCGTCTTGCCCCGCAGTTCCACCCCCACGAACTCGTTGCGGCGCCACTGCCCCTGCTTCAGAGAGGCGTGGGCCTGCGGGATGTTGCGGGCCATGCTGAGCATCAGGCCGAAGGCGAGTTCGGCGGCGGAGATGGTGTTGCCGGTGGGCGCATTCACCACCACAATGCCCCGCTCGGTGGCGGCCTTCACATCGATGTTGTCGACGCCGACGCCGGCGCGGCCGATGATCTGGAGCTTGGTCCCGGCGCGGATCACCTCGGCGGTGACGCGGGTCTCGCTGCGGACGATGAGGGCGTCATAATCCGGCAGCGCGTCCAGCAGTTCCTGGCCCTTTAGGCCGACCCGGGTATCTACTCGTAGGTGTTTTTCAAGGACTTGAACGCCGTCGGCAGCGATGGGGTCGGTGATCAGGACTCGGGCCGTCATCGTCCGGCGACAGCCCCGGCCTTGAATCCCACCTTGGGCAGGGCCTTGGCGATGCCATCCAGGATGATGCGGGCGTCCTCATCCGTGATCCAGCCCAGGTGGCCGATGCGGAAGATCTTGCCTGCCAGCGATCCCTGGCCCGTCGCCAGTTCGATGTCGCTGTCGGCCCGGATGGTGCGCAGCAGGTCGCCGGCGTTGACGCCCTCGGGCACCCGGATGGCGGTCACCGTGTTGGAGGCATAGGTCTCGTCCCGGGCCAGCAGTTGCAGGCCCATGTCTTTCACGCCTGTTCGGATGGTGTTGGCGATGCGGGCGTGCCGGGCCTGCACGTTGGCCAGCCCCTCGTGCATCATCAGGTCGAGCCCCTTGTCCATGGCGTACATCACCGAGACGGCGGGGGTCCAGGGGGTCTGGTCCTTGGCCAAATAGCTCTTGGCGGCGCCCAGGTCCCAGTAGGAACGGGGCATCTTGGCCACCTTGTTGAACTCCCAGGCCTTGGCGCTCACGCTGACCATGGCCAGGCCCGGCGGCGTCATCCATCCCTTCTGGGACGAGGCGGAGACGATGTCGCCGCCCCATTCGTCCACTGGGTACAGCAGCGACCCGATCCCGCTGACGGAATCGACCAGCAGCAGCTTGTCGAACTCCCGGGCGATCTTGCCAACGGCCCTGATGTCGTTGGTGACGCCGGTGGAGGTCTCATTGTGGGTGATGATGACGGCCTTGATCGCGGGGTCGGCTTGGAGCGCCCGGCGGATGGCGTCGGGGTCTGCGGGCGTGCCGTACTCGACGTCCATCCGCACGAGGTCGGCGCCGAAGGTCTTGGCGATATCGAGGTAGCGCTCGCCGAACTCGCCGATGGTCACCCCCAGCACCTTGTCGCCGGGCGAGAGGGTGTTAACGATGCTGGTCTCCAGCGCGCCGGTGCCGGAGCCGGTGAGCAGGTAGAGGTCGTTCTTGGTAACGAACAACTCTTTGAGGCGGGCTGTGAGCGACTGGATCAGCACCGCGAAGTCCTTGCCGCGGTGGTTGATCATCGGCTTGGCGCCGGCCTGCAATACTTCCGGGGGAACGGGCGTGGGACCGGGGATGCGGAGCTGCACGGGGGGCCTCCTGCTGTGGGAAAAACGGGTCCCACATGTGTGTAATCTTTCATAATTCTAGCACAGGGCGGCGCTCCGGGGGAGGGATTTGGGCAGGAATCGGCGCGTGGTGGCCGGACACCGCCGGGTGTGCGGCGGAAACTGGCGTTCCCGGCCGGTCAAAGCCCCGCCCGGTACGAAGCCTACCCGCCCGGGTTGGGGACCGCCATCTGAACACCCATCGCAGACGGGGAGGCCGCGGGAGAACTGAAGGTGAAGGTGGCGGTCCAGGCGGCCGGGGTTCCATCGCCCTGGACCCGGGGCCGCACCCGCCAATGGTAGGTGGCGCCGGGCTCCAAGGGGAACCCGCTGGGCACACGATAGCTGTTGGGCGGGGTCGCCACACCCCCGTGAATCAGCGCGCCATAGACCATGGATGTCGCCGTGGACGGGTCGGTATTGAACGTCCTGTCTTTGCTCAACTGGAACTGGTAGTAGAACACGTCTGTGCTCGATGAGGACCAGCGGATGGCCGGTGTCAGGGTGTTGACCGTGACGCCGGGCGCAGGTTCCACGGCAGCCAATGCCACGGCGGGCGCCTTTGGCGTCTTGAACGTGCCCGCGGTCCATGCCGACCAATCCGTCTCCTGGGGGGCCGTGGTTGCCGCGGTGGTGCGTACCCGCCAGAAGTAGGTCATGTCCGGGAGGAAGCCGTACCACTCAGGCGGCGCCGGAAGGACAAAGTTCGATCGGATGTCCCCGATGAGATTCACTCCGGGACCGTCGCCATTGAACGGCGCCACCTGCAACTGAAACTGGGTGGCGCCCGCCGCCGGCTCCCAGGCCAGCGTGGTCGTGAACGAACTCAACGCTTCTCCGTTGGGAGGTGAGGCGAGGGCTGGTCCCGGCTTCACGATGGAGAACAAGGTGAACTTCGTGAAATGGTCCACCGTGAGGCCGAGGATCCCGGCGGCGCTGTCGATAACGCGTGTTGGCCTCGCCTTAACCACGCCCCCCCCCACGCCACCCCGGATGGAACCGATGTCGCGGCCGGCCAGTTCGGCGGCAGTCAGGCGGATCTGGATCTCCACGGTGCGCCCCAGAGGCGCTCCGTCGCTGGTGGTTATGTCGATGGTCTTGGCGAGCAGGGTTGCTCCAGTCGCCGTGGCGCCGGTGGGGGCTTCGTTTGTCAGGACCACTATGAGGGTGGTTGGAGCCGAAAAGGTTCCGGCAGGGATGCTCACGGTGACCCCTCCGGTCTGATCCGTGCCGCCAGCTACGTGCACCTCCGCTCTCGAGGGTCCGACAGGCTGGGTGACCGGCGGTGGCGGAGGGCTGGGGGTCGCCGTAGGCGCCGGCGTCGCCGGTACCGGGGTCGGGGTGGCAGTCCGGGTAGGAGTTGCGGTCGGGACCGCCGTCGGGGGGGCGGCAACCGCGAAGGGAGCGCTCGCCGCGGTCCATCCCGAAGGGGCGCTGGCCGTCAGGGTATACGGACTATTGGCTGGACTGGGCAGGTTGATGCCGCAGCCGAAGAAGGGGGCGGTCCCGAACGCCACTCTCACCTGGACCCCGGAAGCGTTGGCGTTTTCATCGTTGGAACAGGTGAGCACCGCGCCGCCGTCGCCCGTCCCGCTGGTGATATTCAGCGTGACAACCGTCGAGTTGTCGCTGGTGTCCTGCGTGCCGGATGCGTCCTGGACCAAGATCGACGGTGAGGGAGATATCGATTGCCCTGCCGTGCCGCCGGTGGGTTGCGCGCCAAACACCAGCTTGACTCCGGCGGCCTGGATGGTCCCGGCGGAATGCTCACTCGCCGCCGGGCGCCCGGCACGGGAGCCAGGCGCCCGGCGGCGAAAACGAGGACCGCCAAAGCCAGGCAGAAAGTTGCGAGCGCTGTTTTCTGGATGAATCGGGGCATCAACGTCTCCTAAGAAGTAGTTGCCGGATAAGGCTTACGCTGCTCGAGACCCAGCACTCCTAGGGCCTCGGATTACCCTGCGGTTCCATGAAGCCGCATTCCTTTGCAAAGAATAGGGGCGGCTTTCAGGCCGGTCAACATCGCGTGATTCCGTCGCTCACGAAAGCTAGTGGTGTGTGACGCTTGGGGTGGGTTCACGCAGTAGCGCTCACCCTGAGCATGTCGAAGGGCGGGCCCGTGGTTCGACAGGCTCACCACGAGCGGTATCGACCACCCAAATCACGAGTCTTTGAGAGACCTTCGAGGCAGGCGTGCAGGGGGCAGCCGCGCTCCTGCTTGTCCTGAGCTCGTCGCAGGGCCGGGGGCTGTTGGGGGTGATCCCAACAACAAACTCTCGCACCGTTTTGGTATAATCGTGCCTGAGGCCACCGTAGCTCAGCGGTAGAGCAGCTGTTTCGTAAACAGCTGGTCGGGAGTTCGATTCTCCCCGGTGGCTCCATAATTCGTTTCGGTGCGTTGGGCCTCAACATCCATGTGCTGTTTGGTGGACCTTTGGATGAGCCGCCAAGCAGAGGGTGGATGCCGACCTTCCACTCCGCGGATCGGCGCGGCGATAGGTCCTGGTACTACCGCCCTTTGACATTAGACGATGTAGAGATGGACGAAGTAGTCGCTGTCGTTAAGCTAGCGAGGGACAGCCTTCGAAAGGCAGCGGTAGGGAGAAGCGTCTTTATTACACAAGAGCGTTCACAACGAAGCCCCGAACCCACGGTTTCTAGCCTCCTCTTCAAGGCGACCATTGACCGCAAGGGGAAAGGTGGCACTGATGGGTCGATTGACGAGGGCCTCGATGGTTCGGCGGCGGAGAGGCGCAATGCCAGCGAGATACTCAATCTGTCATCGAGGGTAGATGCAGCTCTGCCATTTCTTGGCATACTTGCCATTGATGCCTTGCTCCGTTTGGTTGAAGACACCTCGTCATCGTTTTCGGCGTTCGACCTTGGTTCCACTGATTTGGAGCTCCTTTTCGACGATGTATCGATACGCGATTTCGCCCGAGCAGCCTCCGAGATTGCCGTCGACTTCTTACCAGCCGAGCAAATTTTACGCCGTCCATTGGATAGCGTCGTGCCACCGATGATGCTTCTTGCCGAACGCTCAATCACCGCTGATCATCTTCCCCCGCGGCTATTGGCGCTGGTCCAACGGCACACAACAGGGGATTGGGGTTCCCTTGCGAGCATCTACTTGGGTGACGTGCTTGAATGGCCGGGGGGGTCGATGAGCATGGTGAAGGATCTTCTCTCCTCGGCCATCCTTTGGGGCCTGTCTGCTTTACAGGCCCAGGCCAACTTCGAAGCTAACTCCGTATCCGAGCAGGTTCCGGGCGCCTTTACTCCCACCGACAGCGATGTCGTACGGGCAATTCGAACCATCGCCACGTGGGCGGTGGCAGTCCAAAGTAAGGCGTCGTTCGCCGACGCCTTACTTTGGACTGCCCAGACAGTTGCCTTACCCCCGGAGGTGGCGTCCGCTCGCGACCTCCTGGTCACAGCGGAAGTTCGATCCCTAGCAATCGCCGGGGCGACTGCCTACGACCCCGATGCTGCACTCCAACGCGTGCTCCAATCTGTGCATGCGAGGGAGCTGCCCATTTTGATTGCTCGGCAGTTGGCTCTGCTTAAGCCTTCGACGCTTAACGAATTGGGCGATCGGGCAGGAATCACACGGGAGCGCATTCGCCAGCTAGAGTCGAAAGGCCTTGCAAAGCTACGTAAGGCGATCAACAGACCGGAAAACCAAGTGATCTTGTCGGTGGCTCAACATTTCGCTGCACGGTTCGGTGCCGCAGCGTCCTT
>SHYD01000042.1 GCA_009692945.1 Dehalococcoidia bacterium | reverse complement strand
CCGGCGGCTTCGGGGGTCTCGGGGGGCATGGGGGCGGCTCCGGGAGGGCAGGGTTGGTTGCCCTCAGTCTACCGGGTTTGTTCGATGAGCGTTTCATTTGGCTGCGCCGGGCAACGCCCCGGCCATTGGAGGGGTGCACGCCCCCGCGCTGGTTTGGTCTGCCTTAACCGAGGAAGCCTCTCACCTTGGCGGCCCACTCCACCAGTGATCGGGTCTGTTCCGCGCCGAACCCCGTCCGGACCCTTTCTCCGACGAGCGTGGTAAGTGAACCAGTTGTAGTTCATCATCATCCCACCACCGCCCATGCCCGGTGTCCCTCCCGGCCTCGGCATCATGCCGCCCATGCCGCCCATCCCGGGCATGCCGCTCCCGCCCGGCATCTGGCTGGGCCCTTGCGGCGCCGCCGCGCCGCTGGAGGGCAGGTTCCAAGCGCCCAGCATCATGGTGAACTCATGCGCCGCCTTCGGCGCGTCCGGTTGTTGCGGGTCCACGATCAGCACCCCATAGAGACCGTTGTCAATCTGCGCCACCGCGTTGGTGTGCGGGTGGTACATGAAGGTACCGGCATGGGACACGGTGAACTCGTACACGAACGTCGCGCCTGGGCCTATCGGGGCCTGGGTAAACGGCGAGACGCCGTCCATATCGTTCTTGATGTGCAGCCCATGCCAGTGGATGCTGGTGTCCTGCTGGAGCCTGTTGGTCAGCGTGACCCGTAGCGTGTCTCCCTCGGTGGCACGGATGGTGGGCCCCGGGACCTGGCCGTTGTACGTCACGGCCTCTGTTGTTTTGCCGGGAGCCAGCTTCCAGGGTGCGGTTTCAGCCCGAAGCTGCACTTCGACGATCTTTCCAGTGGGCCGGATGTCAGTTGCCGTCCCTGGCTGAAATACGACCGCGTCCAACGCCCTGGCAGAAAGATAGGCATTGGGCCCGCTCGGCCCGGCCGACGGCTGCGCCGCGGTGCGCGCTTCGCTACAACCAGCTAATGCAAAGGCAACCAGGAAAATGAACACACCGCGGCCCCGCAGCCGCGCTGGAAACACGGAGAGCATGACGATCCTCCCAAAACGAGCAGTTGCGAAAACCGATGGGGAGGGTCGTAGCTAACAGCGGAGGGGCCGAAAGTCCAGCGGCGGGGTTAGCGCACAGATGCGGTGCTGAGCAGCCGGCCTTGCGCGCGGTGACGGGCGGCGGCTGGCCGTAAGGTCACCCGGGCAAGAAAGCGTTTGATCCTGCGCCAAAGGGTCCGGGCTGCCCAGCGTGGTCCGCCCGGTGACTGAGGCGCACTACAGAGAGTGGCGCACGAACCCGGTGTGTGACTGCTGGGCGTGTGGCTTTCGGACGGCGCGCCAACACCGCCGCCGTGATGGTGAAGGGGCGCTGCTGCGAGCGGCCCATGGGCGGCGTGCCCGGCGCCCACGGCAAACAAAGCAGCGAGCAGTGTGACCACGAGCCGGTAAGAGAGTTGCGATGGCATGGAGCTTATCCTGCCTCCCAGTGTACCGCGCTCTTGGTCACCAGGAACGCTGGCATGCGGCGCTCAAGGGTTCCGAATGACCGCCCGGTAGCCCAGACGCTTGATGGCCGCTACCAGACCTTCCTGCACCACCGGCGCATCGTCGCAATCACAGTAGGCGACTTCACTGGCGGGATTCACGTATACCTCGACCACGCCCGGGACCTCGCGGAGAATCCGTCCGATGGTTGAAGCCTCGCAATCGACGCCCGGCATGGCGAGCTCTATTCGTCGCACCGCCACTGTTTAGCCCCTTCAACTTCACGAATTGCGTCGGACTCTACCTGGGAAGACAACCCTGCTGAGTCCGGAGTGTCCCGATCGGTACTCGGTTGCAGTCGCTTAGCGTTCAGTCTTTCCGGCCCACAGGTTGTACAGCCGCGGCCCGAACGTTGTGGAACCAGGGCGAGAACAGCGCCATCAACAATCCAGGGGCGAAGACGCTCAGGGCCAAACAGATGAGGTACGCTGCCGCGGCAACGGCGGCCGTCGCGTTCGCCAGAGCCACCGGCCTGATGTGGTGAACCTGAACGGCAGGCGCTTCTCCTGAGTTAGGCACGGTATCCATATGCTGCGCTCCTTTGCACCACCGCGAGGCGCTAAACCTGAACGGCACTCCCTGCTGCCGCTTACTGCGACCTGGTGAGCGTAACCGGCGCCCCGTGATAAGGGCATGAGAAACGGGCGGCGGTTGTGAGAAATTCGTGAGTCTGCGGCTTGTGATTCTCAATAGGGGTACCGTCGCGACGGCAGGATCGTAGGGCAGCTCCCGTGCAACAATAAGAACCGCATGCCCCCGCCGCTCCCCACCTCGCCCTTTTACCGCCTCGGTTCATGGGCCTGCTGTCACCGCTGGCCCATCATCTTCGTGTGGCTGCTGGCGTGCCTGGTGAGCCTCGCGCTGGCGCCGCGGGTGGGCTCGGTGCTGCAACCGGGGGGCTTCACCAACCCCAACACCGAGGGGTCGCAGGGGCTGCGGCTGTTGCGCCAGGAACTGGGCGTCAGCCTGGCCAGCCTCAGCATCGTTTTCCACAGTCCCGACGCTGTCGCCACCGAGCCCGCCTATCAACGGGAGGTGGTGCGCGTGCTGGCTGGGTTGCGGGCTCACCCGAGGGTGGAACGCGTCATCAGCTACGCCGGCACCTCCCGAGGTGGACTGGTATCCGCCGATGGCCACACCACCTACGCCCTGGTGGGGCTCGACGCCACCACCCCCGATGCGCAGCGGCTGCTGCCGGAACTCAAGGGCCTGTTGCCGGGCTATTCGTGGCTTCAGGTGCTGGTCACCGGCGGGCCCGCCGCCTACGCCGACATCGAGATGGTGAGCCACCGGGACCTGGAGCGGGCCGAACGGGTCTCGCTGCCGCTGGCGCTGCTGGCGCTGGTGGTGATCTTCGGATCGGTGGTCGCCGCGGGCATGCCGGTGCTGGTGGGCGGCATCAGCGTGCTGGTCACCCTCGCCGCGGTGTTCCTGCTCGGCCAGGTCATCGAGATGTCGATCTTCGTGCAGAACATCGCGACGATGTTGGGGCTGGGGGTGAGCATCGACTACGCGCTGTTCATCGTGAGCCGCTTCCGGGAGGAGCTGCGGCAGCACCCGGTTCCAGAAGCGGTGGCCCGCACCAGCGCCACCGCCGGACGGGCCGTGTTCTGGGCGGGGGTCACCGTGTTCCTGGGCCTGTGCGGGCTGCTGCTGTTCGATTACATGATGTTGCGCTCCATCGGGATCGGAGGCGCGATCGTGGTGGGGGTGTCGGTGTTGGGCAGCCTCACCCTGCTGCCAGCGGTGCTCTCGTTACTGGGGCCGCGCATCGACGCCTGGCGCATCCCGCTGCCCCGAGGCGGCTCGACCCGGTTCTGGCGGCGCATCTCAGCGGGGGTGGTGCGGCACCCGCTGCTGGTGTTTCTGAGCGTGCTGCTGCTGCTGGGCGCACTTGGGGCGCCCTTCCTGCGGGTACGGCTGGGCGCGCCCGACGTGACCATCCTGCCGCCGGACGTGGAGTCCCGCCGGGGATTCGACCTGCTGCGCAGCGCCTTCGGGGCGGGCCGCATCGCCCCGATGCTGGTGGTGGTCGAGGCCCCGGACAACATCCTCTCCCGCAGCCATGTCGGCGCCCTGTTCGATTTCACCCGGCGATTGCAACAACTGCCGGGGGTCGCCGGTGTGGAGAGCATCGTCAATCTGGATTCCGGCATGGCCAAGGAACAGTACCAATTCCTCTATGCCAACCCCGAGGCTATCACCGACCCAGAGGTCAAGGCCGGGTTGGGACTGCTGGCGAAGGGCCGCGCCGCGCTGATCTCGGTGGCGACGGACCACAACCCAAGTTCCGAAGAGGCGAAGGCGCTGGTGCGAGCGGTGCGGCAGGTCCCGGTGGGTGGGGACCTGCGCAGCTACACCGGTGGCGCCGCGGCGGAACTGATGGATGTGGTGAACGATCTCTACACGGTGTTCCCCCGGGCCCTGGTGCTCATCCTGGTCACCACCTACCTGGCGCTGCTGCTGCAGTTCCGCACTCCGGTGCTGCCCGCCAAGGCGGTGCTGATGGACGGTTTGAGCATCCTGGCCAGCTACGGAGCATTGGTGATCATCTTTCAGGACGGCCACCTCAGCGGCCTCCTCGGCTTCCGGTCCGAAGGGGTGGTGGACGCCACCGTGCCCATCGTGATGTTCTGTGTTCTGTTCGGATTGAGCATGGACTACGAAGTGTTCATGCTCAGCCGGGTCAAGGAGGAATACGACGCCGGCGGCGACAACTCCCAGGCCGTGGCCCGCGGCCTGGAGCGGACCGGGGGCATCATCACCAGCGCCGCGTTGATCATCGTCATCGTGGCCGGGTCCTTCGCGTTCACCGACATCATCGTCATCAAGGCGCTGGGGATCGGGATGGCGCTGGCGATCTTCATCGACGCCACGGTGGTCCGAGCGTTGCTGGTGCCCGCCACCATGCACCTGCTGGGTCGCTGGAACTGGTATGCGCCCCGGTGGCGGTGATAACGGAAGCTCCCCGTGGGGCTCGAAGGGTATCGTGGGCTCCCGCGCGGAATATGCCCGTCCCAACATGTCGTGGTCGCCCAGGGTGGGAACCACAATATCTAGTGGCATTGCTCCCATGGATCGTTGACAAGGCATTGCGGCGCTGCTAAACTTCAGCGTTAATAGACGCGCGGCGGGACGGCCGTTGCCCGGAGCAACAACCAGCGAATTGGCGCCGTCAAAACGCCGCGGCAACCGAGGGTTTCGGAGGAGCGCATGTTCAGTCACACGCTGGAGAAGGGCGCGGTGTCCGTCGCGCCGGAGTTCAAAACGCTGCGGCGGGCATATGGATTCGATGAGGTGGCGCTGGTCCCCGGCGAGGTCACCATCAACCAGGATCAGGTGGATACCCGCTGGAGCATCCGGGGCCTCACCTTCGATATCCCCGTCATGGCCGCGGCCATGGACGGCGTGGTCGACCCCAAGTTCGCGGTTGCCCTCCACCGCTTCGGGGGTCTGGCAGTGATGAATCTGGAAGGGGTCCAGACCCGTTACGAAGACCCCACCGCCTTGCTCCAGCGCATCGCCGAAGAACCCAAGGCTTCCGTCACCGCCCTCCTCCAGCAGATCTACAGCGAGCCCATCAAGGAACACCTCATCGCTCGGCGGGTCAAAGAAATCAAAGACCAGGGCGCCGTGTGCGCCGTGTCCATGACCCCGGCCAATACCAAGAAGTTTGCGCCCCTGTCCGTCGAAGCAGGGGCGGACATTATTGTGGTCCAGTCCACCGTCACCACGGCCCGGCACCGGTCCAAGAGCTACCGGGGACTCTCGTTCCCCGAACTCGTGCAGCAGATGAGGGTGCCGGTGGTGGTAGGCAACACCGTCAGCTACGCCACCACCCTGGAATTGATGGAGACCGGCATCGAAGGCGTGCTGGTGGGCGTTGGCCCCGGCGCCGCCTGCACCTCCCGCGAAGTGCTGGGGGTTGGCGTCCCTCAGGTGACCGCCACCATCGACACCGCCGCCGCCCGCGACGCCTACTTCAAGGCAACGGGACGCTACGTCCCCATCATCACCGACGGCGGGATGCGCACCGGAGGCGACCTCTGCAAGGCCTTTGCCTCGGGCGCCGATGCGGTGATGCTCGGGTCGTCCTTTGCCCAGACCAAAGAGGCGCCCGGCCTCGGCAACCACTGGGGCATGGCCACCCCGAATGCGGCATTGCCCCGGGGCACCCGGGTCAAGGTGGGGGTCAACACCACTATCCAGAAGCTGCTGTTCGGTCCGACCTCCCGCACCGACGGCACCGAGAACCTCATCGGTGC
This sequence comes from Dehalococcoidia bacterium, assembly GCA_009692945.1. Classification (GTDB taxonomy): domain Bacteria; phylum Chloroflexota; class Dehalococcoidia; order SHYD01; family SHYD01; genus SHYD01. The sequence goes on along the minus strand of SHYD01000042.1, from coordinate 16,098 downwards.
GCTGAAGCTCGGGATGAGCGTCTGCGGCGCCGATACCATCGAGGAGATGCACAGCGCCCAGATGATCATCGCCCCCTCCATCAAGACAGAGGGCAAGATCTACCAGATGGCCAACCTCTAGATACGGGCACGCGGCAGGAAAGGGGCGGGTGAGCAACCCGCCTCTTTCACTGCCCGGCCACTCGCCCATCTCACGAGGAGTCACCCCCCGCCCCTTGCTTCCCTTCGACCTCCCCACCCTGCTCCGTGCCGCGGGCTACGCCGGTATATTCGCCATCGTATTCGCGGAATCGGGTCTGTTGATCGGGTTTTTCCTCCCCGGCGATTCCCTGTTGTTCACGGCGGGCTTCCTGGCGTCCCAGGGTGTGTTCGACATCTACCTGCTGTTGCCGCTGTGCTTTGTGGCGGCGGTGACGGGTGATGCGGTCGGCTATGCCTTTGGGCACCGCATCGGGCGGCGTCTGTTCCAGCGCGAAGACTCCTTCTGGTTCCACCGCCGCCATCTGGAGCGGGCCGAGGCCTTCTTCGCCGAGCACGGCGGCAAGGCCATCGTGCTGGCCCGCTTCCTCCCGGTGGTGCGGACCTTCACGCCTATCGTGGCAGGGATGGGGTCGATGCCCTATCGCCGGTTCGCCCTCTTCAATTTCGTCGGGGCGCTGTTATGGGCGGTGGGCGTCACCCTTGCCGGCTATGTGCTGGGGCACATCGTCCCCGATGTCGACCGCTATCTGCTGCCCATCATCGGGGTGATTATCCTGGCATCCATCGCCCCGAGTTTGATCCACCTGTGGCGGGAGAACCGGAGAGGACGCGGGTAGGGGATCCGGGAATGGTGGGGCAGACACCTTGGGAGCGGGAGTCCAGAGGGCGGCAGCCCTTTGACGGGGGATTTTGGGTGTGTCCCCCAACAACAATTCCTCTTCTTTCGGTGGGGTGGGGCAAAAGGGAGGTGCAAACCGCCTGTGTTAGTGACAACTCGTCCGCCGAAGCTGAGCAGTTGCTGCTGATAGTCTCACGTTGCATGAGGCGGATTGCTCGCTCACCGTTCGACGGTCTCACCAGCATCGGCCGGGGTGGGGCCATGGGCATCCGACCGCAGCCGCTCCTCCACCGCCGGCCGCCCCGGCAGCGCTGCGATATCACGGCCTTCGATGGCGAGCGAGGCCGCGGCGCTGGCGAACTGCGCCGCCCGCAGCGGACCCCCGTGCTCAGCCAGCGCACAGATGAAGGCCGCAGCGAAGACGTCGCCCGCGCCCGTCTCATCGACCGCGGCGGCGGCGAAGGGGAAGACCCGCTGCCACCGCCCCTTCGACCACAGCAGCGCGCCCCGTGCTCCCCGGGTCATCACGGCCACCGGGAACCGTTCCAGGCGCCCCATCCCGGTTTCCAGGTCCTGACCCAAGTCTTCCTCTGAGATCAGCACCACGCCCTTCATTCGAAGCAGGGTCTGCAGCCCCCGCCAAGGTCCGGTGTGGACCAGTCCGGCGGCATCCCGGCGGCGCACCCATCCCTGGGCGGCGGCGCAGGTCAACGCCGTGGGGAACGCCGTTATCAATGAGAGGTCGACTTCCTGGCAGACCGGCGCCAGCAACACCGCCGTGGGCGTGCGCCATTCGACGGGGATGTCTTCCAAGGCGATGCACCGCGTACGGCCTGCCCAGCGGCTGACCCGGCCTGCCGCCGTGGGTTGATGGCTGAACTTGGTGGTGGCAGGAGGCCCGGTCAGGTGGCATTCAACACCGGACAGCGCTTCCTGGACATCGATATGGGTATGGGGCCGGGTGACGGCCCTCACCCGCCAGCCGCCGAGCCGGGCGGCGGCGTGAGCCGCATAGAAGGCCGCACCACCGGGGACCAGGGTGCCGTTCGGTTGCTCGTCGGCCACCACTTGACCCATGACCAACAGCAGGAGAGGGCGAGTGCTGTCAGCCGCGTCTACAAGAATAACCGCCATGGTTCGGGTCGAAAGCCCTATCAAACGGGAGGGCCGGCCGGCAACGGTGGATCAGTGGGTTATTCGCGTTGGGGCATGCTTCTGGGGGCGCCCCCGGCCCGCCGCGGCGCAATCGTCACCTTACGCGCATCGCCCTCGCCCGCGCTCTCGGTCATGACATCGACGTTATCCTGCAGCGCCATGTGGATGATGCGCCGCTCGGAAGCGCTCATGGGCTCCAGGGTCACCGGTTGACCGGACTGCCGCACCCGGTCCGCCATCCGCTTGGCCAGTCCGGTCAAGGACTGGAACCGGCGGGCCCGGTAGCCCTCCACATCCACCACCACCGAGGGTTGGCCTTTCACCCGGCGGGCCACGATGAGGTTGACCAGGTACTGGAGCGACGCCAGCGTCTGGCCCCGCCGCCCGATGAGAAGGCCGAGGTCGCCACCCCGGATGTCGAAGGCGACCACCGATCCAGCGCCGCTGGGCGGCGGACCCGTGGGTCTCACCTCGGCAATATCGGCGTCGACCCCGATGCGGTCCAGCAGGGATTCCAGGACCTCGCGGCCCACGGCCGAGGCGGGGTTGCCCGTCAACTCGGCGGGCAGCCCCTCATCTTCCTCGTCGTCGCCGTCCTCGTACTCATCATCATCATCTTCGCCGGCGTCAGAGGAGGTATCCGCCGCGTAGGAGATCACGGGCGGACGGGGAGGGAAGGCCGTTCCGGACATTCTGGAACGGCCCACATCCAGCTTGGTAACACGCACCTTGGCATTCTCGGCGCCAATGCCGAGAATGCCCCCCCGGCCTTCGCCGAGGATGGTGATCGCTACTTCCGAGAGCTTCGCCCCCAGTTGTTGCAGCGCGAGGTCAACGGCCTCGTCGACGGTTTTGGCGCTTATTTCCAGGCTTTCCATTGATCTGCCTCGTTTCGGCGGTCTCCGATTGCGGCGGGGTGACGGCCACGGTGACGACCGCAGCGGTGGAATTGCCGATGCCGATCATGGCCGGCAATCGCCCCATGAAGGTGAGGGAGCCCCAGCCAGTGACAAAATATTGGATGACCATGCTGATGACGTTGGAGACAAACCAGTATAGGGCAAGTCCGCTGGAAAAGGACACGGTGAAGTACCCAAACATGATGGGCATCATCCACTGCATCATGCTGTTCATCTGCTGCTGCTTGGGGTCCTGGGTGGGCATGGTGGCCATTTTTTGCTGGAACCACATGCTGCCACCCACCAACACGGGGAAGACATACAGGGGGTCTGGTTGGCCTAGGTCCAACCAGAGGAAGCGGCTCTCCAACGGCACCAGGCTCTGGACAAAGTCGAAGCCGCTGTAGAGATGCCGGGATAGGTCCATCAGGTCCTGCGGCGTGGCGCCCAGCGCCTTCTGGATCGACTGGTACAGGCCGATCCAGATGGGGAATTGAATGATGGTGGGGACGGCGCAGCCCAGCGGGTTGACGCCGTACTCTTTGTACAGTTGCATCTGCGCCTGGGTGAGCTTCTGCTTGTCGTCACCGAACCGTTTCTGCAGCTTGGAAAGCTCAGGCTGCAGCCTGGACATGGCTTTGGTGGCCCGCAGTTGCTTGAGGGTGAAGGGCAGCATCGCCAGCCGGATCAGGACCGTGAACACCAACACCGTCAGGCCGAAGTTGTGGAACAACAGCCCGTACAGAACAATGATGAAGTTGAGCATGGGTTGGAAGAACAGCGTGTTCCATGCCACCGTGACGAATTCAGGCACAGGCTCCCTCCAGGGTGGAGGTGATGGACAGGCGCCTCAGCGTTCCGTTGATAGCGTTAGCCCTCCGTCCGGTGGACCCAGGTCGGTTGGCCGCGGGCGCCATCCAGCGCGATCAGCCGTTGGTTGCCCGGCGCGAGGTAAATCGACTGGGCATCCGCGGCCGGTGAGCTGAAGATCTGCCCTGACGGGTCTGCCACATAGTTCCATCTCAGGCGCCCCGTGGCGGGATCGAGTCCGTAAACCTTACCGGATTGCGCAGCGACGACCAGGATGTCGCCAACCATCAAGGCGGCGGCGCTCACCGGCCCGTCGGTCCGGTAAGGCTGATCCCAGACCTGCTTCCCGCTCGAGGCATCCACCGCTACCACCTGGCCGTCCAGCGAACCGGCGTACAGGATGCCTTTGTTCAGCAGCGGGGTGGCCCACAACCACGCGCCGAGGTTCAACTCCCACTGCTTTTCGCCGGACCGGGCGTTCACCGCGTACAGCCGGCCGTCGGCTGACCCGAAAAAGAGGGTGGAGCGGTCGATGGCCGGGGCCGAAGCCAGCGCCCCACCGGTGGGGAAGGTCCATTGTTGGGTGCCGTCAGCGGCGTTCAGGGCGTACAGCTTGTGGTCGAGGGATGCGACATAGGCGGAACGGGAGTCGTCCAGCGCCACGTTGGCCCATATCTTGTGCCCGGTCTTGAACTTCCAGCGCACCTGCCCGGTCCCGGCGTCCAAGGCGTAGGCATGAGAATCGGAACTGCCCAGGTAGACCAGCCCGTCCTTGACCGCCGGTTGGCTGACAATCTCGGCGGCGGCGAACTCCCAGAGCAGCAGGCCGGAGGCTGCGTTGAGCGCCCGCAATTTGCCCTGGTTTGCCGTCCCCTCTGTGTAGGTCACTGCGTAGAGGACATCGCCCGCCAGCGTAGGCGGCGTATAGGATGCTCCAAGGCGCCGGTCGGTCTCGGCTGGGTATTGCCACTCGCCGGGTGCGGGGAAGGCCGTCCCCTTGCTGCGGGCTTGGGGGTCCAATGCCAGCAGCTTTTGCCCCTGGGTTACCACAAACACTTTGCCTCCGGCAGCGGTCGCCGCGGCCCACCCCGTGGGGGCGCCAGAACACGCCGTGGCGGCGAGCATCAACGCACCGGCGGCGCCGGCCAAGAGCCGTGACCAGCGGGCCAGAGGTGCATGTTGTTCTTGTTGCGATGTAATCATGGTTTCGGCTCACGTCAGAGCAGCAGAGTTTATGGGACCGGGTCGTAGCCGCCGGGACGGAACGGATGGCACCGCCCGATGCGGCGCAGGGTGAGCCACCCCCCGTGGATCACCCCATGCCGCTCAATGGCTTCGAAGCCATAGTGGGAGCACGAAGGAACGAACCGGCAGGTGGGCGGGCCCAGCCCCGACAGCGTCCGCTGGTACAGCCGGATCATCCTGAGCGCCATGTCGCGCATCTTCCAGGCCTCATGCCAGGGTCTGAGCCCGGCGCATCAGGCCGGAAACGGTGGCTGACAACAGGCCAAACTCGACATTGCTCGCCGCGGTCCGACCTGTAAACACCAGGTCGAGACCAGGGCGGAACCGGTGGTGGCGGACGATCTCCCTGAGGCGGCGCTTGAGGCGGTTCCGGACCACCGCGTTGCCGGCCTTCTTGCTCACAGAAAACCCGGCCCGGCTGGTCTGTCCCAAAGCCGTATTCCTCACGCGCAACGAAACCAGGGGGCTGTGCCACGAGCGCCCGTTGCTGTACACCGCCCGGAAATCCGCATTCTTGCGGAGACGGCGGGAGGCAGGGAATCGGAGGTCTGGGACGGTCTCAGTGCTGCCGGATCCATCCGCACCCGGCGCTAGACCACCGTCAGCCGCTTGCGGCCGCGCTGGCGCCGGGTGCGGATAACGCTCTGGCCCCCGCGGGCGCTCATCCGGGACAGGAATCCGTGCACCCTTTTTCGGGGGATGCGTTTGGGTTGGTAGGTTCGTTTGGGCACTCCGGGGCTCCACGTGTTGCGTTTCTATACCGCCCGATTATACGGAGCGGCCTTCTGGCCTGTCAACGCACAAACCCGACCGTAACTGCTCAGTCGTTTCGGGGATCGGACACAGGGGTGCAGGGGGCGAAGCCATCCTGCCGGGGGAGTGGGGGTGCCCCCCACATAGAATTCTCCTCTTTTTTCCTGGGGTGGGGGGAGTGGCTCATACCCCCGAACCCCTGCCACTGAATAGATACACCCGGCCGGCGACCCGACGGCTGAGGTAGTTACAGCCAGCGGGGCACCACCAGCAACACACCTGCCGTGGCGAAGCCTGCTGCGGCCTGCCGCCAGGAATGCCTGCCGAGGTACACCCGGGCCCAGACCACCGTAGCGGCCAGCATCCCCAGGGGCGCCAATATGTCGGACCGGCCCGCCACCGCCGCGGTCACCAACAGGGTGCCCACCATCGCGCTGTGGTAGCTGACCTTCCAAAGCAGCGAGATGACGGTGAGGGCCAGAAACTGGACCGTAACCGCCGCCGCCAGCACAGTGAGCATATGGGTGACACCGGAACTGGTAAAGCCCCAAGTCACCGCAGCCGAGCACAGCGTCGCGAAGAACGAAGGCAGCGGGCGGTCGTGGCGGGCGGTGAGGTTCAGGCTGGCTATCCTGCCGCGGAGCCGAAGCCCCACGACGAACAGGCATGCGATCAGGATCATCGATACCGGCAAGGCGACCACCATTGGGCCCGCCAGCAGGGTCGGGTCGATGCGGGTGAACAGCAGGAGTTCGCCTGCCGCCACGATGGGCGGTCCGAAGACAATGGATACCGCCCGGGCGATCATCAAGAGCCAGGACTTCGCTTCGGACGAAGCTGGCTCCGTGAGAACGCCGACCTCATCCACCGCCAAACCTGCGCCCAAGTCGATGTGGGCTTCCTTCATCGATCCCCCTTGGCCGGCCGAGTGCGCCGCCGCCCCGCATACCGTCACTCTACCAGAGTACACCATGGCGAAACGGGGCGCCGGTCCGGCGGCCCTCCTGTAAGAGTTCAGACTTCGGGTGACAAGTTGTCACTAACATAGGCAGTCACCACTCTTTTTGCCCCACCTCGCCGAAAAAAAGAGGAGTTTTGTTTTTTGGGGGGCACCCCCAAAATCCCCCGCCAAAGGGCTGCTCCCCTCTGGACTCCTGCTCCCAAGGTCGCTGACCGACGAGACTCTGAGTGGTACCCCCCCCTTCGCGCCCTGATTCGGATCATCCAGCGGAACACAGATTGGGAACGGGGGGTGGCCGGCCCGGCGTGAGCCATCCGGGCCCACTGCTCGGGCGCAGCGTGGTTCCCGTGACCGCCACCGGTGTCGCCGAAAACTCCGGTCGCTGTTTTCCGTGGTCACCGGGCAGCACGCCCGCGTGTTGACTGGGCGAACGCGCAGGCAGATACTGAGGCGGATCCCAGGAACGGCAGGAGAGCGCATGGCCCACGGAGCAGCAGCGACGCCCGGCCGCACGCCGGGAGCGGGCGCCAAACCACCGATTCCCCGCATCATCAAGCGCAACACCATCCTGGTGGCGGCGTCCCAGGTGTGCAGCGGGATGGGAACAGGCCTGCTCCCCACGCTGGGAGCACTCATGGTTTACCGAATGCTCGGGTCGACCGCAATGGCCGGCAGCGCGGCCGTGCTCCAGGGGATCAGCCGCTTCGTGGTGGCGTATCCCGCCGGCGCCATTGCCGACCGCCATGGCCGGAAGCCGGCTATGGTCGCCGGACTCCTGGTCGGGATCGCCGGTGCGCTGGTGACGGGGACCGCGATGGCCATCAGCTCATTCCCGCTGCTGATGCTCGGCGTGTTCATCTTCGCCATCGCGATGGGCGGGTCGATGCAGCTCCGGGTCGCCGCCACCGACATGTATCCCGCGAGCCGCCGCGCCGAAGGGTTGGGGTACATCCTCACAGGGTCAGTCGTCGGCTCCCTGGGCAAGGCCGGCCTCATCGCACTGGCCTCGGTTCTCGCAGTTCGCCTGGGCGTCGACGAGTTCGCGCTGGCCTGGTGGATGGTCCCCATCGTCCTGGTTCCCGCCCTCCTGCTGGTGCTGCAGATCCACCCCGACCCGCGCGACATCGCACTGGACATCGAGAAATACTGGGGCTCCGGCGCTGGTTCGCCCGCGGGCCATCGTCACGCCACGACAGGGGCAGAGCGGCGCAGCGGCGTCACACAACCCGCTTCGCCCGACACCCCGACCCGCGGTGGCTTCCTGGCCTACGTCAAGGACTTCCGAAAGCTCGCTATTTTCATGGCTCACTTCGGTGTCCAGGGCAACATGTCGATGGTCATGGTGGTCGCTGCCCTGCTGCTCACCCACCACGGCCACGATCTTCCGGCGATCGCCTTCTCCAGCATGCTGCACTCCCTCGGCATGCACGCGTTCGCCATCCCCCAGGGATGGTTGGCGGACCGGTTTGGCCGGCGGCCGGTTATACTGGCGGGCCTGGTGCTGGCCGCGGGGGGAACCATCCTGCTGGTCGCAACCCCGGACTTTTGGGTAACCACCGCCGGCTTCTTCTTCGTCGGCTTCGGCTGGTCCGCGGTGCACGTGGCCGGGACGGTCCTGCTGGCCGACATCAGCGCCGCCACCGAGCGGGCCCGCGTCATCGGAGCCAACGACACCTTCGCCGCGGCGGCCAACATCGTTATGGCCATCCTGGCCGGCCCCGTGCTCGAAGGGCTGGGCACCACGCCCATCATGGCCCTCGGCGTCGGGCTCATGCTCGCGCCCATCGTTATGATCCTGCGCATGCGCGAAGTCGGCCACGCGGACGCCCGAGGCTGACGCTGGTCCCAGCCACAGGCGAATAGCGGTAAGGGGCAGCTGACCCTCGGCATCAACGGGAGAAGACTCAATGAACGCCAATCCCTCCTCCAGCACCCGACCCGAGGCCGATTTCGATGTCATCGTCGTCGGCGGGGGCCTCGGGGGACTCTACACCCTGTACCGGATGCGCGAGCTGGGCCTTACGGCACGAGCCTTCGAGGCTGGCAGTGGCCTCGGCGGGACCTGGTTCTGGAACCGCTATCCCGGTTGCCGGTGTGACGTTGAGAGCCTCGAGTACTCGTACTCCTTCTCCCCCGAACTGGAACAGGAATGGCACTGGCCGGACCGCTATGGAACCCAGCCGCAGATCCTCGAGTATATCGAGCACGTGGCAGACCGCCTTGATCTGCGCAAGTACGTGGCGCTCAACACGCGGGTGCTCACCGCAACGTTCGACAGCGCGACCACACTGTGGACCATTACCACCGACAAGGGTGACACCGTGAGTGCCCCCTACATTGTCATGGCCACCGGAAACCTCTCCACCCCACGCGTGCCGGACTTCCCCGGCCTGTCGCGTTTTCAGGGCGAGTCGTATCACACGGGCCTGTGGCCCCACGAGGGTGTGGACTTCACGGGCAAGCGGGTCGGTATCATCGGTACCGGATCCTCCGGCGTCCAGAGCATTCCTTACCTCGCCGAGCAGGCGAAGCACCTGCATGTGTTCCAGCGCACGGCGAACTTCATTCTGCCTGCCCGCAATGCCCCCATGGACCCAGAGCGGGAGCGGCGCCACAAGGCCACCTATCGGGAACGGCGCAAGGCCGCCTATGACACGCCTTTCGGTATCGCCGGCTACCCGCCGCCCAGCAAGGGCGCGCTTGAGGCCACCCCCGAGGAGCGGGATGCCGCCTACACCGCAAAATGGGGCGAAGGCGGAAGCATTAGCTTCCTGTACAGCTTCACCGACCTCTTGCTCGACCAGCAGGCCAATGACACGGCAGCAGATTTCGTGCGGGCGCGCATTCGTGAGGTGGTGAAGGATTCCCGCACGGCTGAGTTGCTCTGTCCCACCGACCATCCCATCGGCACCAAGCGGCTGATCCTGGACACGAACTACTACGAGACCTTCAATCGCGACAACGTGACCCTGGTGGACGCCCGGAACACACCCATCGAGTGCATCACACCGACAGGGATCCGTACCTCTGAAACGAGTTATCAGTTCGATGCCATTGTGTTCGCAACAGGCTTCGATGCCATGACCGGAGCCCTGAGGGAGATCGACATTCGTGCCGGCGCCGGCGCCGAGATCACGAGCAAGTGGGCCGATGGCCCTCACACCTACCTCGGGATCATGATGGCGGGCTTCCCAAATCTTTTCATGGTCACCGGGCCCCAGAGTCCGGGGGTGAAGAGTCAGATGATCCTGGCCATCGAACAGCACGTGAATTTCATCGCGGGTTGTCTCGGTCACATGCAGAGCGAGGGATTTGCACGCATCGAGGCGGACCAGGAGGCCGAAGACCGCTGGGTACAATACAACGACACGGTGGCCCAAGCCACCCTCTATCCCAAGGCGAACTCTTGGTACATGGGCGCCAACATCCCCGGGAAGCCGCGCATCTTCATGCCGTACGTGGGTGGTGTGCACACTTACTGTCAACTTTGCAACGATATTGTTGCCAAGGGCTATGACGGTTTCACCTTTTCGGCCATCTGACCGCGATTCGGCCCTGCATCGAGTGTTTGGTTCCGACCGGGGTGGGCCCTCCATTCCCTTCCCCTATGCGTGAAAATCGGTGTGAAGCCGTGGATAACTTGGACCCGTTGGTCCTAGCACAAATGTGCGCACTTGCAGTAATATGGTGCCCGTGACCGCCAACCCAACCGACCCGACCCAGTCCGAGGCCATCGCCGCGACCATGCGGCGCTATTGGGGCTACGACCAGTTCCGCCCTCTCCAGATGGAGGCCATCGAGGCGGCGTTAGCGCAGCAGGACTCCCTGGTGGTGCTGCCCACCGGTGGCGGCAAGTCGTTGTGCTACGCCGTTCCCCCCGTGGTGGCCGGCCGCACCGACGTGGTGGTCTCGCCCCTCATCGCCCTGATGAAGGACCAGGTGGACGGCCTGCAGGCATGCGGCTATCCCGCCGCGGCCATCCACAGCGGCCTCACCGAGGCGGAGCGCCAGGTCATCGACCAGGGAATCCGTAACCGGGAATACCGGCTGCTGTTCGTGGCGCCGGAGCGTTTGCTGAACCCCTGGTTCATGGCGCGCGCCAAGTGGATGAACGTGCAGGCCTTCGCCATAGACGAAGCCCACTGCATCAGCCACTGGGGCCACGACTTCCGTCCCGAGTACCGGCGGCTCTCCGAGATCAAGACCGCGTTCCCTCAGGCGGCGATCCATGCCTACACCGCCACGGCTACCGACCGTGTCCGGCAGGACATCATCGACCAACTCGGCCTGCAACAGCCCCGGGTGCTGGTGGGCCGTTTCGACCGGCCCAACCTGGTCTACCGCATCGTCCCCAAGCGGGACGTGGAGGAGCAGGCGCTGGAGGTGGTGCGCCGCCATCCCCGCGAGGCCGTGATTATGTACTGCATCAGCCGCGCCGACACCGAGCGGCTCGCCGAAGCGCTGCGGAGGCGGGGCGTCAAGGCCGCGGCCTATCACGCCGGCCTCGATGCCGCCACCCGCTCCAAGACCCAGGACGCCTTCGCCGCCGAACGGCTCGACGTGGTGGTGGCGACGGTGGCCTTCGGCATGGGGATCGACCGCAGCAACGTGCGCTGCGTGATTCATGCGGCACTCCCCAAGTCGGTGGAGCAGTACCAGCAGGAGACCGGCCGGGCGGGAAGGGATGGGCTGGAGGCCGAGTGCGTGCTGCTCTACTCGCCGGACGACGCCCGCCGCTGGGAATCGCTGCTCACCCGCCCCGCCCCCGATACCACCATCAGCCCGGAGAACCTGGAGGCGCAACTCGGGCTGCTGGAGGATATGCAGGAGTTCGCCTCGTCCCACGAGTGCCGCCACGCCGGGCTGTCGGGCTATTTCGGGCAGCCTTACGAAGGCGCCAACTGCAAGGCCTGCGACATCTGCCTTGACGAGACGAACCGCCCCGAGGACGGCACCGAGACCGCCAGGCTGGTGCTGTCGTGTGTCAAAGCGATGGGAGCTCCCTTCGGGCTCAGCTACCTGGTTGAAGTACTTCGGGGCGGCCACACCCGCCAGATCCAAGAGCGCTGCCATACCACGCTGCCCCAATTCGGCGCGCTGCGGGCTATGGCCAAGGAAACGCTGCAGCCCATCGTGCACCAGTTGGTTCAACAGGGACTGCTGTCGCGCACCATGGGCGACCGCCCGGTGGTGATGCTGACCCCCGCCGCGGGGGCCGTGCTCTCGGGGCAGCGGACGGTCGCGTTGGTCATTCCACGCGCCGCGGCGGTGGCGCCGGAGCGGGCAGGACGCGGCGGGCTCAGCGGTCCCGAAGCCGACCTCTTCGAAAGGCTCCGAGAGTTGCGGCGGATGGTCGCCCAGGAGCGGAGTGTGCCGCCCTTCGTCATCTTTGGTGATGGGACGCTGCAGGAACTGGCTCGGTTGCGTCCCGCCGGTTTGCGGGAGTTCGCGATGGTGCGCGGGGTGGGCGAGCGCAAGCTGGCGGACCTGGGCCCCCGTTTCGTTGCCGAGATAGCCGCCTTCAGCAAGGAACGCGCGCTGGCGGCGGGTGCTCCCGCCCGCCCTCCCGCGCCGGGGGGCGCCAAGCAGTTGGCCTACGCCATGTTCGACCGGGGCGAGTCATTGTTGGCGGTGGCCGCCGAGACCGGCCGGGCGCTCGGCACCGTGGGACAGTACCTGGAAGACTACATCGGCGAACGCAACCCCGCGACATTGGCGCCCTGGGTCGGCGATGCGGTGTACCGGCGGGTGCAGGCGGCCGCGGCCGAGGCCGGCGGAACCTACCTGCGCCCGGTGTTCGATGCGCTGGGCGGCGACGTGTCGTATGAGGATATCCGCATCGTGATGCGCCACGCGGGGATGCGATAGGTAAGGGTAAGGCACCTCATCCCAGGCACGCCTGTGGTATAATTTGACCGATGGATAACGCAGTTCCCCTCGGTATTATCGACTCTCTGTCCGAAGGCTTTGCTACCGTCAACCGGCGCCTCTGGGTGCTGCTCCTCCCGATCCTCCTGGATTTGCTCTTGCTCTCCGGGCCGGGAATTTCGGTGAACGCGCTGGTCAGCCGAGCGCTGGTTGCGGTGGAGCAGAGCAGCAAGGTTGAGGGCTCCGGAACGGGCACGCCGGTACCGGCTGATACGGCTGAGAGCACGGAGCAGCTTCGCACCATCATCCAGAGCTTTCAGGACACCAATCTGATGGGCCTGCTGGCTTGGCAGGTCCCCAGCGTGGTGGGCGCCACCGCGACCTCCCCCCTGCCCAAGATCCGCGGTCCGGTTATTACCGAACCGGGCGGGGCGTTGCCGCTGGTGGGCCAGGCCTTCGGGCTTGCCGTGCTGAGCCTCCTTGGCGGAAGTTTCTATCTCGCAGGGCTTGCCGGAGGGGTGCGGCGTGAAGCGTTCCGCCTTGGCCAGTGGGCAACCCTGGCCGTTCGGGGCTGGGTGAGCTTCCTGGCCCTGTACGCCGGTATCACGCTCGCCGCCCTGCCGCTGACCGCAGTGGGTGTCGGCCTCGCCTTGGTGTTGGGGGCGTTGTCGCCCGGGTTGGGTTCGCTGGTCAGCGGCGTCATAGGGGCAGCGGTCATCACCCTTGCGTTCTATCTGTACTTCACGGACGATGCCCTGTTCCTCTCTGGAGTGTGGCCGCTGCGAGCGATGAAGATGAGCGCCGGTCTGGTGGCCCGCAATTTCGGCCAGACCATGGGACTGTTCTTGCTGGCGAACCTGATCCTGGTGGGGCTGCCCTTGGCCATGCGGCTGGTGGTGGAGCATCCGGCCGGTTTGGTGGCGGCAGCGCTCGGACACGCCTATGTGGCGTCCGGCGTTACCGCCGGCGGGATGGTGTTCTTCTACCAACGGCTGGCCGTCCAGCCAAAACCGGCCGATCCGGTCGCCGTTTGACCAATTATCCTGTTGGCTCAGTGCCATCACGTCCGCAGGACCGCCGGCGTCCGCCGGCGGCTGGCTGCTAGACAAATTTCCACAGGCAGGAGCTATGGCCACACAACCGCAGTTCGAGGACGCGACCCCCAACCCTGGTGAGTACACCGCCCAGGATATCCAGGTCCTTGAGGGTCTGGAGGCGGTGCGCCGCCGCCCGGGTATGTACATCGGCAGCACCGACCAGCGCGGGCTGCATCACCTGGTGTACGAAATCGTCGATAACAGCATCGACGAGGCCATGGCCGGGTTCTGCACCCACGTCCAAGTGCGGATCAGTCGTGATGGGTGGGTGACGGTCCGGGACAACGGACGGGGCATCCCGGTCGACACCCATTCCACCACCGGCCTCTCGGCGCTGGAAACCGTCATGACCGTGCTCCACGCCGGCGGCAAGTTCGGCGGGCGAGGCTACAAGGTGTCGGGCGGCCTCCATGGCGTGGGCGCCTCGGTGGTCAACGCGCTGTCGGAACACATGTGGGTTGAAGTGCGGCGCGATGGAAAGGTGTACCGCCAGGAGTTTCAGCGGGGCCACACCCAGGGCGAGCTGCAAGTGGTGGGCGGCGACCAGCAGACGGGTACCACCTCGAGCTTCCTGGCAGACGTCGAAATCTTCAAGGATGCTGAGTTCGAGTTCGATACCCTCAGCGCCCGCTTCAGAGAGATGGCCTACCTCAACCGGGGCATCTGGATCAGCCTGAGCGACGAGCGCGCCGACCGGGAGGTTAACTACTATTTCGAAGGCGGCATCGCCAGCTTTGCCCGCCACCTCAACCGCAACCGCGGTGTGGTGCACCCCAAGCCGATCTACTTTGAGCGCAATGTGGCCGGGGTGCAGGTCGAGGTGTCCATCCAGTACAACGATGGCTTCAGCGAGTCCACCTACAGCTTTGCCAATTGCATCAACACCGTCGACGGCGGAACCCACCTCACCGGGTTTCGTGCGGCGCTGACCCGATCCATCAACGATTCCCTCCGCAAACAGAAGCTGCTGAAGGATGACGACGCCAACCTCACCGGCGATGACGTACGGGAGGGTCTGACCGCCATCATCAGCGTCAAGCTGGGTGAACCCCAGTTCGAGGGCCAGACCAAGGCCAAGCTCGGCAATGCCGAGGTGAAGAGCGCCGTCGAATCGGTGGTCTATGAAGGGCTCAACCAGTACCTGGAAGAACACCCGTCCGACGCCCGGCGCATTGGCGAGAAGTGCGTGTTGGCTGCCCGCGCCCGGGAGGCCGCCCGCAAGGCACGGGATCTGGTTGTCCGCAAGGGCCTGCTCGACGGCTCCACCCTGCCGGGCAAGCTGGCCGACTGCTCCGAGAAGGACCCCGGCGACTGCGAGATCTACCTGGTGGAGGGTGAATCGGCCGGCGGCTCGGCAAAACAGGGCCGGGACCGGCACTTCCAGGCCATCCTGCCGCTGAAGGGCAAGATCCTCAACGTGGAGAAGGCCCGCCCGGACAAGATGCTGGCTCACGAGGAGATCCGGTGTATCATCACCGCCCTCGGCACCGGCATCCATCCTCAGGTGGATCTCACCAAGCTCCGCTACCACAAGGTCATCATCATGACCGATGCCGATGTGGACGGCTCCCACATACGGACCCTGCTGCTGACCTTCTTCTTCCGGCAGATGCCGGAACTCATTCACAATGGGTACCTGTACATCGCCCAGCCGCCGCTCTATAAGATTCAGAGCGGCAAGGATCAGACCTGGGTCTACAGCGAGAAGGAGAAGGACCAGACATTGCTGGCCCTCAAGGATAAGAGGAACGTGGACCTGCAACGCTACAAGGGTTTGGGCGAGATGAACCCGGTGCAGTTGTGGGACACCACGATGAACCCTGCCACCCGCACGCTGCTGCAGGTGAACGTCGAAGACGCCGCCCTGGCCGACGAGATCTTCACGCAGCTCATGGGCGAGGAGGTGGCGCCCCGCAAACAGTTCATCCAGGCCCACGCCGCCCAGGTGCGCAACCTCGATGTCTAGCCGCTTCGGTAGCTACAGCGCCGTCGGGGGCCCTTTCCGGGTGCTCGCATGATCGACGGTCTCGACATCAAGCCCCTGGTGCGGCACGCCGACGACCGCGGCTATCTGGCTGAGATGTTGCGGGCCGACGATCCGATCTATCGCGGTTTCGGCCAGGCCAACGTTACGATGACCTACCCCGGGGTGGTCAAAGCCTGGCACTACCACAACGAGCAGGACGACCTCTGGGTGTGCGTGAAGGGGATGATCCGGGCCGCCATGTACGACATGCGGGAGGCCTCCCCCACCTTCGGTCAGGTCCAGGAAGTGTACATGGGCGACCACAACCCGGTGCTGGTCCGGATCCCCATCGGCGTCGCCCACGGCTACAAGGTGGTGGGCAACGACCCCGCGATCATCATCTACTTTGTCACCACGCCATATGACCGATCCCACCCCGACGAATTCCGCATCCCCTGGGACTCGCCCGACATCCCCTTCGACTGGTCGCTGCGCAACCGCTGACGGCCGTTGAGCCGGCGCCC
>SHYD01000041.1 GCA_009692945.1 Dehalococcoidia bacterium | reverse complement strand
CCCTCCCGCTGCCCAGCATCGACTTCGGTCTGCTTGACCCAGCGCCGGAGGACGCTCTCGACGAGGCCGAGGTCACGGGCGATTTCCCCGATGCTCTTGCCGCCCGTGCGGCACAACGCGACGGCGTCGGCCTTGTACTGCGGCGTAAACGCACGCCGCCGTTGATTCTCCGGTGTTTGCATCTGGACATCCTTTCGTGGGGCTTCCCCACTCTATCTTGGGCGTCCGTCGAATCGGGGCAACTCCAAACGTCAGCTCAAGGGCGTACTATGAGAGGGTATCGGCGCGGCGCCCCGCGTAGGGCTAAACAATGGGTCATGAGGTCGTTTGAGTACTGTTACTTTTAAGGAACTGGGCGTCTCGGATGCGGTGTTGCGCAGCGTGACGGCGATGGGATTCGAGGAGCCGACACCGGTCCAGGTGCGGGCCATCCCGGTGATGATGGCCGGGAGCGATGTGGTGGTTCAGGCACATACCGGCACTGGAAAAACCGCCGCGTTCGGCATCCCGCTGGTGGAGCTGGTGGATATGCGCCGAGCGGTGCCTCAGGCGGTGGTCATGGTTCCCACCCGGGAACTGGCCATGCAGGTGGCGGACCAACTGTCTCGCCTCGGCCACCACCGCGGGCTGCGGCTGGCGCCGATCTACGGCGGCCAGCCCATCGACCGCCAACTGCGGGCGCTGCAACACGGCCTCCATGCGATTGTGGCCACCCCAGGCCGGTTGATGGACCACATGCGCCGGGGCTCGGTGGCGCTCGATGCCGTAAAGATGCTCATCTTGGACGAAGCCGACCAGATGTTGGACATGGGTTTCCAAGAGGACGTGGAATTCGTGATGAGCCACCTCCCAGAGGAGCGGCTCACCGCCCTATTCTCGGCCACCATGCCCAAGCCCATCCTGAGCATCGTGGACCGGTATATGCGCAACCCGCAGATGCTTCATCTCAGCAAGCCCCAGGCGCTCACCGTCCCCGAGACCGACCAAGTATTCTACGAGGTTCCCTACCCCCGCAAGCTCGACACGCTGTGTCGCGTGTTGGACCTGCGAGAGCTGGACCGAGCCCTCGTCTTCTGCGCCACCAAGCGCATGGTGGACGACGCGGTGGAACGGCTGCAGGGCCGGGGCTACCTGGCCGAAGCTCTGCACGGCGACCTCAGCCAGGCGGTCCGGGAGAAGGTGCTCCGCGGCTTCCGTGAGGGCCGAGTCGAAGTCTTGGTGGCCACCGACGTGGCAGCCCGAGGCCTCGACATACCGGACGTCGGTCTCGTGGTCAACTTCGACGTCCCGCCGGACCCGGAGTTCTATGTGCACCGGATCGGCCGCACCGGACGTCTGGGCAAGCGCGGTTCCGCGATCACCTTCGTCAACCCGCGCGAGATGGGCGAACTTCGGATGATCGAACGGGTGACCGGTGCCCGCATCCGTCGCGCCGAGGTCCCCACTGCCTCTCAGGTCGAAGAGCGCGATCTCCAGGTGCTGGAAGAACGATTGCTCGACGTGCTGGCCGGAAAGTCCTGGGGCCGCTATCGCGGGGTCGTCGAGGACCTGATCAGCGAGCATGACCCCGTGGACGTGGCGGCAGCCGCCCTCGCTTTGGCGAGCAGCCCGCGCCTCGGGCGTCCGGCAGCGCGTGCGAAGGCGCCGGCCCTCGTCCCGGATATGGCGCCCCAACGCGACCCCATCGACCATCCAGAGCAGCGCCCGCCGCCGGCACGTGAGGGCTACCCGAGATCGAGAGCCGGCGGACCGCCAAGACGGCGGTAGGCGCCGTCACTCGTGGGTTAACGGCGAGAGGATCCCCCCCAAATGATACGTGGTGACATCAAAATGCGATCAGAGTATGATTTGATGCATGAGAACCACGGTAACGTTGGATGACCAACTCCTGAGGGAAGCCAAGAGTCTTGCGGCACAGACCGGCGTGACACTGAACAGTGTCATCGAAAACGCCCTTCGGGAGGCGTTGGCACGCAGAAACGCTGCGACGCGGCGCGAAAAGGTAACACTGCGGACGTTCCGGGGCCATGGCCTGCAGCCGGGAGTCGACTTGAATGATTCAGCGGCGCTGCTTGACCTGATGAATGGTATCGAATGATCATTCCCGACATGAACGTGTTGGTCTACGCTCACCGCGAGGAGGCTGAGGATCATCAGCAATTCAAGCGATGGCTTGAAAACCTGGTGAACAGCGATGAAAGCTATGGAGTCTCGGAGATCGCCCTCAGCGAGTTCGTTCGGATTGTCACCCACCGAAGGGTGTTCGCGCAGCCAAGTCCCTTGAGTGATGCTCTTGCTTTCGTCGAAGACCTGAGGGGCCAGCCGAACTGTGTTGTGATTGCCCCCGGCAACCGCCATTGGGAGATTTTTCTTCGCCTCTGCCGCACAAGCGCAGCACGCGGCAATCTCGTTCCGGACGCCTACTTCGCCGCGCTGGCGATTGAGTCGGGAAGCGAGTGGATTACTACCGACCGAGACTTCGCTCGCTTCCCCGGTTTGCGATGGCGGTACCCCCTCTGACACGGTCGAACGTGCCTGTTCGCAGCTAAGGCGGAAAAAGCGATCGAGGCGGTGTGCAGAGGCGGCAGCCTTTGCCGGGGGGCGTTGGGGGCGTCCCCCAACCACAAAATCCTTCTCATTGTTCTGGGGCGGGGTGGAGGGCGTCGGAAAGTTGGTTCTCAATGCCGCCTCGTCCTCCCAAACTGAACAGTTACGGTCCCCCACCAAAGTTGTCCCCATACCCACAAAGCGGTAGAATTGGCGCACCATCGAGTCGTTCGATAGCAGCGAGGGGAGAGAGCTACATGCTGACCAAGGAGCTTAACGAGAAACTCACACGGGTGGGACCCGGAACGCCCGGCGGCGAGTTGATGCGCCGCTACTGGCACCCCGTAGCCGCATCGGTGGAGATGGCGGAGAATCCGGTCAAAAAGGTCCGCCTGCTGGGCGAGGACCTCGTGCTCTACAAAGACCGTTCGGGCAACCTCGGCCTCATCGACGAGCCCTGCCCGCACCGCCGCGTCTCCATGGAGTACGGCATACCAGAAGAGGAGGGGCTGCGGTGCCCCTATCACGGTTGGCTCTTCAACCACACCGGTCAGTGCACCGAGCAGCCCGCCGAGCCATGGAACAGCACCTTTAAGGACCGCGTCCGCACCAAGGCCTATCCAGTCCAAGAACTGGGTGGCTTGGTCTACGCCTACCTGGGCCCCCAGCCCACGCCGGTGCTGCCACGCTACGACATCCTGGTTTGGAACGACGTGCTGCGCCACGTGGGCACCACCATGCTCAACTGCAACTTCATGCAGTGCATGGAGAACTCGCTGGACCCCGTTCACGTGGAGTGGCTCCATGGGTACTACATGGACTATGTGTGGGCCAGCCGCGACCCCAACTATCGCCCGCGCTACCAGGCGAAACACAAGAAGATCGGGTTCGACCGCTTCGAGCATGGGCTCATCAAGCGCCGGGTGATGGAGGGCGCCTCCGAGGAGGACCACCCCTGGCAGGTCGGCCACCCCATCATCTTCCCGAACATCCTGCGCGTCGGCGGGTCCGGCAACTACCAATTCCAGTACCGCGTGCCGGTCGATGACACCCACACCCTGCAGTACACCTACATCGCCTACCGGCCGCGCATCCCGGTGCCGGCCCAGGATTCGGTCCCGCTCTACGAGATCCCGCTCAAGGACGAGAACGGGAAGTACCGCACCGAGGTGGTCCTGGTGCAGGACTTCTTCGCCTGGGACAGCCAGGGGCCCATCGCCGAACGGGACAAAGAGCACCTTGGCCAGACCGACGTGGGCGTCATCATGTACCGGGACCTGCTGCGGGAGCAGATCGAGAAGGTGGAGCGGGGCGAGGACCCCATGGGCGTGTTCCGGAGCGAGGCGCCAAACGGCATCATCCAACTCCCCCAGGAGGAGGTCGATACCGACCCGGTGACCCCAAACCAGCCGTACAAGACCTACGGGCTGCAGGTCCTGATGAACCCCGGCACTTGCGAGCAGTTCAGCCCGCTCTTGGGTACCCTGCTCGAACTGTTCCGCACCGCCGAGGAGAAGGCGTCACGCGGGGAACCGCTGCTGCCGGCGCTCAATCCACCGCACTACCCACCCGGGGGCGCGTACCACAAGACAGTCGAACTGCTTAAGTAGCAAGATTGAGAGCCGAGAGCGGTGGGGTTCAACCCCACCGCTCTCGGCGTTTCGGGCTACGAACCAACGGGCGCCCACCGGGCATTTGCCGTCAACTAGTGGTAGAATGGTAGTTAGCAAAGGTAGATAGCGACCATTGGGGGAGGCCCATGAGTCTGAACTTGAAGAATCCAGAAACTCATCGCCTCGCAAAGGAACTGGCAAACCTCACCGGGGAGAGTCTGACGACTGCGATCACGACCGCGGTGAGCGAACGTTTGGAGCGCGTCCGTCGTACCAAGAAGCAACGTCTTTCGGAACGTCTACTAGAGATCGGTAAGGACTGCGCAGCCCACCTTAACGCGAACGTGAAAGTCCTTGACCACGGAGCATTCCTATATGATGAGGAGGGAATGCCACGGTGATCATCGACACTTCAGCGGTCATCGCGATACTTCGCTCTGAGTCAGATGCGCCGGTTTACACTGAAGCGATCGAGCAGGCCGAGATTTGTCGGATCTCCGCGGCTTCATTCCTGGAAGCAGCATTGGTCATCGATTCCGGTCGCGACCCCATAGCGAGCAGGCGGTTCGACCAGTTCGTGTCGGAAGCCGAGGTTTCAATCGAACCGGTGACCGAAGAACATGCCCGGATCGCACGGGCAGCCTTTCGGGACTTCGGAAGGGGCAGCGGCCACCCAGCCAGACTCAACTTCGGGGATTGTTTCAGCTACGCGCTTGCCAAGGCAATGAATGAACCGCTCCTTTTCAAGGGCAGCGATTTCTCCCGGACCGATGTGCCATCGGCGCTGACCTGAAGCTCGCCGGTCACCTTCGCCCACCCTCAGCGGCAGATGGCCCGCACCGCGGCCACGATCTGCTCGGCGCCAGGGGTGACGTAGTCCTCTTCGGGGCGGCTGAAGGAGATGGGGACGTCGGGGATGGCCACGCGCTTGATGGGCGCCCGCAGATGCTAGAATCCTTCATCAGCGATGATCGCCGCGATCTCCGATGCGACGCCGCAACTGCGCTGGGTTTCGTCGGCCACCACCACCCGCCTGGTCTTGGCCACCGAAGCCAGGATGATCGCTTTATCCAGCGGCACGAGCGTCCGTGGGTCGACCACCTCGGCACTGATGCCATCGGCACGGGCCAGCGTTTCAGCGGCCTCCAAGGCGCGCTGCACCATCACCGAGGTCGCCACGATGGTGACATCCCGGCCCGGCCGCTTCACCTCACCCACCCCAAAGGGAATATCAAAAGGTCCGTCAGGAACCGGACCCCGCACCCCTTGAAGGCGGACGTGGTCGATAAAGATGGTGGGGTTGCGGCTCGTCAGGAGCGCAGTGCGCATCAGGCCTTTCATGTCGGCGGGCGATCCCGGCACCGCGATCTGGAGCCCTGGGGAATTCCAGAACTGTGCCTGGGGGGCTGCCGAATGCTGGATCCCTCCCGCGCCGCGGATGCCGGTCCGCATGTGAAACACGATGGGCGCCGTCACCTGCCCGGCGCTCCCGTAGTGGGCGCCGGCGGCCTCATTCAGTATCTGCGGCAGCGCCTCGTAGATGAAACTGGCGGTGCCCACCGGGACCACCGGGCGCATGCCTGCCAGGGCCGCGCCGATGGCAACGCCACAATACCCCAGTTCCGCAATCGGTGGCGTCAGCATCCGGCCGGCGAACCGGCGCAGCGGCGCGAAGGCCGCCCGGTGCTCCTCGGCGCCGGCAAACCCCGCCCCGATAATCAGAACGTCCGGGTTGGCTTCCATTGCCTCCAGCAGCGCCTCGCCCAGGGCTTCCGCACAGGTCAACTCGCGCATCGCTACCTCCTGGTCCGGGGTTTCGATCCGTACAACATCAGGGGAACACGTGCTGGAGTGCCCGCTCGGGCGCCGGCCACGGACTCGCCAGCGCAAAGCGGGCCGCCGCCGTCGAATGCTCGCTGACCTCCCGGTCCAGCGCGTCCAACTCCGCCCGGCTGAAGGCGGCGGAGCTCACCATTTCGTTCGCCAGCCGGGCTACCGGATCGCTCTCGACCGTCCAGGCCTGGAGTTCGGGCGGAGCGTCCGATGGATTCCAGGCCCAACCGAGATTGAAGTCGCCCCCGGGGAGCACCGCCGCTCCCCCACGGTTCACGGGCCACCCCGTGGTCCGTGCCTCTAGGAAGACGGGGCCGCCCCCGATGCGGACCGAGGCTACCGCGGCAGCGGCATACACTGCCCGAAAGTTGACTCCATCCACCACGTTCGATGTGATACCCAACGATGACGGAAAATCGGACAGCGTCCGGGAGGGGTGGCTGCCGGTGGCGGCCTCGCCGCCGCTACGGGACTCCGGGGCAGCGCCGTTGTGTTCACAAACGAACAGGACCGGCAGTTGCCAGAGGCTGGCGAGGGCGAGGCCTTCGTAGGTCGCCCCTTCCTCCAAAGAGCCATCGCCAAAGAACACGGCGCTCACCGCTGACCCACCCCGCCGCTTGAGCGCGAGGGCTGCCCCCGCGGCCAGGGGCACGGCCCCACCCACGATGGCGGAGGTGTGGAGCACCCCGAGTTCCGGAGCGGCGACATGGAAGATGCCGCCCCGCCCGCGGTTGCAGCCGTCGACCCGCCCGATAATCTCCGCCAGCACCCGCCCCGGTTCAGCGCCCCGCGCAATCAGATGGCCGTGATTGCGATGGGTCGTGAACATGAGGTCGCCCGGCGCCAAGGCGCGGCATACCGCGACCCCGGTCGCTTCCTGACCGATATACACGTGGTAGTTGCCGGTGAGCAGGTCTGAGTAGTCGCTGGCAAAGTGAATCACCTGCTCCTCGACCCGCCGGATCAGCAACATACGGCGCAGCGATTCGCTCAACGAGGCCGTGCTCAGACCTTCCATGATGGTCTTCTCTGCTCGGGATTCGATTGCCAACGGACCGAGCGGGCGGATTGATGCGGCCCATTCGTCGCGCGTTCTAGCAGCGCGGACCGCGCCCCTCAACCCTTCGAGTCGGGCAATCATAGGTACGGTCCGTTCACCCTGTCAAACACACGTGCCGGCCGTAGGAGTCACAATCGCGGCACTATCGGGCTCAGGAGCGGGAGTGCATGAGGGGCGGCAGCCCTCTGCCGGGGGCGTGGGGGTGCCCCACACAGAGAATTCTCCTCTTTTCTTGGGTGGGGGGACATGGTTCATGCGGCCGTCCCCTGAGTCTGAACAGATACGGCCGGCAGGCCGGCAACCCCTGAATCACGACGCTGGGTTGCCCGATGGAGCGGACGCCGGCCGTTGTATAATCGCGCCGGTCCTTCCTGCCGGAGAGCCGATTCCCCGCGCGAGGTGAATGCAGATGCCAAGCAGAGTCGAAGGAAAGATCGCCCTGGTGATGGGCGGCGGCCAGACCCCGGGCGAGACCGTGGGGAACGGGCGCGCCACCGCGTTGCTGCTGGCCCGCGAGGGCGCACGGGTGGTGGTGGTCGACCGTGACCTGGGCTCGGCGCAGGCCACGGTAGGCCTCATCACCGAGGAGCGCGGCGAGGCTTTTGCGTTGGCCGCTGACGCCACCGATGAAGCCGCCGTCAGCACGGTCATCGCCGAGACAGTGCGCCGGTATGGCAGGCTGGACATCCTGCACAACAACATCGGCGCCAGCATCGCGCTGGGCGATGCGGTGGCGCTGGATATGACGGAAGCAGCCTACGACCGCAGCTTCGCGGTGAACCTCAAAACAGCGTGGCTCGCCGCCAAATACGCGATACCGGTGATGCGCGAGCACGGCGGCGGGTCCATCGTCAACATCTCGTCGTTGGCCGCCATCCAAGCCTACCCGCTGGTGGGCTACCGCACCATGAAGGCAGCGGTCATCGCCCTCACCGAGAATCTGGCGGCGGCCCACGCGCCCGATAACATCCGCGTCAACACCATCCTACCGGGGCTTATGAACACGCCGATGGCTATCGAGAACCGGGTCGCTCAAGGCACGCCGCGGGAAGAGGTCATCGCAGGGCGGGACAAGCAAATCCCGCTGGGGAAGAAAATGGGAACGGGGTGGGACGTGGCGTACGCCGCCCTGTTCCTGCATTCAGAGGAGGCCGGCTTCATCACCGGCATTTCACTGAGGGTGGATGGGGGTCAGTGGATCAGCCATCGGTAACCTATACGCCGTCAGCCTCCAGCTCGAGGTAGAACGGCATGAAAAAGCCCGCTGGCGGAAACCGCCAGCGGGCTTTTCTCTATCTGGTCCGAGCTAGACGGCAGCGTCGCCAGTTTCGCCGGTGCGCACCCGCACGGCGTCCAACACCGGCGACACGAAGATCTTGCCGTCTCCAATCTCGCCGGCACCCTCACTGCGGGCCGCGGCGATGATGGCCGCGATGGCCTTATCCTTCATGCTATCGACGACCACCGCACGGATCAGGGTCTTCGGTACCGCCGAACGGCGGGCCATCTGACCGCCCCGTCCCACGAACACCTCCACCCCCCGCTGCTGGCCCTGGCCGGTTACGTTGACGTAGTAGAATCCCTTGCACCCCACCTCTTCCAGCGCGTGGGCCACCTCGCTCACCCGCTCCGGCCTGACAATGGCTTCGATGCTTAACATGTTGCCCCCTTTTCGTTAGCCTCCGAGCGGCTGCGCCCGGAGGGTGGCGGAATCCGCTGCAACGAGGTGGTTAGTCCGCCCCGTCCTGGACATATGCTCGCTCACCGTGGGCCGTGATGTCCAACCCCTGAGCCTCATCGGAATGGGATGGGCGCAGGCCGAGCCCCGGGATGACGTCCACCACCTTGAAGATGATGGCCGATACGATGCCGGAATAGAGCACCGTCGCGATCACCCCCACGAACTGAATGCCGAGTTGGCCGGGATTGCCCTCCAGCAGGCCCGGCACCTTGCCGATCGCGGTCATGGCGAAAATGCCGGTGGCCAGCGCGCCCCAGATCCCGCCGAGTCCGTGGACGGCGAACACGTCCAGCGAATCATCCAGCCCCAATTTCGGTCGCAGCAGCACCCCGAAGTAACCGATGGCGCCCGCCCCGATGCCAATGATGATGGCGCCAATGATGCCGACGAAGCCCGAGGCGGGGGTGATGGCCACCAGGCCGGCCACCGCTCCAGTGGCGACGCCAACCGCGCTCATCCGGCCGTTCCGCATCTGAGAAAGGACGCCCCAAGCCAAGGCGCCGGCTGCGGCAGCGGTGTTGGTCGAGAGAAAGGCGCTGACTGCCAGCCCATTGGCCGCCAGGGCGGAGCCCCCGTTGAACCCGAACCAGCCGAACCACAGGACGCCGGCCCCCAACATGACATACGGCACGTTGTGGGGTTCCAACCCGGGATAGTGGCGCTTACCGATAATCATGGCGCCCACCAGCGCCGCCACCGCGGCATTGATGTGCACCACCGTGCCACCGGCAAAGTCCAGCACACCCATTTTGAACAACCAGCCCGTATCGGCCCACACCCAGTGGGCGATCGGCGCATAGACAAAGGTGATCCACAGGACCAGGAACACGATGTAGGTGGTGAACTTGAACCGTTCGACCAGGGCGCCCGTGATCAGCGCCGGAGTGATGATGGCGAACATCATCTGGAACGTGACGAACAACAAGGTTGGGATCCCCGTGGTCCCCCAGGTGGCGTCAATCGCGATCCCGGCCAGCGCGAACTGAGACAGGTCGCCGATGAAGTCGCCGCCGGGAGCGAATGCGAGACTGTAGCCCCACAGCACCCAAACCACGCTCACCACCGCCATGGTGATGAAGCTGTACATGATGGTGCTGACCGCGTTGCGGCCACGCACCAACCCACCGCAGAAAAACGCCAGTCCTGGCGTCATGAACAGGACCAGTGCTGACGCTGCCAGCAGCCACGCGGTGTCGCCTGTGTTCATGAGACCTCCCCTTCCATAGATTTCCACGTTGACCAACCGCCAACATGTCAAACGTAAATTAACACCGGTGTTACATTCTTGTAAACAAAACCTTGGTGGGAAATCTCGCCACATTGTGATCATCCGCACAGACCCAGGCACGTTTCCCCATTATCGTGAAAGGGTCAGCGCAGATTTCATGGCTTGGCCGCGAGGAGAGTCCCATGTACGACGATCGGCAAAAACCCACGATCCGGCAGCAGTTCGAACCGCTAGCGGTGTTGTGCATGACCATGCTGTTCTCCGCCGCCATCTTCTGGCTCATGCTGCCCACCATGAGGTGAGCCCCCGGGACGTGGGCCTGCGGCTTCAACGCTCTCACGCCCCGTTCAAACGGCTTCTGAGGTCAACCCGCCTTTTGACCAGGTTCCGGCTTCGGGGTACCATGAAGCGCAGTTACGTTGCGGTAAAGGAGACGCCATGGCGGAAGTTGCTTCCTCGCTGCGCGCGGAAGGTGTGGTGGATGAACTGAAGAAGTGCGGAGTCACCCACGTGGTCTGGCTCCCCGACACCGAATCCAAGTACATGTACGACGCCATTCAGGCAGAACCTGGCATCACGCTGGTGCCCATCTGCCGGGAGGGTGAGGGGCCGGCCATCTGCCTGGGGCTCCTGATGGGCGGTAAGTCGCCCGTCCTGCTCATCCAGAACACCGGATTCTTCGAGTCCGGAGATGCCATCCGCGGCATCTGCCTCGACATGGACCTTCCCCTGCTGATGATGATCGGCTATCGGGGCTACGAGCCCTCCGGGAAGCCGATGATCGACTCGGCGGGCGCCTTCACCGAGCCGATGCTGAAGACTTGGGGCATCCCGTACCACCTGGTGGACGACGATTCCCACACGCCCCGCATCGGCCAAGCGTTCGCCGAGGCGCGGGAGAAGTCGCACCCTGTCGCCGTCCTCATCGGAAGGGAGTACCAGTAGCCATGATGGACGGAATCTCGGCGCTGCGGGTGCTGGCGTCGGAACGCACCGATCAGGTGCTCATCACCCATATGACGGCGAACTACGACTGGTCGCGCCTGAACCCGCCCGCCACCGAACTCGACCTCCATCTCGGCGGGGCCATGGGCAAGGCGTCCTCTCTGGGGTTGGGCATCGCCTTGGCCCGGCCCGATGTGGATGTCTGGGTGCTGGATGGCGACGGTTCTCTGCTGATGAACCTGGGGACACTGGTCACGGTGGCCACCTCGGCCCCCAAGAATTTCATCCATTTCGTGTACCAGAACGACGCCTACGACACCACCGGCGGGCAGCCCGTTCCCAACGCCGGACACATCGACTACCCGGCGATGGCCAAGGGCGCCGGGTATCCCAGCGCCTTCTTTGTCGACAATGTGGAGGACTTCCAAAACCGCATCAAAGCGATCCTCGCCGCGCCCCGGCCCACGCTGGTGGCGCTCAAGGTGGCCTCGCTGGGGCACCGGCCGCCGCCCGGCACGCCCAAGGGACTGGACTCGATGCAACGTATCACCGCGCTGTTGGCGCAGCGCCCCGAACCCCGCCTATGATGGACGGCCTGGCAGCCCTGCGCCTGCTCTCCTCCCGCCGCACCAACGAAATCGTGTTCACCACCATGTCCACCATCAGCGATTGGTCGCAGGTGAGCACGCGCCCGGAACTCGACATAGCGATCATCCGCCCGATGGGCAAGAACTCCTCCATGGGGCTCGGCCTGGCGTTGGCGCGCCCCGACGAGGGCGTCTGGGCCATCGACGGCGACGGGTCCCTCCTGATGAACCTGGGCAGTCTGGTCACCATCGGGGCGCTCCAACCGAAAAACCTGGTCCTTGTGCTCTACCGGAACGGCACCTACGACACCACCGGCGGGCAGCCGGTCCCCGGTCTCGGAAACGTCGACTTCGCCGCCATCGGGCGCGGCGCCGGGTGGCCGTCGGCAGTCGATTTTCACGACGTTGCCGCGATGGAGTCGGGCCTCGACGAGGCACTGCATGTCGATTACCCGCTGCTGTTGACGCTGCACGTCGCTCCGGCGGGCCGCCGTTCCTTTCCTGAACTCACCAGCACCCCCAAATACATCCGGCGGGTCCAGGACTACCTCTCGAAGCGGCCCGTGGCGGAGCAACCCTACCGTCCGGGACGGGACTGACCCCGAACGCGATGGCGGCTCCCGCTATCGAATCACTTGATGCCGCCATGGTGGCGCAGATCGAGATCGACGCCGTTCGGTTTGCCCGCGAGGCGGGGCGGATGCTGCGCAAGCGGTTCCGGACCGCCCTGGAGGTGGAGTACAAATCGCGGGGCAACCGGGACCCGGTCTCGATCGCGGACAAGGAATCGGAGGAGTTCCTGACCGGGGCCATCCACGCCGCCCATCCCAGCCATTGCGTGCTGGGTGAGGAGGGAAACGACCTGGCCGGCGCCGATCAGGACATGCTCTGGGTGCTGGACCCGCTCGACGGCACCGTCAATTTCCTGAACGGGCTGCCATTTTTTGCGGTGTCGGTTGGGGTCCTGCACCGGGGAACGCCGGTTGCAGCAGCGATCTACGTCCCCGCCAGTCCGCTGGTGGAGGAAGGGGTGTTTCACACCCGCCTGGGCGCGCCCTCATACCTGGAGGATGACCCCATCAGCGTGACGCCCAACCCGCTGCCCGAGGCCTCGCAACTCTCCAGCCTGCCCGGCATGTTCTGGCGCCAGATGGCGTTCCAGGGCGACCTCCGCAACGGCCTGGGCGAGGTGCGGGCGCTCGGGAGCATCGCGGTCGAAGCGGCGCTGACCGCCGCCGGCTCCATGCAGTACGCCGTTTTCAACGGGCCAAAGATTTGGGATGTCGCCGCAGCGGTTCTGCTGGTGAAAAACGCCGGCGGGTTGACCCTGACTCGCGCCCAAGGCGGCCAGCCCTGGCTACCGCTGAGCCGGTTCGAGCCGAAGCCGGCGGCGAAGGACGTGCTCGACGGTTTCCGGCGGTGGTCCCAGCCGATTGTGGTAGCCAATCCGGAGTTGGCGTGGTCGGTTGCCGAGAGCATCCGCCAACCTGCGGTGATGATCCGCCCTGTGCGCACCCTCCTGAAGTTCGCCCGCCAACTCCCCCTGCTGCACTGAGCAGAGAGGCCACGGTGGCCGCCCTATACCGGGGGCCAGGGCATGCTGCGACGCGAGTGCGGCTCGGGAAAACGGCCGGCGCCGGTGAGCTGTTCCAGCCGGCGCCGGAACGCGTCCATCTCCTGCGAGTCGATCAACTCTCCCAACTCGACCGCGAACTGGCTGCCGGTGGCGAGGCTTTCCTGCAGCGAAGCCAGATCGTGAATGACCGGCGTAGGCATGGCCTCGCCCTGGAAGTCCCAGATGACGGTGCGCAGCTTCCAATAGGCGTTGAACGTCAGGCCGTGGTCGATGCCCCAGAGTTTCCCATCGAGCCCCAACAGGCAGTGGCCGCCCTTCCGGTCGGCGTTGTTGGTGGCGGCGTCGAAGGCGGCGAACAGCCGCAGTTCGTCCATCCGCTCGACGCGAAAGGTGAAGTAGTTCGCCTCCATGTCGTTGGGGATGAACAACTGCATCGACCCCACGCCATACGGTCCTTCTTCGCGGATGACGGTGGGGGGTATGAACCCCCAACCCAATGCCGAACTGACCACATAGGCCGCGTATTCACGCCGGTAGAGCGTGCCATCGGGGAAATCGTAGAGCGGCGCCTCACCGCGACGCGGCTTGTACACCCCGAGGCCCAAACCGGCAGGCCCGCCGTCCATTTGAGCGAGGAAGGTGTAGTTCGAGCCCCAGGGGAGCAGATCGCACTTGGTAATGGGCGCGCTGCGCAGGAGTTCGGTCAGATTCGCGTCGTCCGGCGACCAAGCCGTCGTGAAGGGACTGTCAGCATCTGGACCGGGTGGGTGGGAGCCCACGGCTGACACCGCGCCCGCTACTGTGCAGCCGTTTGGTGCGGGTGGTGCCCATTGGAGCGGACACACACATGCCCGGCCGGATCCATGGGGGCGCCGCACAGCGGGCACACGGGCCTGCCCGCCGAGCACACCTCGACAATGCGGTCGGCCAGGGCTTTCATCTGAGCGCGGGTGGCGGAGAACCGCATGTTCACCGGGGTGGCCGCTTCAGGGTCGCCATCCTCCACCATCAGCACCACCATGTCGCGGTCCGCATCATGGCCCAAGCCAAGCCGGCCCCCCCGGAAGTCAGCGAACGGCTCACCACGCGGGTCGCCGGGGCTCAGGTGGCCGGGCTCGGTGGGGCGCGTGGCCGGCGGCAGGCCTGCCAGCAACTCCTCGATGCCATCGCTGAGAGCACGCAACTGTTCTTTCTCCAGCCAGACCCGGGCCCACCGTTCGTGGTCGCCCGCGAGGAAAAAGAAGGTGCGTTTGCCGGGGACTCCGCGGCTGCCGGCAAGCAATTCGGTAACCTGGTTGAATGTGATACGTTCTTCGGCCACGGCACCATTGTCCGATGAACGGGTCCCAAAATCAACGGATAGCGGGTCGAGCAAGTGCACGCGCACGATCGCCTGGGAGCAAACAGATGGAAATCGACGTCACCTTCACGCCGGCCGATCTGAAAACAAGCCGGCCGTCCGGCAGAACCGTGGTGGTCATCGACGTGGTGAGGGCATCCTCGACCATGGTGCAAGGTCTGGCGAACGGCTGTACGGGCTTCCTCCCGGTCCGCACCGTGACCGAGGCCCGCCGCCGGGCCCTCACCCTGAGCGGCCCGCCACCGCTTCTGGGTGGGGAGCGGCGTGGCGTGCGTCTGCCGGGCTTCCAATTGGGGAACTCGCCCCTGGAATACACCGCAGAGACGGTGGCGGGCCGCAACGTCGTCTTTTCCACCACCAACGGGACCGCCGCCATCGATGCCTCCGGCGGGGCGGCGACGGTCGTAATCGGGTCGTTCCTCAACCTCGGCGCCGCCGCGGAACACGCCGTCCGGTTGGGCGCCGATGTGACGCTGGCGGGCGCGGGCGCCGGAGGACGCCCCGTGCTGGACGACGTGGTGTGCGCCGGAATGCTGGCGCAGCGGATTCAGGAATTGTCCCCAGGGGGGGCCGTCTTAACCGATGCGGCCCAGCTGGCTTTGCTCGCCGCGCAGCCCTACCAGGGCCGGTTGCTGGCGTTGCTGCGCGATTCGTTCTCGGGAAGGGCGCTGCTGGCGATCGGTTACGGCCAGGACCTGGAGTTCTGCGCCCGCCTCGATGCGCTGCCCATCGTGCCCACACTCCGCGCTGGCTGGGTCACCAAGTAGAGGACATGGGTGCGCCCGCTACCACAAACGCAGTTGCGTAACCCTCGCCGCACCGCTGGGGGCGAAGTTGGACGTGGTAATCCCCAACAATCGGAACCGGTCGGCCGGCTGGATGGTCTGCTCCAACAAACGGCACGCAACGTTCCTCAGCACTTCGGCGTCGGCGGATGGCTCACCGAGGCGGGTCTGGCGTGTGATGGTCCGGAAGTCGAAGTAGCGTAGCTTGAGGGTAACGGTCCCGGCATCGAGGCCCTGGGCCCCGAGCCGGCTGCCAACCTCCGCAGCGATCCGCTCGACCACCGCTCGCAACTCGGGACCGTCACCCAAGTCCCGGCTGAAGGTGCGTTCGGCGCCCACTGATTTATGGTCCCGCACCGGCTCGACGGGACGTTGGTCCTCGCCCCGGGCCATCGCGGCGACAGCGAGGGCGCGGTTGCCAAAGATCGCCCGCAACACCGCCGGTTCGGCCTCCGCCAAGTGGGCCACCGTTCGGATCGCCCTTGCCTCCAGCGCCGCCACCGCCTTGGGGCCAACCCCCCAGAGCACCGCGACCGGCAGAGGTCCCAAGAACGCTGCTTCATCGCCGGCCGGAACCACCACCACGCCGTCCGGCTTGCCGTGACCCGAGGCAACTTTGGCCACGAGCTTGCTCGCGCCGGCCCCCACCGATACCGTCAGTCCGGTCCGTCTCCTCACCTCCGCCTTGATCTCGAGGCAAACTCGAAGCGGCTCATCGGGGAGTGGCGCCGCGGCGGAAACATCGAGGTAGGCCTCGTCCAGTGCCAGCGTTTCGACGAGGGGGGTGAGTTCCCGATAGAAGCCGAAAATGATCTGGGACAGCTCATGGTACCGGTCGAAGCGCGGCGAAACGCGTACTGCATCGGGACACATCCGCAGCGCTCGCGCCATCGGCATCGCCGAACGCACCCCGAAACGCCGCGCCTCATAGGACGCGGCGGCCACCACACCCCGTCCCTCGGGCGACCCGCCAACCACCACCGGCCTGCCCCGCAACTCAGGACGGTCAAGCTGCTCCACGGAGGCGTAGAACGCGTCCATGTCCGCATGGATAATGAGCCGCCGCCCAGCTTCGGAGTCTGACGCTGTCATGGGCCAACCCTCGCAGTGGTCTGTTGCCAGTATAGTAATCGGCCAATGCCGCACCCACGCCCCGCTGCCCTGTCGGCGTCCCGGTGAAGCGTGGCCCCTCCCCTCCGGCCCTCGCCCCCTCGCCCGAAAGAGCTCAGTCTAAGGCACGAGTCTTCGTGGAGGAGCAGTTCGCGTCAATTGTGGCGCCCCACCCCCGGAGAAATAAGAAGAATGTTGCTTTGGGGGGCGCCCCAAAAGCCCCCCGGCAAAGGGCTGCCCTCTGCACACCCGCTCCGAAGATTTCTGCCCCCTCATCGCTGAGTAGTTATCCTTCTGAGTAGTACCCTCGCCAAATGATTTTGACGGCCCATCCGCGCTTGGCTAGAATGGGATCAAACAGTTATACCAGGAAGGACTGACGTATTGCCCACCGAAATCATTGTCTACTCCGGGATCCACTGTGCACCCTGCGATGCGGTGAAGGCATTCCTCAAAGAGAACGGCTTCGACTACTCCGAAAAGAACGTGAATAAAGACAAGGAAGCCCGCCAGGAAATGCGGGCGATGGGCATGATCAGCATTCCCGTCACCGTCATCGGAGACCACAAGATCCAGGGCTTCGACAGGCCCGCATTACAGGCGGCCCTCGGCCTGAAGTAACGGCTCACCGCCGCCGCTCGATGCAAACGGCCTCGAACCAGTTTGGGGCTCGTTGCGGAAAGCCGGCCGTGCGCCCTCGAACCGCGACGAAACGGGCGGTACAGGTTCACAAGCCTGTGCGGCGACACACATCGGAGCCCGCTCCGTTGTTAGTTTTGTATCAGTTCAGACTCAGGGCCGGCCGCATGAACCATGCCCCCCACCCCGGAACAAAGAGGAGAATTCTCTGTGTGGGGCACCCCCACGCCCCCGGCAGAGGGGTGCCGCCCTCATGCACTCCCGCGGCTGAGCCCGATACTGCCTCGATTGTGACTCCTACTTAGTTTTGGGCCGTTTGACGGTAAAAGAAGCCCGAGCGTATAGTTGGGGCACCAACTCAGGAACCATCGGACCCCGGACCCCGCACCCCGCACCGCGGCGGGGGGGGGGGCGGGGGTGATCGCGATAAGAAGGGACCAGAACGTTATGGCTGATCGCAAACCGGCGACGGTTGGGGAGTTGAGGGAGTCCGGCTATAAGGTGCTTTCCGTGAAGGCCGAGATGCGGAAGAACCTCATCGCCAAGATCCGCAGCAACGAGACCATATTCCCCGGCGTCATCGGCTACGACGACAGCGTGTTGCCGCAGGTGGAGAATGCGGTGCTCTCGGGCCAAGACCTCATCCTGCTCGGGGAGCGCGGCCAGGCCAAGAGCCGGCTTATCCGGTCCCTCGTCAACCTGCTCGATGCCGAGGTCCCGGTGCTCGCGGGGTGCGAGACCAACGACGACCCCTTCGAGCCCATCAGCAAAGCGGGCCGCAACCTGGTCGAGGAGATGGGGGCCAAGGCTCCTGTCAGTTGGCTCGCCAGCGACCAGCGTTACGGCGAAAAACTCGCAACTCCCGACATCACCATCGCCGACCTCATTGGCGAGGTCGACCCCATCAAGGTGGCCGAGGGGCGGTACCTTTCCGACGAACTCACCATCCACTACGGCCTCATCCCCCGCACCAACCGCGGCATTTTCTGCATCAACGAACTGCCGGACCTGGCCGAACGCATCCAGGTCGGCCTGCTCAACATCCTGGAAGAGCGGGATGTCCAGATCCGGGGTTACCGCATCCGCCTGCCCCTGGACATCTTCCTGGCCGCGAGCGCCAACCCGGAGGACTACACCAACCGGGGGCGCATCATCACGCCGCTCAAGGACCGCTGCGGCTCCGAGATCCGGACCCACTACCCCCGGAACGTCCTGCTCGAAATGGAGATCATGGAGCAGGAGCGCAACAAGTTCGAGGACGACGAGTTCACCACGGTCATCCCCGAGTTCATCCGGGAGATTGTGGCCGAGATCACCCACCTGGCGCGGCGCAGCCCGGACATCAACCAGCGGTCCGGGGTGAGCGTCCGGGTGTCTATCGCCAACTTCGAGAACCTCATCAGCAATGCCACCAAGCGCGCCATTCGCCTCGGCGAGCGCACCGTCGCCCCCCGCATCAGCGACCTCCCCTCGATCATCGCATCCACCGCGGGAAAGATTGAGTTGGAGAGCGCCGACGAGGGCCGTGAGGAGCACATCATCGACAAGATGGCGCAAACCGCGGTGCTCAACGTGTTCAACCGCTACCTGACGGTCCAGGAACTTGAACCCGTTGTCGCCAGGTTCGACAAGGGCCTTTCCATGGAGGCCTCGGACATCACCCCCAGTGAGGAATACCTGAAGCAGGCGTCCCAGGCCCCGGGCCTGCTGGAGGCCGCCCGCAAGGTGACCCAGAACGATGCGCCCGCCGCGCTGGCCTCTGGCGTCGAGTTCGTACTCGAAGGGCTGCACCTCAACCGCAAACTCAATAAGGACAAGATCACCGGCAAGGCCCAGTACCGGGGCTACCATGCCTTCCTATAGCGGCGAAAGCTACCGCTATTCAGGGTGGAACGGGGAGCAGGACCTGCTCCAACTTGACCATGAAGACATCATGGCCGAGTTGTCGGACTACCTGTTGGCCCAGGGTGACGTCCAGTCCGCCCTGAAGCAGATGATGCAGCGCGGCATGCGCAACCAGCCGATGCTCGGCCTGCAAGAATTGTTGCAGCGGCTCCGCAACAAACGCCAACAGACCCTCGACCAGTACAACCTCAACTCCGCAGTCAACGAGATCAAGGAAAAGCTCGACCAGATCCTTGAGACCGAACGGGCCGGCATCCAGCGGCGCCAGGAAGCCGCCGGCCAGCGCTCCCAGGAGATCCGCGAGCGCTATGAGGCCCGGTCCGCAGAGGGCGAGGACTCCGCGTCAACCGTCGACGGTGACGGTCTCGACCCCACATCGGCCCAGCGCTTGGCTGACTTTGTGGACCAGATGGCGGCCCAAAAGCGGGAGTTCTTAGGGGGTCTGCCGGAGGAGGCGGGCAGCGCGCTGCACGCCCTGGCCCAATACGATTTCGTCGACACCGAAGCCAAACGCCTGTACGACGAATTGATGGAGCAACTCCGGCAGCAGGTGGCGCAAAACCTGTTCCAGCAGATGACCCAGGGCCTCCAGAACGGGCCGGACCCGGAACGGGCTGAACAGATGAAGGACATGTTGGAGCAGTTGAACGACCTGCTCCAACAGAAGCTGGCCGGACAGGACACCTCGGGCGAATTCGAGCAGTTCCTGCAGCAGTGGCAGAAGCAAATGGGTGCCGATGCGCCCGCCAGCCTGGAGCAACTGCTTGGGAGCATCCGGGACCGCGTGCAGCAGATGCAGAGCCTGATGGAGTCGCTGTCCGGTGAACAGCGCCAGGAACTGGACAACCTGATGCAGAACGTGTTCAAGGACATGGGTCTGCAACAGGAGATGGAAAAGCTCTACGACGCCCTGTCCCAACTCTTTCCCAACGAACAAGCGCAGCGTTACCCCTTCCGTGGCGAGGAGGGTGTCGATCTCCAGGAAGCGATGGCATTGCTCCAACAGCTCGGCAAGATCGAGGAACTCGAGAAGCAATTGCGCAAGGCCCAGTATGGCGAGGGGGTCGACCAATTGGATCCCGACGCGATGCGGGAACTGCTGGGTGAGGAGGAGGCGCAAAGCCTCGACGCCCTCAAGAACCTCAGCAAGGAACTCGAAGCAGCCGGGTACATCCGCAGCGATGGTGACCGGATGGAGTTGACGCCGCGCGGCATGCGGCTCATTGGCCAGAAGGCGCTCAAGGATATTTTTGACCGGTTGAAGCAGGACCGCTTCGGCAACCATGCTACCAAGCGCACCGGGAGCGGGATCGAACGGTTTGAAGAAGCGAAGCCCTACGAATTCGGTGACCCCTTCTTTCTCGACCTCCACCAAACCGTGCGCAACGCCATCGAGCGCGGCGGCCCGGGGCTGCCGGTCTCGCTGGACCCGAAGGACTTCGAGGTCTTCCGCACCGAGAAGCAGACCCAGAGTTCCACGGTGCTCATGCTGGACCTCAGTTGGTCCATGGCCCGCCGGGGCAGCTTTTATGCCGCCAAAAAAGTGATCCTTGCGCTGCACAACCTGATCCGCACCCAATTCCCCCGGGATGCCATCTACATCGTGGGGTTCTCCACCTACGCCCGTGAGCTGAAGGCAGACCAGTTGCCGTATATCACCTGGGACCAGGCGGAGCCCTACACCAACATGCAGCAGGGGCTGATCATTTCGCAGCAACTGTTGGCCC
Source organism: Dehalococcoidia bacterium (assembly GCA_009692945.1). Classification (GTDB taxonomy): domain Bacteria; phylum Chloroflexota; class Dehalococcoidia; order SHYD01; family SHYD01; genus SHYD01. The sequence goes on along the minus strand of SHYD01000041.1, from coordinate 2,230 downwards.
GGCATAAGGCCAGCACCAAGCAGATCCTCATGATCTCCGACGGCGAACCCACGGCGCACGTGGAACGGGGCCAGGTCTACCTGGGCTACCCGCCGAGCCCGCGCACCATCACCGAAACGCTGCGCGAGGTCCGGCGCTGCACCCGTGACGGCATCGTCATCAACGTGTTCATGCTCGACAAGAGCTACTACCTGAAGGAGTTCGTCGACCAGCTCACCAAGATCAACCGGGGCAGGGCATTCTACACCTCCCCCGAAACCCTGGGGCAGTACGTGATGGTGGACTACCTCACCGGCAAGAAACGCCGCATCGCCTGAACTCGGCGTTTCCCGATGATCCTCACTCAACTCGATATCACCGCCGGCCAGTTCGAACTGGGAACCGGTTGGAGCGCCAAGCCCGAGGGTTTGTGCAGGGGCGATAGCTGCGTCCCCTTCGGCACCCACGGCGCCGCCTTCTCCTTGAACGCAGCCGCTGAGACCCTGGGCATGCCGCTCGTTCACGATGCCCTTCACGGCCTGTGGGCGCTGGGGCCCGAAACCCTGTCGGGCCGGGCGCTGACGAACGTGCAGGCACAGGAACTCGTCCTGCCGGACCTCAGCGGCGCCCCGTTTCGTCTCTCATCATTGCTGGGCCGCAAGGTGGTGCTGGTGGCGTGGGCGCCCTACTGAGGCTGCGCCTATGACCTGCCCGGGTGGCAGGCGCTGCGAACTGAGGTCCACCCCAAGGGAGTCGAGATCGTTACCGTCGCGCTCGAGGTGACAGGTGGTGAAGTGGCGCGGCCCTTCATCGAAGCCGCCAACCCCACCCATCCCTCGCTTATCGATATCCACCACGAGATGGACGCCAAGTTCGGCGTGGTCAACATCCCCAACGGTGTCTGGATCGACGAGGCGGGAGTGATCGTGCGTCCGGCTGAGCCGGCATGGTCGGGCGGCGAACGCCGTTCGCCCCAGACCGATCCCAACGATAGCGCCGCCACGAGGCGCATGGAGCGGATGCGGGCCATCCTGGCCACCCGGATCACCATCGACCGGGACCGTTACGCGGCCGCCATCCGGGACTGGGCGGACCACGGCAGCGCCAGCCGCTTCATATTGCCGCCCGAGGAAGTCATCGCCCGTTCACACCCCCGCCCCCCGGAGGTCGCTCAGGCGGCCGCCCACTTCGAACTCGCCGAACATCTATGGCGCCTCGGGCAACGGGAGTCCGCGCTCGACCACTTCAAAGAGGCGCACCGGCTCCAGCCCGATAACTGGACTTACAAACGCCAGGCATGGTCGTTGGTGAGCGCCGAGACCTTCCCCGGACCCCGGGCCCGCTTCATGCAGGGACCGCCGGAAGGCCATGAGTCCGACTGGCCCTTCGAATCCGATTTCCTCGCCGATGTCGAGAAACTCGGTCCCGACGAGTACTACCCGCCGACCATCTGACCGTGCCGTCTGAGCTGGCGGCGCAGAAATTTGGAGGAGGCATGCAGAGGGAGCAGCCCTCTGCCGGGGGACTTGGGGCGCCCCCAAAAACAAGTGCTTCTCGTCTGCTCTGGGGTCTGGGGGTGGGGCGGGAGCACGGCCGCGTCCTCAGTGTCTGCGGCATTAGGTCATTCGAAGACTGAACAATCACGGGTACAGGAGCGGGAGTGCACGAGGGCGGCAGCCCTGTGCCGGGGGCGTGGGGGTGCCCCCCACAGAGAATTCTCCTCCTTTTTTCCTGGTGTGGGGAGAGTGGCTCATACCACCGAACCCCTGAAACTGAATAGATACCGGCGCCAGCAGGCATTGACCTCGACTCAGCGGTTTTGCATAATGCCACCGAACCCCGGCGGTACCCAGCCGCAGCTACTCGATAAGGAGCGCACCATGGCCATCATCGCGAAGGAACTGCACCACCACGCCATTCGGGTCCCCAAAGCCAAGGCCGAGGAGGTCCAGAAGTTCTACGCCGAGGTGCTGGGGCTCGATTCCGACTCTCGCCGCCCCACCATACCCGGCATTCCCGGAGCGTGGATGTATGTGGGCGAAGAGGGACAGCCCACCGCCCAGATCCACGTGATGGGCACCGACGGGCGGTCGCCCTTCGCCAAAAGCGACCAGGAGGACCCGACCCGCTTCCACGTGGCGTTGGCGGTCGACGACATCGGCGAGGCCCGGGCTGAACTGGACCGCCTCAAGGTCCACCACTGGGTTATCGAGGGTCTCGTTGACATGAACTCAATTCAGGTCTTCTTCGA
>SHYD01000040.1 GCA_009692945.1 Dehalococcoidia bacterium | reverse complement strand
GGTTGGGCCACCAAGATTGGCGGCCCGATGATGCTCAATTCGGACGAGGCCACCGCCCGCGGCTATAAGTGTAACCCGAAGGACATGGCAGAGTATGCTCAGACCGTGTTCGCCAACACCGACGGTTTCCTCGCCGGACTGAAGGACGGCGATCTTGAACGTGAGATCAACCTCGTGCAGTTCGGCTTCCCCAACAATATGAGCCTCGGCGACTTCCTCGCCCAGGCCCTGCTCGGTAACACCTATGCCCACACCGGGGAGATTTCGTCGCTGAAGGGCTCCCTCGGAAAAACCGGCTATCCGTTCTAGCCGCCACTCCTAACTGCGCCTGAGCATCTAACACCAGCGCGTAAGCTCGGGTGATGGCAGGAAGACAGATTTGATCGGCCCCCCTGCTCGGCCTGTTCCAGCAGGTTCACCGGGGAGTCGGGGTCGGTAAGAAGGCGGACGCCGCTCACTCAGATCGCCCCGGCGAGCCGCAGCTCATCCACCTCGGGCTCAGACATCCCCAACAGGTCCGACAACACCGCGTCGGTATTCTCCCCGACCCCAGGGGCATGCCGGGTGATGGCATCGTCGAAGCCCGATGCCTTCACCGGGGTGCCCGGCATGATCTGACGCCCGATGCCGGGCTGGTCGATCTCGATCAACATGTTGCGGGCCTTGACCTGAGGATCTACGAACAGGTCCGCCACGGTGTTCACCTTGGCGCTGGGGATGTCCGCTTTCCGCAACTCCTCGAGCCAGTGGGCGGAGGGCAGCGTACGCATCCGGTCGTTGATGATGCCGGTCAGCTCGTGGACGTGCTGGTTGCGGGCCTGGCCGTCGGCGAATCGGGCGTCGCCGTTGAGTTCCGGCATGCCGAGCAGGTTGCAGAAGCGTTCCCATTGCACCGCGTTGTTGGCGAGGGCGATGACCACGAACCCGTCGGCGGTCGGGTAGGACGAGAACGGGGTGATGGCCGGATGCCGGCTCCCGATGGGGCCGGGCACCTCGCCGGTGGCCCAGTACCGCATGATGGCGTTCTCCACGATGGCCACCACGCCGTCCATCATCCCGACATCGACGTAGCACCCGTGGCCGGTGCGTTCGCGTTGGTGCAGTGCGGACAGGATGCCGATGACCCCGTAGAGTCCGGGCACGATATCGCCGACCGAGGTCCCGACGCGAGTCGGCTCGCCGCCCTCCGCGCCGTTGATGCTCATCACGCCGCTCAACCCCTGGATCACCACATCGAAGGCCGGCCGGTCCTTGTACGGGCCGGTTTGGCCGAAGCCCGAGACCGACAGGTAGACCAACCGAGGGTTGAGTTCGCTTAACGACCGGTATCCCAAGCCCAGGCGTTCCATCACGCCGGAGCGGAAGTTCTCGGCCACCACGTCCACCTTCAAGGCGAGACGCTGCACGATCTCGACGGCCTTCGGGTGTTTGAGGTTGAGGGAAATGCTGTCCTTGCCCCGGTTCACGCTGGAGAAGTAGGCTGAGTTTCCGTTCACGAATGGCCCGACCCGCCTGAAGCCGTCACCGCTCTCGGGGGTTTCCACCTTGATAACCCTGGCGCCGAGGTCGCACAGCGTCATGGTACAGAAGGGCCCGGAGAGCGCCCAGGTGAAATCGAGCACCGTCAGACCATCCAGCATCTTTGCCATCGGACTACCTCGTGCTGTGGTGATGTCGATCTGCCGCCGCCACTCCCGGAAACTCCTGGAGGCCCGCCCAAGCCCGGATCAGCGCCTCGTCATGGGGGAACGCCAGCGGCGGCAGTTCGTGGAGCCCAAACAGCCCCACCGCGGTGGCTTCGGTCCCGGGCGCCAGCGTCCCACCTCGGATGAACCCGGTGTACACGATGAGCACCACCGGGTTCCCCGCCTCGGACCGGACTCCCATCAGCCGGTCGAGTTCGATCTCGGCCCCGGTTTCCTCCAGGGCCTCGCGGCGGGCCGCAGCCTCCACCGGTTCCCCCGCATCCACGTAGCCGGAGGGGAACGTCCAGAGGCCCATCCCAGGATCGTGGTTACGACAGGCAAGAAGGATCCGGCCGTCCACGCCCGTCAGCACGGCCACCGCCACCTTGGGATCGCGATAGTAAACGAACCCGCATCCGCCGCAGGTGGGGCGAAGCCTGCCGCTATGGTCCCGTTCTTCCAGGGGCGTGGCACAACGCGGGCAGTAGTTCACCGTGGGTCATCCTTGGACCGGAGGCCGGGCGCCGTGGGTAGTGGGGTGATAATAGCGCACGGAGACCGGCAGGAACAGCCCGGGATGGTGCAGAGTTGACACGGAAAGCGTGGGATTCATCCGGCGGAGTGCCGCCCGCACCCGATCCACCAGGACGACCTCGCCGAACTCCGCTTGCTCCGCGGCGGGCTCGCCGGGCGCGACGTCGGGTCCGGATATGACGGCGAAGTCGGGCGCGTCAAACCACTGGAGCGCGGCGGATTTGACCGCCGGCTCGGCGAAGTTGCTATTCGCCACGGGAGTCGTCTGGTAATCCGGCGTCCATCCCGGCCGGATCGGCGGAACTCTCGACGTACTCCGACGCGTTCAGCGCCTTCACGATGGGATTGAACAAGACATGCATCGTCTCCAGCGCCCGCGCCATCCACTCATTCAACTCGGACCAAGTTTCAGGTTTGGTGGGTGTCGAGGACCTTATGAGGGATATCTGCTTCTCTTTCGCATTTGGCAACGGGCGCCACGTCAGGGTACCGAGCGGGGATAGCTTCTCCTCTACATTGTCCTTGTAGTGCCGTTCGACGAGCGAGTAGTGGGCTTTCGCGTCCGGCCCTGCGAACTGCAGGTAGACCCCGGACCGGTTATCACGCATGCCGTTCCAAGGCACGAGGCTGAAACCAGTTCGGCCGACGGCGACGTTGCTCCAGTGGTCTTTGGAGGGCCGGTTGGTGCGCACCGGACTCCGGCGCTCCTCAAGGTATTGCCGGAACTGTGTCCAAAAGTTCAAATGCAGGCGCTGGAATTCGGTGAGCCCGCCGTCAGCCGCGGTGGCCGCTTGGTCCCGGACCACTTTGCTCCAGTCGTTGGGCTTAGAGACGATGTTGAACTTGGGCGCCATATCAGAACCGCCGATGCGCCACAACTCGATCTCCAAGCCGAAGAAGTTAATGTCGGGGCGAGTGACACTGTTCAGCCAGTCGAGGGCCGCCCGGTGCTCCTCGGTGAACCTGCTGGCCACCCAGATGATCGTGACGGCCTCAAGGCCGGCGGTGTAGGTGATGAGCTGGCCCATATGGGTGTGGTCGGTTCGTTCGAGTTGGTTCTCAATGAGCACGTAGTGGTTGGTGACGGTGTCTTTGCAGAGGATGTCGGCGCGGAAGGGCCCGACGCTCTTTTCCTGAGACTCCACCTCAAGCTCGACGCCGATGGCGTCACCCAGCAGCGAGATGTTCTCGGACTGGGCGAGCCAGGGAGTGAAGTCGGTTGCCTCGCCTTGCCAGGCGTTGCGCAGTTCGACCCGCTCCAGGCGCCCCAAGATCAGATTTGGTTGTTGTTGACACTGTTTCACCTTGGAGTTAATGGGAGCATACGACTCACCCCTCGTATCTCGGCTTCAAGCGCAGGTGGAGGAACGCCTCCAACAGCGGCAGTAGTTCTTTATCCCGGCTCGTTGGCATGAGGATGTTCACCCGATGGGTTACGGCTTTGATCCACGCACCTGGATCCGGCCGTTGGAAGCCCGGCGCCAGTGCCATGGCCAGATCGCGGAGCAGCGATGCTGCAAGCGTGCTGGGGGCGCTCCCGGCGTGGTAGTGCTGGCTTGTATAGCGGGCATTGGAGTTGGGGCCCACCATCCCGACCTTCAACCACTGCCCGGCACTCCAGAAGCCGTAGATGGCCATCTTGCCGTCAGGCAGGCGGGTTGGTGCGCGATGAGGGGCAGGCAGGTACTCGACTTCCAGATCGCGCTCACCTACTGGATCGCCAGCGAGTCCGGCGACCTGGCGGAACACAACGAGAGCGTTCTCAATATCCTGCCGCCAATCGCTCACCCGACCGCCTCCCTCGACCATCTCCGTCGCCTCCGGCACCCGCAGTTCGCCCGACATCAGCCTACGGGAGGGCGGAGCGCAGTCACAAATTCACCCGGTCCATATCCGGGGTCCGGTCTCCCACCGCCGCGTTCAGCGGCATGATGGCATTGAGCCGCCCCAGGTCAGACGGCGTGAGGGTGACGTCGAGCGCCTTGAGGTTCTCCTCCAGGTGCCGAATGCTCTTGTTGCTGGGGAACGGGATCACGTCGCTGCCCTGGGCGGCGACCCAGGCCAGCGCAAGCTGGGGCAGGGTGACGCCCTTCTCTTTGGCAACGGCCTCCACCTGGGCCAGCAACTCCAGGTTCCGCTCGATGGCGCCCTGCTTGAAACGGGGGTGGTCACGGCGGCTGTCGTCCGCCGCCATGGCGCCGGGGTTCCGGACGGCCCCGGCGAGGAAACCCCGGCCCAGCGGCGAGTAAGCCATGAACCCCATACCGAACTCGCGGCACGCCTCGAGATTCCCTCCCTCGGGATCGCGCGCCCACAGCGAGTACTCCATCTGGAGCGCCACGATGCGGTGGACCTTCTGAGCGCGCCGGATCGACCCGGCCCCCGCCTCCGAAAGCGCGATGTAGCGCACCTTCCCCTGCTCGACCAGCCGCGCCATCGCCCCCACCGACTCCTCCACCGGGACCCGGGGGTCGATGCGCGACATGCAGAAGATGTCGAGCCGGTCCGTTTCCAGCCGTTGCAGGCTCTCTTCGCACACACCGGTGAGGTACTCGGGACTGCCGCCGGGACGGTGCCCGGTAGCGTCGGGGGTGCGGGCGGTTCCTGACTTGGAGCAGATGACGATGCGCTCCCGACGGCCCTTGAGCGCCTTGGCGATAAGTTGCTGGTTATGCCCATTGCCGTAGTTCGCCGAGGTGTCCAAAAAGTTGATCCCCAGATCGAAGGCGCGGTGCAGCGTGGCGATGGACTCAGCGTCATCGGCGGCGCCGTAGGTCCCGGACATGCTCATGCAGCCCAGACCCATTGCTGAAACCTCGAACTCGGTGCCGCCAAATTTCCGGTAGTCCATGCTGCCTCCGGCATTCGAATTATTCGGGCCGGCCCCGACAGCCTCATAATACTTCGTTTGCGCTGCCCACGGGATGGCCCGAGCGGGGTAAGAGTTCACATTTGAGTGAACGCGTACCAAGGTGGCACAACGAACACCGAAGGCTGTGGAAACTTCTCGCAGAGCTCGAAGAGTATTGGGTGGGCGAGCGCGACGGCTTGTTACTGTTCGAGCGAAGCGAGAATCTGCGTCGTCCCAGAGTGATCCCCTCGAATGTGAACTCATACCGAGCAGGCAACGCGCGTACGTTCAAAACGCCGGTGCGCTATACTTGGAAGCGCTCAAAGAACCCGTGTTAATGCCTGCGGAGAAGCATTTGGCGGTCTCCACCATCGGAATCCACAGCGGAATCACGACCCCGGCCAGGGACCGCAACTCGGGCACGCCCAGGCCATCGATCGCCCGGTCCGAAGCGCTGGCCCTCATGGGCGCCACCGGCGCCGAATTGGTGGGACTGCTCCACGCGGCCGCCGACCTGCGGGAACGCCACAAGGGCCGGGTGGCCACCTACTCACGCAAGGTGTTCATCCCGCTCACCAACCTCTGTCGCGACAAGTGCGGCTACTGCACATTCGCCAAGCAACCCACCCACCCCGGCGCCGGGTTCCTCACTCCCGACCAAGTGTTGGATATCGCTCGGGCCGGACAACAGCAGGGCTGCAAAGAAGCCCTCTTCACGCTGGGCGACCACCCCGAGTTGCGTCATTCCCAGGCAAGGGATCAACTCCAGCGCTTCGGCCACGATTCGACCATCGGCTACCTGGCGGAAATGTGCGGGCTGGTGCTCCGGGAGACCGGACTGCTGCCTCACGTCAACTGCGGCCTGCTGAACACCGGCGAGTTGCTCGAATTGCGGGAGGTCTGCGCTTCCATCGGCTTGATGCTGGAGAGCAGCAGTACCCGGCTGCTGGAGCGGGGACAGGCCCATCACGGCTGCGTCACCAAGGCGCCCCAATTACGGGTGGAGACCATCGCCGCGGCCGCCGGCTTGGGCATCGCCTGCACCAGCGGCGTGCTCATCGGCATCGGCGAAACCGCGGAGGAGCGGGTGGAGGCATTGTTCCTGCTCCGGTCGGTCCAGGAGGAGCATGGCAACCTCCAGGAGGTGATCGTCCAAAACTTCCGCGCCAAACCGGACATCCGGATGCGGAACTGGTCCGATCCCACCACACTCGACATGGTCCGGACTCTCGCCATCGCCCGTCTGGTGCTGGGCGGCGCCCAGAACATCCAGGCGCCTCCGAATCTGGCGCCGGACGCCTACCAATGGTACCTGCTGGCAGGCATCAACGACTGGGGCGGGGTGTCCCCCGTCACCATCGATCACGTGAACCCCGAACGGGAATGGCCCGAGATTACCGCCCTGCGAGCGGCCACCGCCGAAGCCGGCTACGAATTGCGGGAACGGCTCTGTCTCTATCCGGAGTACGTGCGCCGCCCGGAATTCGTTCGCAGCGGCATCGGTAGCCGGATCGACGCCTGGACTGACCCCACCGGCCTGGTGGCGCTTAAGGAAACCCAATGACCCAGCACCAAACCCACTCCGTTGAACGCCTGTTGGGCACCATCGATAGCAACGTGGCCGCTATCCTGGACCGCACCCTCAGCGGCCACGAGGTCTCCACCGTGGAGGGCGCCGCGCTGCTGCGCACCCACGGGCGGGAACTGATGGCCGTCACCCTGGCCGCTGACGAATTGCGGCGGCGAGCCAACGGCGAGGTGGTGACCTACGTGGTCAATCGCAACATCAACTTCACCAATGTCTGCATCAAACGTTGCGGGTTCTGCGCCTTCAGCCGGGGATACCGGGAGGAGCAGGGCTACTTCCTCCCCATCGACGAACTGGTGCGGCGGGCGCGCGAGGCATGGGACCTGGGCGCCACCGAGGTCTGCATCCAGGCGGGCCTGCCCCCCAAGATGGACGGATCGCTCTATGCCGACATCTGCCGCGCCATCAAAGCCGAATTGCCCCAGATGCACATCCATGGCTTTTCGCCAGAGGAGGTGCTGTACGGCTCCATCCGTTCCCAGTGCACGATCGAGGAGTTTCTGGGACGGTTGAAGGAGGCGGGCGTCGGTTCACTGCCTGGGACCTCGGCGGAGATCCTGAACGACGAGATGCGTCACCGCATCTCTCCGGGGCGGATCACCGTGGCTGAGTGGCGGCGGGTGATCACGGGCGCTCACCGTCTGGGCATCCCGACCACCTCGACCATCATGTACGGGCACGTGGAGACTCCCGAGGACTGCGCCGAACACCTTGCCTTCCTGCGGGACGTGCAGAAGGAGACGGGCGGCATCACCGAGTTCGTCCCCCTCAGTCTCGTCCACTCCGAGGCGCCCATGTACCGCAAGGGGACCGTCGCAGGTGTCCGGCCGGGCGCAACAGGCGAGGAGGTGGTTCGGATGCACGCGGTCGCCCGCCTCATGCTCTACCCCCACATCCGCAACATCCAGGTCTCCTGGGTGAAGGAAGGCCCCAAGCTCGCCCAACTCTGCCTGAACGCCGGCGCCAACGACCTGGGCGGCACCTTGATCAACGAAAGCATCTCCACCGCCGCGGGGGCCGGTTACGGCCAGTTGGTGCCGCCGCGCGAGCTGCAGCGCTGGGTCTGGGAAGCGGGACGCATCCCCGCCGAGCGCTCCACCACCTACGCCATCCGCAACGTATACCCCAACCCCGGCGTCGCCCCGGTCCACCCCCTGGATGAAGCGGCCGACCACCCCGAGCGTTTCGGTTCCTATTTCGAACTGGTCCAGATGGAGAACTTCCGGTTCCGCCAGAACTATCCAACCGGACGGACTCCAGCCGAGCCCGTCCCCGCCCGTGTCTAATCACGTCCTTGCGCTGGCAGGCGGGGTGGGTGGGGCGAAACTAGCACTGGGTCTCAGCCGGATCCTTCCACCCGACCAACTGACCATCGTGGTCAACACGGGCGACGACGATGTGTTCCACGGGCTCCACGTTTCCCCCGACCTCGACACCGTCATGTACACCCTGGCGGGCCTCTCCAATCGCGAGCAGGGCTGGGGATTGGAGGGGGAGACGTTCTCGGCCATGGACCGCCTGGAGGTCCTCGGGGGCGAGACCTGGTTCCGGCTCGGCGACAGCGACCTGGCCACCCACCTGCGCCGCACCCAACTGCTGCGTCAGGGGTTCACCCTGGCTCAGGCGACCTCCGAACTCTGCGCCAGGTTGGGCGTCGCCGTTCGCATCACACCGATGACGAACGCCCCGGTGCGAACTCAGGTCGAGACCGAGGATGGCGTGCTGCCGTTCCAAGAGTATTTCGTCCATCGGCGCTGCGAGCCCCGAGTCCGGTCGATCCGGTTTAAGGGGGCCGGTACTGCCGAGCCGGCGCCCTCGTTCAGCGATGCGTTGGACCGTGCCACCATCATCGTGTTCTGCCCATCCAACCCCTTCGTCAGCATCGACCCGATCCTGGCGATTCCGGGAGTACGGCGAAGGATCGAGAACGCCGGCGCCGCCCGGATCGCGGTGACACCCATCATCGGTGGCAGGGCCGTCAAAGGTCCGGTCGGGAAAATGTTGACAGAGCTCGGCCACGACAGTTCCAGCACGGCAGTCGCCACCCACTACCGGGGACTCTGCGACATCTTCGCCCTCGACGAGGCGGACGCCGCTGCCGCCCCCGAAATCGAGGCGTTGGGGATGCGTGCGGTGGTGGCGGCCACGCTGATGCTCGATGATGCCAGCAAGATCGCCCTCGCCCGACGGGTGCTCGATGTCGCCCGGCCAGACGCGGTCAACGCCCGATGAACCCGGACCTTCGGCTGGTGGTCCCGATGAAGCCGTTGGACGACTGCAAACAACGGCTGGCGGGCGTTATGGATGAAGTGCGTCGCCGCCAGCTTGTTCTATGGATGTTGAGGCGAGTACTGACCGCAGCCATCATGAGCGCCGTCGGCCCGGTGTGGGTGGTGGGAGGCGGCAAAGAGGGCAAGCTGCTTGCCTCGGTGGTCGGGGCCGAATGGAGGAGGGACGCCAGCCATGGCTTGAACGCCATACTCGCCGCCGAGCACACCCGGGCGACCAGCGACCGCTTCGAAGGCATCCTGTTTCTCCCGGGAGACCTGCCGTTCCTGGAAGCAGACGACGTCGTCTCCTTGGCAAGGGCCTTCGAGGGCGCGAACGCCGTCCTGGCTCCCGGACGGCGGGGCGGCACCAACGCCATCATCGCTCCCACCGCAGGCCGGTTCGACTTCCTCATGGGCGAGGGTAGCTTCGCCCGCCACGTCGAGGCGCTCGACCGCAACGGCACCCCGTGGCGCAGCGTCGACTCTCCCTCGCTGGCAGCCGATATCGATCTCCCCGAGGACCTCGAACTGTTGGAGCAGCAGGTCCCGAGGTTCTGGGGGCAACTGGCCGATATCCCCAGGCTTTTTGGTCCCCTGCCTGAGACCCCAATCACCAACTTCGTGAGGGACTGAGATGAGCCAACCGCTCCAAATCGGATTATTGCTTCCCACACGGGGGGCACTCCTGGGCGAGGACCCACAAGCAGGCATTCGCGCGCTGGCGTCCACGGCTGAACGGGTGGAGGCAGCGGGGTGGGACGCGGTGTGGGTGGGGGACAGCCTGACCGCCAAGCCACGGCTCGACCCCCTCATCACCCTTGCCGCCATCGCCTCGCGGACCCAGCGGGTGCGGCTCGGGACCTCGGTGCTGTTGGGCGCCCTGTACCACCCCGTCTTGCTGGCCCGGGCCGCCGCCAGCGTCGACCTCCTGTCGGAAGGCCGCCTGATCCTGGCCATGGGAGTGGGCGGCGCCTTCAACGACCCTCAACGTCAGGAGTGGGCCGCCGCAGGGGTGGACCCCCAACGGCGGGCCAACCGGCTGGAGGAACTCGCCCAGGTGCTGCCCCAGCTCTGGTCCGGCGAACCGGTGACCTTCACCGGCAAGGATTTCGACCTCCGGGACGTGACGCTGTTGCCCCGTCCGTACCAAGAGCCCGGCATTCCGTTATGGCTCACCTGTCACCACCACACCGGAAGCGGCGCCCAGGTCCGCCGCGCCGGGCGGTGGGCGAACGGCATCATGTCGATCACCGACTCTCCCCAGCAGTACCGGGAGGTTTGGGAACGGGTGGCGGCCGCCGCTCTCGATGCCGGCCGCGACCCGGCGACCCTCGACCGCGCCTTCTACATGACCGTCAACCTGAACCCCGACGAGGCTACCGCCCGCCAGGAGGCGGACGGATTCATCCGGAGCTATTACGGCGCCAACTGGTGGGGCGACCGCTGGGGGCCCTTCGGCCACCCGAACGCCGTGATTGAGCGCGCCCGCGCCTACGCCGAGGCGGGCGCCGGCCACCTCATCGTCCGATTCGCCGCTTACGACCAGGCGTCCCAACTCGATCGCTTCGAGCGCGACGTGTTGCCCGCACTGCGCGCCGGATGACGGACCGGTAACCCCAGACACGCGACGATGAGTAAACGGATCCTGATCCTAGGCGCCGGGGGGCGTGATTTTCACAACTTCAACACCGTGTTCCGCGGCGACCCCGCCTATCGGGTGGTGGGATTCACGGCCACGCAAATCCCCAACATCGAACGTCGCATCTACCCGGCGACGCTGGCGGGACCAGGGTATCCGAATGGCATCCCCATTTTCCCCGAGACTGAACTGCCCCGCCTCATCCCGGAACTGGGCGTCGATGAGGCGGTGTTTTCCTATAGCGACATCTCCAATGACCACGTGATGGCGGTGGCATCCCGGGTGCTGGCGGCCGGGGCCGGGTTGCGGCTGATGGGACCCACTGAAACCATGCTGAAAGCGGCGGCGCCCGTTGTAGCGGTGTGCGCCGTCCGTTCCGGGGCCGGCAAGAGCCCCACATCCCGCGCCATCGCCCGCTGGCTGCGGGACCACGGACACCACGTGGCGGTGGTCCGCCACCCCATGCCCTACGGCGACCGAAGCCGGGAGGCCGTCCAGCGCTTCGCCGGATTCGCCGGTCTTGACCTGCACCGATGCACCATCGAGGAACGGGAGGAGTACGAACCCCATCTCGAAGCCGGCTTCACGGTCTACGCCGGCGTGGATTAAGGCGCCATCCTGTCCCAGGTGCAGCGGGACGGCGCCACCGTCATCCTGTGGGACGGCGGCAACAACGACCTCCCCTTCTTCCGCCCGGACCTGCTGCTGGTGGTGGTCGATCCGCTCCGAGCCGGCGACGCATTGCGCTACCACCCCGGGCAGACCTGTCTCAGAATGGCGGATGCGATCCTAATCAATAAGATAGATGCCGCAGGGGAGGGGCAGATCGGAGAGGTGACCCGCAACATTGCCACGGTCAACCCGAGGGCGCCGGTGCTGCGGGCAGCCTCACCGGTGAGCGTCGAGCGGCCGGACGAGGTGCGCGGGAAACGGGTGCTGGTGGAGGACGGTCCCACCACCAGCACCCACGGAGGGATGCCCACCGGGGCCGGTTACGCGGCGGCGCTCCGCTTCGGGGCCGTTGCAGTGGTGGCCCCCCGGCCCTGGGCGGCAGGAAGCGTCGCCGACGCCTACCGGCAATACGGTCACATCGGACCGGTGCTGCCGGCGCTCGGCTACGACGAGGTCCAGCGCCGGGACCTCGCCGCCACCATCGCCGCTGTCCCCTGTGACCTGGTGTTGTCCGCAACGCCCATCGACCTCCGCCGGACGATCCCCGTCGAGAAGCCGCTGCTCCGCGTGGGGTATGAGGTGGCCATCCAGGGGCGTCCGAACCTGGACGATATCCTCGCGCCCTACCGCCACCGATAACGTGCCAGCGCGCCGCCGGATCGTCATCGCCATCGGAGGCAACGCCATCAAGCCGCCCTCCGCACCCCCGGAGGGCGGCAGGCCCCTCTGGGAACTCCTTGATCAGACGGCCACCCAGATCGCACAACTGGCGCGGCGCGGCGATCAGGTGGTGGTGATCCACGGTAACGGCCCTCAGGTGGGGACCCTGCTACTGGCCCACGAGGCGGCCGGAGGGAGCCCGGCGTTGACGCTGGATGTCGCCGGCGCCGAGACCCAGGGGCAGCTGGGTTACCTGATCCAGCAGACGCTGGGCAACCGCCTGCGGGGCCTGGGCAGCACCTGGACCACGGCCGGCCTGATCACCCAGGTGGTCGTCGACGGAAACGACCGGGCCTTCGCTGCCCCCACCAAACCCATCGGGATCGAGTATAACGCGGCGCAGGCGGCCTCCTTCGAACGTTCAAGGGGGTGGGACATGAGGGAGGTCCATCCGGGCCGCTGGCGGCGGGTGGTAGCGTCGCCCCGCCCGCTCGACATCGTGGAGATGGGCGCCATCGAGGCGCTGCTGGCGGCGGGCGTCATCCCGATCGTGGCCGGCGGCGGCGGCATCCCGGTCATCCGGGACGGCGCCGCGTTGAGCGGGATCGAGGCGGTGATCGACAAGGACCTCTCTGCTCAACTGGTGGCCATGAATCTGAGGGCCGACACCCTGGCAGTCCTGACCGACGTGGACCGCGCGTACTTGGACTTCGAGTCCCAGGACCCCCGGCCGCTGGACCGGCTGACCGTCGCCGAAGGGTGGCGATACTTAAGGGATGGCCATTTCCCACCCGGCAGCATGGGCCCCAAGGTCGAAGCGTGCCTGCGGTTCATTGAAGGCGGGGGCCAGAGGGCAGCCATCGCCGCATTACCCAAAGCACAGGGAGCAGCGGACTGCCTTACCGGCACCGTTTTCACCGCGTGACGGGTCCCATGCGAGACGGACCGGCCGCCTACTTTCCGATCGCCTCGACGCGCGCTTTGAACTGTTGAAGACTATTTTCGTCGCTCTTACGTCCGACGAAGGCATAGATCAATGGGAATATCAGTTTGAGGAAGGCGGGCATCTCCACCACGGTGGTCGTCCGCTCGACCACCGTGTCGCCCCCATCGGCACGGAGCGTGAACACGTAGTCAACCACCGCTTGCGGCCCGCGGGCAATGAAGCCAAACCGGCTGGACGCGGGCGAGCGACCCGGTCGCTGCCGGCTGGGCTCAACAACTGTCACTTCGAGGTTGTCGACCAAGGGCTTTCCCATAAAGATATTGTTGGAGGAGTACCGTTTCCCCTTCGCCACCGGGGCATCGTCCACCGGGTCGGCGGCCGAGGGTTCGGCGGTCCACTCCCGGTGCTGCGACAGGTCGGACAGGTAGGCAAATGTGGTTTCTGGGCTGGCGTGCACTCGCACCGACGCAACGGGCATGTTCCACCTCGAGGTTGAGCTGCAAGCAATGGTCTATTCGTGGGCACCGTAGGGGACGGGATCGGGTGCGTCAAACCGGGTCGATATGGGCCGAGCAATGAAATTCCTTTTCCGGCCCGAACCTGCCCCGCGCCCATGGTGAGGACTCGGCCTTGCCAATAGGGGAACTCAGCGCCGTGGCGTGTGCGTTCCTCTGGGCGGTGAACGCGGTGCTGCTGCGCCCGGTCAGTCTGGTGTTGCCGGCGCTCCGGATCACTGCGCTGCAGTACGCCGCCGCCGCAGCCCTCACGGTGGCGGCCGGGATGGCGCTCGGCAAGTCCGAGTTGGCCGCAACCATCCCGCTGGAGCCCCTCGCCAGCTTGGTCTTGGCGGCATTGATCGGCATGGGCGGCGGCGATACTTTTTACGTCCGCAGCTTGGGCACGACCGGAGTCGCCGTTTCCTACCCCGTGGCCACCGGCGCCTACATTCTGGTGGCGTTCGCGCTGGCCGCCCTGCTGTTGGGCGAAGACCTTACCGCACGATCCGTCATCGGAGCGGCCGCGCTGCTGCTGGGAGTATGCCTCATCGTCCGGGGGGCGCCGTCGAGCGAGGGCGCCCAACCGGCGGCGAGGGCGGAAACGCTGCGCGGGATGGCCTTCGCGGTGGCGGCCGGCCTCTGCTGGGCAATCACCACCACGATGATGCGCCTCGCACTCTCGGGAGTCGATGTGCTGGCGGCCAACATGGTCCGGATCCCTGTTGTGGCCGCCGCCCTCTGGGTGGCGAACCTCGCCGCCTTCGGGCGATCGGCGTTCGCCTATCCCCGCCGGGGCTCCGTCATCATCGTGGTTGCCGGCCTGGTGGGCCTCGGACTGGGGAGCCTCTTTTTCCTCTACGCGGTCCAGACGGCGGGCGCCGCCAAGACCGCGGCGCTTTCATCTATCTCGCCCGTCTTCACCGGGGTGATGGCCGCTGCCTTCCTGGGCGAACGATTCAACCGGCGCATGGCGCTGGGAACGGTCCTGACCGCGCTGGGTGCGGTGCTGGCGGGGTGACAAGGCGCAAGCCGCCCACCGATCCCCAGTTACCACGGGTAACTCAGTCCTGAGGGGCCGCGTCCCGATCCGGTCCCCACCCCCCAAGAACAAGAGAAATGGTTTCGTGTGGGGACACCCCACGCCCCGGCAGGATGGCTTCGCCCCCCTGCACCCCCGTTTCCGTGGACGGAGGAAGGAGCGGGATTCCCAAGGGCTGCGCCCTTTGGCAAGGGGCGTGGGGGACGTGCCCCCACCACCAACTTTTCCTCCTTTCTCGGGCCGGGGGGGGGGTGGCCGACGCCGAGGTGATGGTCGGGTAACAACTCGTCCCCCGAAGACTAAGCAGTTGCACCCACCGGCGCTTATTGCGCGCCGCTTGCCGGTGGGTTATCATGCAATCGTTGTTAGCACTCTCACCCTACGAGTGCTAACGTGACCAGTCACGAAACGGAGGTATGGCCGGTCGAAGAAAGCGGGCAGCGGGCCCAGACTTCACCCAGGAACGGTTCACCTAGAGACTAGCTCGGAGGAAGAAAGAACAACATGGCAAAGCAGATGCTGTATGACGAGGACGCCCGCAAGGCGCTTCGCCGTGGGATCGACATCCTGGCGGACGCCGTCAAGATCACCCTCGGACCCAAAGGCCGCAACGTGGTGCTGGACAAGAAGTTCGGCGCCCCCACCATCACCAACGACGGCGTGACCATCGCCAAAGAGATCGAGTTGGAGGACCCCTTCGAGAACATGGGGGCGCAACTCGTCAAAGAAGTTGCCAGCAAGACCAACGACATCGCCGGCGACGGCACCACCACCGCCACCGTGCTGGCCCAAGCCATCGTGGCCGAAGGCCTGCGCAATGTGGCGGCGGGCGCCAACCCGATGTCGCTGAAACGGGGCATCGAGAAGAGCGTCGCGGCAGTGGTCGAAGAGATCCGCAAGCTTTCGACGCCCGTCTCCGGCAAAGACCAAGTGGCGCAGGTGGCCGCCATTTCCGCCGCCGACCCCGAGATCGGCAGCCTCATCGCCGAGGTGATGGACAAAGTGGGCAAGGACGGCGTTATCACCGTCGAGGAGTCCAAGGGCCTGAAGTACGAGACCGAGTACGTCGAGGGCATGAACTTCGACCGCGGCTTCATCAGCCCCTACTTCGTGACCAATCCGGACCGGATGGAAGCGGTCGTCGAAGACGCCTACATCCTCATTTACGACAAAAAGATCTCGGCGGTGGCCGACATCCTGCCGGCGCTGGAGCGGGTGGTCCAGGTCACCAAGAACATCGTTATCATCGCCGAAGAGGTCGAGGGCGAGGCCTTGGCCACGCTGGTGGTGAACAAATTGCGGGGCACCATCAACTGCCTGGCCATCAAGGCCCCCGGCTACGGCGACCGCCGCAAGGCCATGTTGGAAGACATCGCTATCCTCACCGGAGCCCAGGTCATCAGTGAGGAGATGGGGCGGAAGCTGGAAAGCGTCCAAGTTGAGGAGTTGGGCCGGGCCCGCAAGATCGTCTCCAACAAGGACGATACCACCATCATCGAAGGCCGTGGCAGCGAGTCCGCCATTCAGGCCCGCATCAAGACCCTCAAAGCTCAGGTCGACGAGACCACCTCGGACTACGACAAAGAGAAGCTCCAGGAGCGCCTGGGCAAGCTGGCCGGGGGCGTCGCGGTGATCCGGGTGGGTGCGGCCACCGAGGTGGAACTGAAGGAGAAGAAGCACCGGGTCGAGGACGCCCTCTCCGCCACCCGCGCCGCGGTCGAGGAAGGCATTGTCGCCGGCGGCGGCGTAACCTACCTCACCGCTATGCGGGCGCTCGACGGCCTCAAACTGGATTCGGATGAAGCCACCGCCGTCACCATCCTCAGCCGGGCGCTGGAAGAGCCGCTGCGACGCATCGCCGTCAACGCCGGGAAAGAGGGCTCGGTGGTGGTGGAGGAAGTCCGCCGCCGCCAGCGCGATGGCAAGAACAACAACATCGGCTACAACGCTTACACCGATGAATACGCCGACCTGCTCAGCCAGGGCGTCATCGACCCGGCAAAGGTCACCCGTGCCGCCTTGGAGAACGCTGCCAGCGTCGCCGCCATGGTGTTGACCACCGAGTCGCTGGTGACCGATATCCCTGAGAGGGAGGCGGCGGCTCCGGCCGACGCTCATGGGCACCATCACTAGACCCTGCGACATTAGGATCGACGGGCGGCCCTTCGGGGCCGCCCGTCCGCTTTTCCGGAACCGGCGGGCCGCCGCATCCTATGTAATCGCCGCGGAGAGCAGGAACTGCCCGGCCCCCCGCCGTGGGCGTACGAGTTCAGAGTCTCGGTTCGGACACGGGGGTGCAGGGGGCGAAGCCACCCTGCCGGGACCTGGGGGTGTTCCCCATAGGAGTGGGCATCTATTGACTTCATGCCTGAATGAGGACTTTGGGACGGGGGTGTGCAGAGGGGACGGAGCCCCTTCTGCCGGGGTGTGGGGACACCCCACACCCAAACGAAATGGGTGGGTGGTTGGGAAGTACTGCCTTGGAGGTTGTCCGAGGAGAAACCTACCCACTCCTATGGAGTGTTCCCCCAGAAACACTACCTGTTGTTTTTTCGGGGGGGGGCAAACGATTGAGCAGCCGCCACTCAAGTCTGAACAGATACCCGTGGGCGAGAAGAATCAACTAAAGAGGAAAGGCAACATGCCGGTCATTGACGTGCTTCTGCCCGGTTCCAACGTGTTCTCGGACTCCGGTCTCGCCGCCTGGTGCACCGTTGCCCTGGTGACGGGCCGCAAGCGGACGCTGGTGGACGTCGGTCATGTCGGCCGCCGCATCTTTCTGATCGACGCGTTGCGGCAACGCGGGCTCACCCCCCAGGACATCGATGTCGTCGTCATGAGCCATGCCCACTGGGACCACAACCAGAACTTCGACGTGTTCCCGCACGCCCCGCTGGTGCTCCATCCGTGGGAACGGAAATACGCCAGGAAACCCCACCGGAACGACTGGGCCACTCCGCAGTGGTCGGGAGCGATGATCGAGAGTCACCCCAACATCATCGAAGGCGAAGACGGCTATGAGATCGAGCCCGGCATCCGCGTGATGCACACACCGGGACATTCGCCCGGCAGCATCACAGTGCTGGTGGAGACCGGCGATGGGCTCGCTGCCATCACCGGCGATGTGCTCCACTTCGCGACGGCTGCCCTCAGCCGGGTGAACCCTCTGGTGTTCTGGAACCCCGAACAAGCCACCAAGAGCATCGAACGGATCCTGGACACCACGGACCTCATCTATCCGGGCCACGACCGGCCCTTTCGGGTCCATGGGGACCGGACGGAATACCTGGTCCCTTTCCGGATGTCCCTCGGCGGCATCACCCCGGAGATGGCGGGGCTGAACTGGGACGCCGGCTGGCCCGATGCCGTCCAGATGCCGTGGATCATGCCCGGCATAGACCAGCAGACTGTGGAATCGCTGGGTTGACAGGAAGCGCCTCCACCCCGGGCGATCGCTCAGGAAAAGTTGGGAACCCCGTGCCGGCAGACCGCCCGCGCATCACACTCCACGCGCTGCGCATCGCGCTGAGGGTCGTCGTCCGCACCCTGTTGGGGACCGCGGTGGTGCTCAACAGGGGCCTCTTGGTGCTACGGCAGCCATGGCCTTTCGTGATTGAATCTCGTTCTTTCCTGTCCTACATACCGGCGGAGGAACGGCAGTTGGAAGAATCGTCGAGCCGCCGGATCCAGGAGATCGCGCCGGCCCCCGAGGGCCTCCCGGTGGATGGATCTCCCACCGGGCTCTGGGAACTGCGGGCCATCCGGGCGCAGGAAGCCTGGGCGGCGCTGGACCTGCGCTGGTCGGGCCGCGCCTCGGAGCGGACGCGGGTCAAGGTGGGGGTTTACGATGGGGCGATGGCCACGGGCCACCCCGACCTTGCTCCGAACCTGGAGGATGACGACCCCCCGGAATCCTGGGCCACGGCCTTTGCGTGGTTGTTCGGCGTCAGCCACGGCGTCGGCATGATGGGGATCATCGGCGGCGCCGGCGCCCCCGGAATGATTGGGGCAGCGCCACGCTCGATCGTGATTCCGTTCCACACCCTTCGATCGGGACGGGACACTTCGTTATCCGCCGCCTTGAGCTACTTTCATGCCCGAGGGGTGAGGTTAGCCAATTTTGCGATTGCGACTGCCGTGCCCCTCGGACCGGCGTTGGCAGTCCAAGAAGCGGCCGAAGCAGGGGTGCTGATAGTAACCGGCCTCCCAAACCGGGACGCCGAGGTCCAGTCCTACCCAGCCGCCTATCCGGGGGTGGTCACCGCGTCGGGAGTGGACAACAAAGACGAACCCGCAGGGTTCGGGTGGGGCGACCTGGTGGACGTGGCGGCGGCGGTGGTGGGCATGCCCACCACCGCCGCCGTCTTACGCTTTGGGCCGCTCGGATTGGGCGCCCCCTACGGGCGCCAGTGCTGCAACTCCGTCGCCTCGGCCCTCACCACCGCGGTGGCAGCGCTGATTCTCGAGTCCGACCCCTCACTCACCTCGGCCCAGGTCGAGAAGCGGATCAAGCTCTCCGCCCGCAAACCGGCCGGAATGCTGGACGCGCAGGGCCGGCCGGTCCGCTGGCACCCGCGTTTGGGCTACGGCGTGTTGGACGCATACGGCGCGGTGACGCTCGATCAGATCGGGCCCGACCTCCAAACGTCGGTTATCCCAGAAGGACGCGAAGTGCTTCTCATCACCGGGCCCGCGATTGACGATATCCTCGACACTTACTTGCAGCCAAGCCGCGCCCGCGACGATCATCTGCGCGGCGTCCCGACGTCCAACATAGCGACGGTGGAGTACCGGACCGGCCTGGCTGGCTGGCAGGCGGCTCCGCTTGAGCCAGCCAGGGGCCCTGCCTCCCGGTATGCCCGGACCTTCGCTATCCGCATTGACGGCGCCGTGATGCGCCTGGGAGGGACCATCGAACTCCGGGCCTGGGACACCGCGGGCAACGTCTCCCCCATCGTTTCCGTCCCCGTGATCGTCCGTCGCCACTGAGCAAGGGCGGACCGAACCGCCGTTGGGACATCGTTATCTTTTTCACGAACTTGACACTGACCCATTGGCTTGCTGATAGTAGGCCCAAGCCGAACCACAGCATTGAACCGCAGCACCCAAGGAGCAGACGCACATGACCAGCACCATGGTGAGCGGTGGCTCTCCACCGGAAACGGCAAAGGAAGTCATCATTTCCGCTGACTCGCATGTGATGGAGCCCCACGACCTGTGGGAAACCCGCCTGCCCGCCTCATTCAGCGACCGCGCTCCCAAGTTCCCGCCGCCCCGTGTCGGTGAGGGCTTCCAGCACCACCCCGGCGGTCACGACCCCCGGGCACGGGTCACCGAGATGGCGGTCGACGGGGTGACGGCCGAAGTGCTCTATCCAACCCTGGGTCTCACGCTGTTCGGGCAGGATGACGCTTCGCTGCAGGAGGCCTGTTTCACCGTTTACAACGACTGGCTCATCGACTACTGCCGGGTCAATCCCGAACGCCTCGTGGGTGTCCCCTGCCTCTCGGTCTACCGCATCGACCAGGCCGTGAAGGAACTGGAACGCTGCAACAAGGCCGGGCTCAAGGGAGCCATCGTCTGGCAGGCGCCCCACCCGGACCTCCCGCTCTACTCAGAGCATTACTATCCGTTGTGGGAGGCGGCGCAGGCGCTCGACGCCCCCATCAGCCTGCATATCCTCACCGGGCACAACTACACCAAGCAACCGGAGAAGCGTAAGGGGCCTGAACTTTACCGGGGCAGCGTCAACCTGAAAACCGGCGAAGCCGCCAACGCGTTGTTCGATTTGATCTTCTACGGCATTCTGCATCGCTACCCGGGTCTCAAGCTGGTGGTGGTGGAGAACGAGATCGGCTGGATGCCCTTCTATCTGCAACAGTGGGACTACTATTACCGGCGGTTCCTCAAATCCGAGCCGCTGTCACTGGACCGGGAACCCAGCGCCTACTTCGCCCGGCAGGTGTATGCCACCTTTTTCAACGATACCGTCGGCGGGCGCTGTCTGGAATGGTGGGGGCAGAACAACTGTATGTGGTCCAACGACTTCCCTCATCCCAATTCCACCTGGCCCCACTCCCGTCAGGTGATCGACCGCGACTTGGGCCACCTCCCAAATTACGTACGCGCCAAGCTCGTGCGAGACAACGTCGAGCAGTTGTACGGCCTGTCCATTCCCGAGGCCGCGGCCAAGTAACGAGCCATGCGAACAATCGCCCGGCCCGGTGATCGTTTCAGCGGTATACACGCGGAGGATCGAAAATGAAGCAGCCAGAACAATCCCAGATTGACCGGCGCAGTTTCCTGCGAGTCACCACCATCGCCGCCGCGGGTGGACTGGCCGCGGCCTGCGCCCCCGCGGCGCCGGCGCCGGCCCCCAGCGTTCCCGTGCCAGCACAACCCGCAGGGAGCAAACAGGAGTGGGAGAAGCAATGGGAAGAACTGGTGGCGGCCGCTAAGAAGGAGGGCGAGATCGTTTACGATGTCACCCGCTCCACCTCGGGCGCCGAGCGCCATGTGGTGCCGGACTTCCAGGCGGCGTTCCCCGGAATCAGGGTGACGCAGACCGTTTCCGACTCCTCCAATGTGTTCGCCCAGAAGGTGCTGCAAGAACAGAACGCCGGCCTCTTCACCTGGGACCTGCTGTTCATGTCCACCGCGCCTTTCCTTTCGTTGATCCCCGCCGGGGCGCTGACGCCCTTGCGGAGCCTGATTTTCCGTCCCGACGTCTTGAACGACAAGGTCTGGAACGGCGGGTTCGACGCGGGCTGGAACGACGCCGAAAAGAAGTGGGGCTATACCGCCAACATCAACCTTGGCCCGGGCGTGTGGATCAACACCGACATGGTGGCTGACGGCGAGTTGAAGACCGTTGAAGACCTCCTCAATCCCAAATGGCGGGGCCGGATCGCCTGGTCCGACCCACGGATCAACGGCTTTGGGTGGGGACCGCTCATCGCGGCACGGGTGGCACGGGGCGATCAATGGTTCCGCGAGTTTGCACAGAAGCTGCTCATCGAGCAGAAGCCCGCGCTCAACCGGGATACGCGCCAGATCACGGAGTGGATGGTGCGGGGCAACTACGCCATCGGCGTCGGGGTGGTGGCGGTGCCGGTGCTGGCCGAATTTCGAGCGCAGGGGCTGGGCAAGAACCTGAAAACAGTGCCCCTGGCCGATTTCCGTTACGCGGCGTCCTACAAACCGGCCTGGCTGCCCAAACAGGTCCCCCACCCCAACGCGGCCAAACTCTTCCTGAATTGGTG
This sequence comes from Dehalococcoidia bacterium, assembly GCA_009692945.1. GTDB lineage: Bacteria > Chloroflexota > Dehalococcoidia > SHYD01 > SHYD01 > SHYD01. Next base: position 1,832 of record SHYD01000040.1, on the reverse strand, counting down.
GTTGACCAAGGACGGCAATACGTCGTGGTCCAAGGGCGCCGAGGCCAATAGCCGCCGTAAGGACATCCCTATTATCGATAAGGACGTCTACGCCGACCCCGAGAAGCCGCTGCCGTTCATGATCGACACGCAGGAGGGAGCGAAGGAGTCTGACAAGACCATCACAATCATCAAGGAGATTCTGGCGTAATCCATTGTCGCCCATCACTCAAACGCCCGTCCCTTTATTGGGACGGGCGTTGGTCTACCTGGTCGACCCGGCTACGCACCGATGATCTTACCGAAACGGGTGGCGCTGCGGAACGGGCCCACCACCGCGAGGTTCAGCCGTTGTTCATCGATCAGTTGCTGGGCCACCCGCTGCAGGCCGGCCAGGGTGACCGCATCGACGAGCGCGGTGACCTCATCGACCGTTTTCACCTCACGGTTCAGCAACTCCTGTCCGCCCATCCAACTCGACACCGCACGGGTATCCTCCATGCGGAGCAGCAACCTTCCCTTGGTGAGTTCCCTCGCCCGGTGCAGCTCCTCCTCGGTGAGCGTGTCGCGCAGCACGAGCAAGAGGTCGAGGACCGCCTGCAGGGTTCCCGCGGCATTCTTGGGGTCAACCCCCGCGTAAACGGTCACGGCGCCGGTATCGAGAAAATGGCTCACGTAGCTGTGGACGTCGTAAGCCAATCCCCGGCGTTCTCTGATCTCGAGGAATAAACGGCTGGTCATACCGTCCCCAAGAATGACATTGAGCAGCGCCAAAGCATGGCGGTCGCGGTGCTGGCTCGACAGACCGGGAAACGCCAAGCAAATGTGCGCCTGCTCCGATTTGCGGTTCAGCAGGTTCATGCGGGGCTGCTGTTGCCCGTCCACTGCCGGGTAATACGGCGCGGGGGCGCCTCGCTCCCAATCGCCCAGGCCCCGCTGCAGCAGCTCCACCACCTCGTCGTGAACGATATCTCCCGAAATGCTGACCACGGTATTGCCTGGGTCATACTGTTGATGCAGATAGCCCAGCAGCATGTCGCGTGATATGCCGGATACGGTTTCTTTGGAGCCGCCCACGTCCCGTCCGAGCGGCTGGTCGGGCCAGATGGTCGAATCGATGAGCAGCCCCGCCAACTCCGAGGGAGAGTCCTGCACCTGTTTCAACTCCTCCAGGATGACGTTCCGCTCCTTTTCGATCTCGAGCGGGTCGAACACCGAGTGGCGGACCATATCGAGAAGCACATCCAAGCCTTGGTCGAAGTGAGGCTTGGCGACCTTGCACCAATAGACCGTCAGTTCCCGATCGGTGGCGGCGTTCTGGATTCCCCCCACATTCTCCACCACGCCCGAGATGTCCTCGGGCCGGGGCCGTTTCTCCGTCCCCTTGAACAGCATATGCTCCACGAAGTGGGAGATACCGGCCTGTTCCGGCGATTCGTACCGCGAACCGGCCCCAAAATAGATCGATGCAGTCACCGAGCGGGTGTGGGGCATGGCGCTAGTGAGTACCCGGATGCCATTATTGAGGACGGTTTTGTTAAACATGCGCTCCAGGCCGGGCGGCCGGCGGGTGGGGGTTTTGATCCAGTCTAGTTCGACGGATGAGGTGCGGTCAAACGGGCCGTGAGACCGTAAGAATGCACTGTTGGGGGGGGGTCGGGCTCAGGAGTGGGAGTGCACGAGGGCGGTAGCCCTCTGCCGAGGGAGTGGGGGTGCCCCCATGGGAGTGGGCAGGTTTCTCCTCGGACAACCTCGAAGGCTGTACTTCCCACCCTTCGGCAAGCTCAAGACGGCGCCCACCCACCCATTCCGTTTGTGTGTGGGGACACCCCACACCCCGGCAGAAGGGGCTT
>SHYD01000004.1 GCA_009692945.1 Dehalococcoidia bacterium | reverse complement strand
AGCGACGTATTGAAGCGGTCCGTTGCGGCCGGCTGCCCCAAGAGTTCGTCGACGACATCTGTCCCGGCTTCGGCGCGGTAGCGTTTCATGATGCCCGAGGTGTCCAGGTAAAAGACGGGCATCTATAAAGACGGGCATCTATAAGGAAGCTTCGCGTTCCTTCAGGAGCCATTCGGTCAAGGAAGTGTCGCCCAGCGCCGCATCCATAGCTTCGCGAAGCTCGAGGAGCGACATTTTGGGTTCTCCATATTCAGCCAGGGCCTCCTTTGCCGCCTTCCTTGCTTCTCGCACCATGTCCAGGTAGGGCTTGGTGTCGAGCTTGCAAGTCGTCTTGGCTTGAGCCGCCGTTCATTTGGTTGCCATGTGGTTTTGCCTCCTGCTCCGCATCATAACGCAGGCGTCCGAGGAGGCGCTCACCAGGGCGGGTTTCCAAACCCGCCCTACGCCCCATCCGAATCTGCGTCACCTGCTTAATCTGCGGACGCACCCCCACCCCTGTGTTAATCTGTGGATCGTTCTCCGACCATCGGATCAATGGAGCGCTCCACCATGACCCAGACCACCGCCACCGCCGCCCCGCGGGAGGAGCGCCGCAAGGCCTTTCCCCACGACCGCTACATGGATTCGGCCGGCATCCCCATCCACCGCGGCTACTACATCGAAGACCTTCGGACGGTCGAGGTGGGGTGGTGGCACGACAAGGGGTGCCTGGCCGCCTTCGTCCAGCTCAACGGGTTGGAGGGGGTGAGCGAGGTGCGGGTCACCGAGATCCCGCCGGGGGAGACGCTGCCGCCCAACCGGCTGCCGGTGGACGAGGCGGTGTACGTGCTGCAGGGGCGGGGGCTCACCACGGTGTGGCAGGAGGGGTCGTCGCTGAAGAAGAGCTTCGAGTGGCAGCCCCGCAGCATGTTCATGGTGCCGCGCGGCTTCTCGCACCAGTTCAGCAACACCACCGGCGACCGCCCGGTGCGGCTGATGCACTTCAACTACCTCCCCATCGTGATGTCGGCGGTGCTGGACATCCAGCAGTACACGCCGCCCCAGAATGACGCCCTGCTCACCACCGACCTCTACGCCGAGGCCAAGGCGATGAACGACGACTACGCGTTCGGCGGGCAGCGCCACTACTGGTACGGCAACTTCTTCCCGGACATGGCCGCGTGGGACAAGATGGACTCCTACCAGGGCCGGGGCGCCGGCGGGCACGTGGTGTACGTGCAGTTTGCGGGCTCCGAGATGTCGTGCCACATGTCGATGTTCCCATCCCGCACCTACAAAAAGGCGCACCGCCACGGACCGGGGCGGGCCATTGTGATCCCCGGCGGCACCGGCTACTCCATCCTGTGGGAAGAGGGCAAGGAGAAGGTGGTGGTGCCGTGGCACGAGGCGAGCCTGTTCACCCCGCCCAACAAGTGGTTCCACCAGCATTTCAACGTGGGGGCCATCCCGGCGCGGTATCTGGCGCTGCACCCGCTGCCCCAGTTCAGCGGCCACGCCGAGAAGGTGGAGGACCGGGCCCGCGACCAGATCGAGTACCCCGACGAGGATCCGTGGATCCGGGAGCTGTTCCAGGCGGAACTCGGCAAGGAGGGCATCACGACGCTGATGCCCGGCGAGGCTTACGGCGACCGCAACTACCAGTGGTCGTATCCGGGACGCAAGGGCTAGCGGGGCGGAGAAGCATCCACAGATTGACACAGATTTTCACGGATTCTGGAAAGCCGTAGGGGCGGGTTTGAAACCCGCCCTGGGAGGGGTGGCCACAGAACAACGACCGTTCTGGTCAGCAGCGTAGAGGCAGGCCCGTGTGGCTGCCCTCGGTCAGGGACGTTGGCTACTCGGAGCGGGGAGTGCACGAGGGGCGGAGCCCCTCTGAGGGGGTGTGGGGTGTCCCCACACTCGATGGAAATGGGGGGGCGCAACCCCGGACTCGTTAGCCGCGGGTGGGGTGGTGCGCGAGGGCCGGTCTCACCGCCTCACCAATTCGAACCACACCACTGAGGAGGGATCATGGACGAACGAATCCTGGTGCCGCTGGACGGCTCCGACTTGTCGGCCACGGTGCTCCCCTACGTGGAGGAACTGGCCCAAAAGTTCGGCTCCGAAGTCCTGCTGTTCCAGTCCATCACCCCGCTGTCGCAACTGATCATCCAGTCGACCCCCGGCACCATGGAGGGAGCGGCCTCGGTGGCCGAGACCGGGGTGCAACTGGCCGAGGAGGAGTTGGTGGCGGAGCAGGACGCCGCCAATGCCTATCTTGCGTCGGTGCAGGCCCGGCTGGCCGGGATTGGGCTGAAGGCGAGTGTGCGGGTGCAGGAGGGGTCGGCGGGAACGGCCATCATCGCCTACGCCGATGAGTCGAAAGCCACCCTGCTGGCCATGTGAACCCACGGCCGGGGCGGGTTGCAACGCCTGATGTTCGGCAGCGTTACCGACGAGGTGCTGCGGCACTCCAAGCTGCCCATGCTCCTCATCCGGTCCGCCCGCTGACGGGCACTTGCCGGAGGGGGGATCAAAGATTCTGGCGCAGTTGAAATCATGCCTGGACGCGGGGCCTTAGGACGGGGGTGTGCAGAGGGGGCAAAGCCCCTTCTGCCGGGGTGTGGGGTGTCCCCACACACAAAAACATCATCCTCTTGTTTCTGGGGGGTGGGGGCCATAGCACCGTCAGAGATCAAAAAACACGGGAGAGATTGCCATGAGCTACGAAGCGATCATCTACGAAAAGCGCAATAACATCGGCTATATCACGCTCAACCGGCCCCAAGTAATGAACGCGCTGAACGACCAGCTCCGCCGGGAGTTGGGCGAGGCGCTCCAGGAAGCCCGCTACGACAGCGAAGTGGCGGTGGTGATTCTCACCGGCGCCGGTGACCGCGCCTTCTCGGCGGGACTCGACCTGCGGGAGTTCAGCGAGAAGCAGGCCTCGGGTGCGATGGCCGCCCGCCAGTACGACCGCGCCTTCATCACGCTCCCGGTGGCCGGCTTCAACAAGCCCGTCATTGCGGCCATCAACGGCCTGGCTTACGGCGGTGGTAATGAGTTGGCGATGCAGTGCGACATCATCGTCGCCGCGGAGAACGCCACCTTCGCCCAGATGGAGGTGAAGCGCGGGCTGATCCCCGGCGCGGGCGGCACGCAGCGTCTCCCCCGGCTGGTGGGCAAGGTGCGGGCCATGGAGATGATTCTCACCGGCGCTCCCATCGACGCCCAGGAGGCCTACCGCATTGGGCTGGTGAACCGGGTGGTTCCCGCCGCCGATCTCATCCCCGCCGCCGAGCGCATCGCCGAACTCATTTCGGCCAACGCCCCGGTGGCGGTGCGCGTCTCGAAGGAGGCGGTGCTGCGGGGGCTCGATGTGACGCTCGACCAGGGTCTGCGGCTGGAAAACGACCTCTCCAACATCTCCGGCGCCACCGAGGATGCGAAGGAAGGTCCCCGCGCCTTCGCCGAGAAGCGGGCCCCGCACTGGAAGGGCCGCTAGGCGTTCACGATGAAAGGAACACACGATGGACTTTCGCTGGTCCGCTGACGACGACGCCTTCCGCACCGAGGTGCGCCGGTTCATCGACGACACCCTGCCCGCCGGATGGGACGAGATGAACCTCGACGAGGCCGAGGAGTTCCAGTTTGCCGGGCCCATCCAGAAGAAGCTGGCGGCCAACAAGTGGCGCATCATGCACTGGCCGCAGGAGTACGGGGGCTTGGGCTTCAGCCTGTGGCGGCAACTCATTTTCAGCGAGGAATTCACCTACCGGCGGATGCCCGGCTCGGCCGATGCCGGCGCACATCCCGTGGCCGCGCTGCTGATGCACTCCGGGACCCCGGCCCAGCGCAGCCGCTTCATGGGGCCGATCGCGCGGGCGGAGATCAAGTTCTGTCTGCTGTTCACCGAACCGGCGGCCGGGTCGGACCTCGCCTCGCTCCAGACCCGGGCGGTCAAGGATGGCGACGACTATGTGATCAACGGGCAGAAGGTGTTCAACACCGGCGCCCACCTGGCCGACTGGGGGCTGCTGGCGGCCCGCACCGACCAGGAGGTGCCCAAGCACAAGGGCATCAGCCTCTTCATAGTCAACATGAAGGCGCCCGGCGTGACCGTCCGTCCCCTCATCAACCTCACCGGCGCTCACGCCCAGAACGAGGTCTTCTTGGACGACGTCCGGGTGCCGCGGGACAGCATCATCGGCGAGGAGAACCAGGGCTGGTACCAGTTGGCATCGTCGCTCTCCACGGAGCGGTCGGGCGTCACCGGCATCAACCGCTTCGCGTTGTGCAAACGCTTGCTGGACGACTTGGCCGGGTTCGCCCGCACCACCTCGATGAACGGGCAGAACGTGGGAAAGCGCCCCGAGGTGCGATCGAGGCTGGCGGAGGCCGCCATCGCCACCGAGCTGGGCCGTTTCATCCTCTACCGCGCGGTGGGGATGAACGACAACGGCCTCGACTCGACGCGGCTGAACTCGGCATCGAAGATCTTCGGCGGTGAACTGGCGCAGCGGTTGGCGAACACCGGGGTGAGCATGATGGGGCTGTACGGCCAGTTGCGGCGGGGGACCAAGCATGCCCCGTTGCAGGGCACCATCGAGCGAATGTACCGGGAGACGGTGTACTTCACCATCGGCCTCGGCACCTCAGAGGTGAACCGCAACGTTATCGCCCAGCGGGGACTCGGCCTGCCAAGGTAGGGTGTCCGTGCGTGCTGGCTGGTAGGCGCCCTACCCGGCCAGGTGCTCTCCGAACCAGGCCAAGGCATCGGCCCACGCTTGGCGGGCGGGCTCGTGCTGATAGCGGTCCGGGTTGTGGTGGCTGTGGAAGCCATGGCGAGTCCCGGGGTAGGTCCGCATCTGGTAGTTTGCGCCCGCCGCGTCCAGCGCGCTGCGCAGCGCGGGTACGCCCGGGTTGATGAGGTCGTCGTCCTCGGCGTACACGGCCCAGGTGGCGGCCGCAATGCCCGCCACCTGTTCGAGCGGCGGGTTTGGCCCGTAGAAGGGCGTGGCGGCGCTGATTCCGGGTTCCTCGGTGATCAGGCGCCACGCCAGGCCGCCGCCGAAGCAGAAGCCGATAACACCCACCTTGCCCACCCCCGCCTGCGACCGCAGTGCCGTCAGGGCCGCGCGCAACACGCCCAGATGCCGTTCGGTGGGGATGCCCAACAGGGCGTCGGTGATGCGGGCCATGGCGTTGCCGAACTGGTCGGCTCCTCCTATCCCGCTCAGCAGTTCAGGCGCGAGAGCAATGTACCCGGCCGCCGAGAGCCCCTCGGCAACATCCCGGATGTAGGGACGGATGAAGCGCCCAGCATGGTGGATTACCAGGACGCCCGGCGCCTTTTCGAGCCTCCGGGGCCGGGAGAGATAGGCCTCGTATGGTTTACCTGCCACGTCGATGGTGGTCCAGCCTCCCACGGGCTGGTAGGTGCCCGGCAGGTTCGGATTTCCTGGGGGCTGCGGCGCGAGCGTTCTCACGGGACGCCGTCCGGCGGTCGCCTCGGTCTCCATCGCGAGTTCGGTCTTCAGGTACTGGTGCAATGGTTCCATCGACGTTCCTCCGGGTCGGTTACTGCTCTGGATGGTCTTGCGGTTGGGTGGGTTGCACCCGTTTCTTGGGTCCCACTGGGACATGTTGACATAAATGGACAGTTTTCGCTCGGTCAGTCCGGGCGCCGGGCCACCACGATCATCCGCCGGGTTTTGAGGCCGTAGGGTTCGCCGTCGAACCCGCCGTACACCGCCGTGAAGCGGAGACCTGCACGGGATAACATTGCGATCATCTCATGAAGGGCGTACACCCGGATATCGTGGCCCGGAATCTCTTGCCGGGCGCCATCAGGACCGATGACCACGAACCGGACACGGTTGCGGCTGGATTGAGGGTCGAAGGTGCGTTCTTCGAGGTACAACGAGCCGTCCCGCTCCCACCACTCCTTGGGGATGTAATTGCGGACCAGCCATTCCCGGTTCAGCAGGTCCACCAGGAACCGGCCGCCGGGCCGGAGCGCGGTGCGTACCGCTTCCAGCACCCGCTCGTTCTCTGCCTCGCTCTCGAAATAGCCGAAGGCGGTGAACATGTTGATGATGGCGTCGAAGTGGCAGCTGAACGGTATCGTCCGCATGTCGGATTCGATCACCCGCAGCGAAGCTCCCACCTCCCCCGCATGCTGGGCGGCCGTGGCGAGCGATGCCGGGTTGAGGTCGAGCGCGGTCACGTCCAAGCCCGCAACCGCCAGGCCCACGGCGTGGCGGCCGTGGCCGCAACACAGGTCGAGCAGCCGGTCGCCCGCGTTCAGCGCGAGCGTTCGGAGCAGGAAGTCCGTCTCGGTCGCAGACCGGTCGGGTGTCAACAGGTGTCCGTAGACTTGGAGGTAGGCGTCGTCGAAAAACGACCGGTACCACGCTTTGGGTTCATTATCTGGCAACCGGTTCACCTCGCGCGCTGGCCCGACGGATCTTGGCGACGCAACGCCCTCCGCTTATGTATCATAGATTCGTGAACTTGCACAGGAGGCGGGCGTCTTGAACCTGCGGGGTCAGCCGGCCATCATCGCTGGAGTGCGTCGAATTGGCGGGCGCGTCGCGGTGCGCTTGGCACGGGAAGGGATGCCGCTCGCGTTGCTCTACCGCCGTTCCCGATCAGAAGCCGAGGCGGTGGCGCAGGAGGTGGCCTCCGTCGGGGGCACGGCCGTCTTGATCCAGGCCGATATCGCCTCTGAGACGGAGGTGCAGCGCGCAGTCCGGCAGGCCGCCGACCAACTGGGCGGACTGGCCGGCCTGGTGAACCTCGCTTTCGGTTACGAACGGACTCCTTTTGAGCAATTGGACGCCCACGCCTGGGACCGCGCGATGAACGACGCCCGCGGCGCCTACCTGCTGGCGGTCCACGCCGCCCGGCACATGATGAAACGGACCGGGCGCACCCGCGGGAGGATCGTACTGTTTACCGACTGGGCGTCCGGCGAGACGCCCTACCGCGACTACTTGCCTTACCTGACCGCCAAGGCCGCGGTGGACTTCATGACCCGCGCCCTCGCCGTTGAGTTGGCCCACCACGGCATCCTGGTGAATGGTATTGCGCCCGGCCCAACGCTGCGGCCGCCCGACATCGCGCCGGAGGCGTGGGACCGCCAGGTGGTGGATCGGACGCCGCTCAAACGGGAGTCCAGCGTGGATGACATCGTTGAAATGGTGGTCACGCTGCTGCGCTCGGAGTCGATCACGGGTGAGACGATTCGTATCGACTCCGGCCGCCATCTGGCCGGTCCGGGGGCCTAGAGACCATGTCCGGACATTACCGGGTCACCAAGACCTTCGACTTCTGCTACGGGCACCGGCTACTGCGCTATGAAGGCAAGTGCCGCCATCTCCACGGCCACAATGGGCGGGTGGAGGTCGATGTCTCGGCCGGCGGGCTCGATGCGCTGGGTATGGTGGTGGACTTCGGAGACATCAGCGCGACGCTCAAACAGTGGGTGGACGCCAATCTGGACCACCGCATGCTGTTGTGCCGTGACGATCCGGTGGCTCGCATGCTCGGTGAGATGGGAGAACCCCTTTACCTGATGGATGACAACCCCACGGCTGAGAACATCGCCCGCCTCATCTTCCAAGAAGGCCGTAGCGCCGGGTTGAACGTGGCCGAGGTCCGGCTTTGGGAGACGCCAACCGGCTGTGCCAGCTATGCCGAGTCCTGATCACGACGCCGTCGCGGTCCTGGCCAGCGGTGGCCTCGACAGCGCGGTGTTGATGGCCGACCTCGCGGCGGCGCGCTCCGTGTTTCCGCTCTACCTGTGTGCTGGCCTGAGTTGGGAGCAAGAAGAACGGACCGCGCTGGCCCGATTTATCGCAGCGCTTGGCGACCCGAACATCCATGCGGTGACCGAGCTCGCGGTCCCTGCCGCTCCGCTGTTGGGAGAGCATTGGAGCGTCACGGGGCAGGGCCTTCCGGCCGCCGGCACGCCCGACAGCGCCGTATTTATTCCGGGACGGAATGTCATTCTCATCGGGTTGGCGGCAGTGTGGTGCAGCACGCATGCGGTGGGGCAGATCGCTATCGGGTCGCTGGGATCGAACCCCTTCCCCGATGCCTCCATCGAGTTCTTCGACGATTACGCGGCGGTGCTGAGCCGGGGGCTGGACCATCCCATCCAGATCATCGCTCCGTATCGCAACGAACATAAAGAGGCTATCCTCAAACGGTTTCAGCATTTGCCGCTGGAATTGACGGTAACCTGCATGCGGGCATCGGATGGCGTGCATTGTGGCAACTGCAACAAGTGTGAGGAGCGCCGACAGGCGTTCCAGCGTGCCGGTGTCACCGATCGCACCCGCTACCAGACCAGGGAGTAGACATGGCGGTACAACCCACTGAACACGCGGAACAGTTGGCCCGCAGCACCCGCCGGGCTCGGCTTCGCCCTCTGCTGCGGGAGGTGCTGGCACTGCTGGGGGAGGACCCGGACCGGGAGGGGCTGCGCGACACTCCCGACCGCTGGGCCGAGGCGTTGCTGACGTACACCAGCGGGATGAAAGAGGATGCTGCCCGGCACCTTCAGATCACCTTCAGGCTGGATGAGGACGAGCACCTCGAAACCACCGATGAGATGGTGATTTTGCGCAACATCCAGTTCGCCTCGACCTGCGAGCACCACATCGCCCCCTTTAACGGAGTGGCCCACATCGCCTACATCCCCGACCCGGAGTCGGGGAAGGTGGCGGGGCTGTCGAAACTGGCGCGGGTGGTCGAGGTGTATGCCCGGCGGTTGCAGATCCAGGAACGGATGACCCACCAGATCGCCAACGCCATCGACGAGCACCTCCGCCCGTTGGGGGTGCTGGTGACGGCGCAGGCGGTGCATAGCTGCATGGTGCACCGGGGCGTGGAACAGCATAACAGCGCCACGCTGACCGTGGCCCGGCGCGGGGTGTTCCTCAGCGACCCTCATTTTGAGGCCCGCTTCCACGATTACCTGCGGATGCCCTTGGGTGGGGCGGGCCTGGGTTAATCGGCATGAGTTCACATTCGAGGCTGGCAGGATCGGGGGCGGGAGTGCACAAGGGCGCCAGCCCTCTGCCAGGGGCGCGGGGGTGCCCCCCGCAAAAGAATTCCCCCCCCTTTTTTTCTGGGTTGGGGGGAGTGGTTGATGCCGCCTGAAGCCCTAAAACTGAATGGATACGCTAATTGTTGCGGGCCCGCCCCAGAAACTCGGCGGGGATGCGCCCGAGGCGGCCCGCCCGGTAATCGTCGATGGCCTGCTGAATCTCCTGCCGGGTGTTCATGACAAAGGGGCCATAGAACACCACCGGCTCGCCGATGGGCTGTCCGCCCAGCAGCAGCACATCCAGGTTCTTTGACGGGCCTTCGGGCTGTTCCGCAGCCTCGACCACAATGGTGTCGCCGGCGCCGAACACCGCCAATTCGCCTTCCCCCACTACCCGGCGCGATTCTCCCACGGTCCCGTATCCCGCCAGAACGTAGACCATGGCGCTGAAATCGGTTCTCCATGGCAGTTCCATGCGGGAACCCGGCGCCAGCGTGGCGTGGCCGTAGGTGATGGGAGTCCAGGTGACTCCTGGGCCCTTGTGTCCGCCCAGTTCACCTGCAATCAGCCGGACCAAGGAGCTTCCATCGTGCGAACTCAGCAGCGCAACCTGGTCTGCCGGGATGTCCTGATAGCGGGGTGGGTTCCATTTCTGGGAACTGGGAAGGTTGACCCATAATTGCACGCCGTGGAAGAGACCACCGGTGGCGACCAGTTCCTCTGTGGGCATCTCCTCATGGAGGATGCCTGCGCCGGCCGTCATCCATTGGGTTGAGCCGTTCGCGATGAGGCCGGCGCCACCGGTCGAGTCGTGGTGTTGGAAGGCGCCGTCCATGATGTAGGTGACGGTTTCGAAGCCGCGGTGAGGGTGCCATGGCGCGCCCTTGGCCTCGCCCGGAGCATACTCGATGGCGCCGAGGTGATCGAGCATCAGGAACGGGTCGGCGGAGCTCAGGTCGACACTCGGGAAGGGCCTGCGCACGGGGAATCCGGCACCCTCCAGTTTTTGCTCCGCCTGCACCACGTGCAGCACCGGGCGAAACCGGGCGCCGGGGGCGGGACGGTCGATTCGGGGGATGGCGAGCATATCTTTCGGCTGTGCTGCGGGCATGACGAAAGCCTCCTGACTGCGACGATGCCACACTATTGATTCGATAGTAATGTAAGTATAGCATGGGCGGCCGGGGGAGGTTTCGCTCTCGGAGGAATGCAAGAGGGACACCTGCGCCGGTCTCCCTCTTCGTGGTAGCTTGGCGAGCCGCCCCCGCCGTGGCGGGGTCAGACCAGCGACTGAACCTCAACCACGTCCTTGGCACTGAGGGGCACGCCAACGGCGGCGTGCATCTGACATATGGCCTCGGCATTCGGGGCTTCGCTGAGGCAGTACGCCTGCCCGCCTGCGCCCATGAACAGGTTGATCGGGGTGACGCCGAGTTCGTTGGGCTTCCCCGCTTGGATCGCGGCCACCATCTGCCCCATTACCTCTGGAGGTAGCGTGGGGGCTTTTTCGTGATAGTCGATAAACTTTGGCATGGTGTTCTCCTGTTTCCGCTCTGTGATTTTGCACTGGTTCGATGGTGAGGCGGGGCCGGCGTTCCGTGTAGGGGTCAACCCTTGATCATCCCGATGGCGTTGCCATCGGGATCGGAAAACATGGCCATGGTCACGACCCCTGGGATCTTGGGCAGGTTCTTGATGCCCCGCTGGCTCTCGATCATCAGGATAGCGATGAGCTCACCCTTCGGGTCCATGGGCCACAGGTCGGCTCGAGCGTAGTATTCCGGCGGTGAGGGTCTTGATGTCGTAGATATTGTGTTCCATCTCGAACACAACACCGTCGTAGGGGGCGGCGTTGATCGCCTGCGCCGATGCGGGATCGGCGGTCGAAAACGTCACGAATGCGGTCTGGCCCTGCTCAAGGGCGCGAATGACTCCATTCAGACGTGGAAGCTCTGCCATGCTGGAACCCGTTCCAAAGTGAACTGCCGCCCGGTGCGGTGTGCCGTGCGATCGTAGCAGAAACGATGAAGTCGAAACAGGCGAGTTTGCGGATCAACCCATCCAGCGGCCGCCGCCCACCGAGATGACCTGGCCGGTGATGTACCAGGCCTCTTCGGAAGCGAAGAAAGCCACCATGGGCGCCACTGTTTCCGGGCCGGAGCGGCCGGGGATGGCCATTCCCGCGATGGAAACGGCGGTGTTCTGGGCGGCGAATTCGGCCGGCTGCTCCGTGTACATGGCGCCGAAATGCTCGGGGTTGTCGACGCGCTCATCCATCCCTACGAATGGGGCGATGGCGTTCGCGGTGACCCCGTATTTGCCGTACTCCTTGGCCGTGGCTTTGGTGAAGGAGATGATGGCGCCCTTCGAAGCGGCGTAGCCGCTGCGGATCGTGGTCCCGGTCAGCCCGGCGTGCGACGACATGTTGACGATGCGTCCCCACTTCTTCTCCATCATGTGGGGCAGCACCAGCTTGGTCATACGGAAATAGCCGGTGATGTTCACGTCCAGCACCGCAGTCCAGTCCTCGTCCGGCATCTCGTGGATGTAGTGGTGGCTGGTGATGCCGGCATTGTTGACCAGAATGTCCACTGTCCCGTAGGCCTTCACCGTATCCTCAACCAGCCCCTGGCACCCGGCCAGGTTCTCGATTGAACGGTAACTCGGGACCGCCGTTCCGCCGGCCGCCTTGATCTCGTCGACCACCTGATCGACCTTGGCGCTGCTGCGGGCGTTGATGACCACCTTTGCCCCCCGCTTGGCCAGTTCGATGGCGCAGGCCCGGCCGATGTTGCGGGCCGACCCCGTGATGATGGCCACCCGACCCTCTATGCTCATAGTTGCTCCTTATCGTGCTCTTTATATCGGGCCGGCTACATCCAGCGGCCGCCGCCCACTGAGATGATCTGGCCGGTGATGTACCAGGCTTCTTCCGAGGCGAAGAAGGCGACCATCGGGGCCACGGTCTCGGGGCCTGACCGGCCCGGGATCGCCATCGCCGCGGCGGACACCGCGGTGTTCAGCGCAGTGAATTCGGCCGGCTGTCCGCCGTACATGGCGCCGTAATGTTCCGGGTTCTCTTCTTCGTCCTGGCCCACGAACGGGGCGATAGCGTTAGCGGTGATGTGGTACTTGCCGTACTCCTTGGCGGTGGCCTTGGTGAAGGCCTGAGTCCCGCCCTTGGCTGCGGCGTAGTGGCAGCGCATGCTGGTGCCGGTCAACCCCGCATGGGACGACATGTTGATGATGCGCCCCCAGTTCTTCTCCATCATATACGGGAGGGCGGCTTTGGTGGTCCGGAAATAGGCGGTGAGGTCGGTCTCCAGCACCTTCAGCCAGTCCTCATCGGGCATCTCGTGAATGTAGTTGTAGGTGATGATCGCAGCGTTGTTGACCAGGATGTCCACGCTGCCGAACCCCTGTACCGCGTCCTGGATGAGGCCCTCGCACCCCTCTTTGGTGGCCACCGAGTGAAAGCTGGGCAGCGCCTTCCCGCCCGCGGCCCGGATCTCCTCCACCACCTGCTCCACCTTGTCCCGGCTCCGGGCGTTGACGATGACTTTAGCCCCCTGGCGGGCCAGTTCGACCGCACAGGCTTTCCCGATGTTACGGGCGGATCCGGTGACCACCGCAACCCTTCCTTCGATACTCATCCGGCCTCCTCGAATCCAGTTTGTGTCAAGCGCCTGCCGGTTGAACCGGCCTGCGCCGTCGGCCCGTATCTGTTCGGACATCGGGGACCGCTGCTCGGTCGTTCCCCGGGCCCCACTAGAAGAGATTGTTGTTTCTGGGGGAACACCCCCAGTCCCCCGGCCCTTCGACAAGCTCGGACACGCAGGCTTTGCCCCCTGCACACCCCCGTACCCGAATCCCGAGTCTGAAGCCGTCCATCAGCCCATCCAGCGGCCCCCGCCGACCGATATGATCTGGCCGGTGATGTACCAGGCCTCCTCGGATGCGAAGAACGCCACCATCGGCGCCACGGTCTCGGGGCCCGAACGGCCGGGGATGGCCATGGCGCCGATGGAGACCGCCGTATTCTGGGCACGGAACGCCTCGGGCTGCGGGCCATAGTTGGCGCCGTAGTGCTCGGGGTGCTCCACCTTCTCGCTCTGGCCGACGAAGGGGGCGATGGCGTTGGCGGTGATGTGGTACTTGCCGTATTCCTTGGCCGTCGCTTTGGTGAAGGCGTTGATGCCGCCCTTGGCCGCGGCGTAGCTCGCCCGCATGGTGGTGCCGGTCAGCCCGGCGTGGGAGGACATGTTGACGATGCGACCCCAGTTCTTCTCCATCATGTAGGGTAGAGCCGCCTTGGTCGTCCGGAAGCTCGCGGTGAGGTTCACCTCGATGACGTTCAGCCAGTCTTCCTCGGACATCTCGTGGATGTAGTCAAAGGTGATGATGGCGGCGTTGTTCACCAGGATGTCGATGGTGCCGAAGCCCTTGACGGCGTCCTCGATGATCCCCTCGCAGCCCTCACGGGTGGCCACCGAGTGGTAGCTGGGCAGCGCCTTGCCGCCCATCGCCCGGATCTCCTCGACGGTTTCGTCGACTTTCTCGCGGCTGCGGGCGTTGATGATGACCTTGGCGCCCCGGCGCGCCAGTTCCAGCGCACACTCCTTGCCGATGTTCCGAGCGGAGCCGGTGATCACCGCCACCCGTCCTTCGATGCTCATTGAGCCCCCTGTGATGTTCGAGTTACGGATGCAGTCATCCCATCCACCGGCCGCCGCCGACCGATATCACCTGGCCGGTGATGTACCACGCCTCCTCGGAGGCGAAGAAGGCGCACATGGGGGCGACGGTGGCTGGGCTGGAACGCTTTCCCCCGCCCACTGCCATAGCGGCTTCGGACGCGGCGGTGTTCTGGGCGGCGAATTCAGCCGGCTGGGGCCGGTAGAGTGCACCGTACTGCTCCGGAGCATCCTCCACCTCATCCTTGCCCACGAACGGGGCGATGGCGTTGGCGGTGATGTTGTACTTCCCGTACTCCTTGGCGGTTGCCTTGGTGAACGCGTGGATGCCGCCCTTGGCCGCGGCGTAGTGGCAGCGCAGCGTGGTGCCGGTGAGGCCGGCATGGGACGACATGTTGATGATGCGTCCCCATTTCCGTTCCATCATGATCGGCAGCACCGCCTTGGTGGTGCGGAAGTAGGCGGTGAGGTTGGTGTTGATGACGTTGTCCCACTCGTCATCGGGCATTTCGTGAATGTAATGAAAGGTCACGATGGCTGCGTTGTTGACCAGGATGTCCACCGCGCCGAAGCCCTTGATGGCGTCCTGGATCAGCGCCTCGCAGCCCTCTTTGGTCGCGACCGACTGGTAGCTGGGGTAGGCCGATCCCCCCATTGCCCTGATCTCGTCGACCGTCTGGTCCACCTTGTCCCTGCTGCGGGCGTTGATGACCACCTTGGCGCCTTGGCGCGCCAACTCCACGGCGCAGGCTTTTCCGATGTTGCGGGCCGAGCCGGTGATGACGGCGACCCTACCTTCAACACCCATGGCAGTTTGACTCACTCTCAGTGGTTTTGGTTGGGGCTACACGACGGCGATGAACTGGGCCTGGACCAGGATGCCGGAGGCGGCCCCGAAGTCGAATTTCAGGGTCTTGCGGGCGGGGCGGTCGTGCTCATTGGGGAACATCTCGATCCAGTACTTGTTCACCGCCTGGCGCTGGACCGGGTCCTGCATGTACAGCGTCACCTGGCCGATGTTGGCGGGTGAACCGCCGGCCTGGGTCAGGATGGTGCGGATGTTCTGAAACAACAGCCGGGACTGCTCCTCGATCCCCTCGGGAACCTTGCCGGTGGCAGGGTCGATGGGGTCGATGCCCGATGTGAAGACCATGTTGCCGATCTTGACGGCGTGGGGGAACGGCTGGGGATGCCCGACCCCGGCGATTTCCAACTCCTGACGATTGGCCACGATACCCTCCCTGAAGCTAGGTTATGGATTGCCCAACGGCGGGCCGATGATACTCAGGCTAAGAAGAGAATGTCAACCGATACCCCCCAACGGAACTACTATGTGTGAGCGGTTCGGGGGATATGAGCCACTCCCCCAACCCAGGGAAAAAGAGGTGAATTATATGTGGGGGCACCCCCACTCCCCCGGCAGAGGGCTGCTGCCCTCGTGCCCTCCCACTCCTGAGCCCGATAGTAGCCTCAATTTGTGAACTCTTACCCCCTGACTCCCCGAATCCGGAAGGTCCACAGATTCACGCGGATTTTCACGGATTCCGAAGGGAGGAGGACGGAGGGGGGACGGAGGGCCTGTCGCCGCGGTGGGCGCAGCGGACTTCGACGGCCGGCACCGAGGCGCCGGGTGTGGGGCGCTCCCCCCCCCCATCCGTCCCGCTGTGTTCGGGGGTTGTGGGCGCGGCCTGGTGCGTCTAAGGGGCGTCGTAGTTCGAGCCCGCGACGGCCTCAAACAGGGCGCGGGTGGCCTCCAGCCACGGGGTATTCCGAGGGACTAGGGCCGAGACCGGCCGGACCCGGTAGGTCTCGGGCTCCATCACCCCGCTGGGCGTGAGGCCCTGATCGCGCAGGTTGCGCAGCGCCCGCAGCCAGAGTTGGCGGGCTTTGATCACGCCCGTATCGCTGGCCCCGAGGTGCTCTTTGGTGCGGTCGTAGATCGCTCCCATGCTCTCCTGCATCGCCTGGTCCTGAAGCCAAATGCCAGCGAGCCCGGTGAACCGGATGTTGCGCTGGGCTTCGTAGTCGATAAAGTAGTCGTTCGCGACATTGGCGGCGGGAACCCAGGCGCCTGCGGGCGCCGAGGTCTTGGGGGCGTACTGGTGGGGTCCGCTGTGGATCTGTTTGCCGGAGCGCCAGTAATCGAGTTCCCGTTCGGTCAGGGCGCGGGTGGGGTGCCAGTGGACGCTCCAGGTGACGGTGTGCTCGTCGTCCATGGGCACCCAAGCGTGGCCGCTGAAGGTGGGGTTCTTCCCGAAGGGCGGGATCATGGTGTACCACGGCAGCAGGAACTCGGTTATGCGCCAATAGTAGCTGTCCGGCTCGCCGCTGCGCCGCGCCGCGATGTGCGCCCCGTAGGGCGTGTCCATCACCTCGAAGCGGGGGTGGCGGTCGTCGTACATGTAGGGCAGCAGTCCGACCCGCACGCCATCCCGGGCGTTGACGCCCTCGGGGCGCTGCAGGTCGCTGTGCAGGAACGACCCGTGGCTCGAATCGATGCCTCCCTCCAGGGATTGCGCCCAGTTGCAGGCCTGCACCCGCTTGGTCAGGTAGTACTGATCCTCCGGCACCAGGTTCCATTCGAGAGCGGGCAGGGCCGGTGGCTGGGCCAGCGGGCCCATATAGGCCCACACCAGGCCGTTGCGCTCCTGGCAGGGATAGGAGGTGAGGCGGACCTTGCTCTTGAAGTTGCTCTCAGCCGGCTCGTTCGGCATGTCGACGCAGGCCCCGGTCAGGTCGAACTTCCAGCCGTGGTACACGCAGCGCAGCCCGTGCTCCTCATTGCGCCCGAAGAACAGCGAAGCGCCGCGGTGGGGGCAGTTGTTGGCGACGAGCCCCACCCGGCCGGAGGAATCCCGGAACGCCACCAGGTCCTCACCCAGCAGCCGCAGGCGCAGCGGCGCCCCATCGGGGTCGGGGAGTTCGGTGCTGAGCAGCGCTGGCATCCAGTACTGCCGCAGCGTATCGCCCATGGCGGTGCCGGGACCGACCCGGGTCAGCAGTTCGTTGTCGGTTTTGCTCAGCATGGGTGGGCCTCCTCAGGGTGGTTAGCAGGCCTAATTATGGCACCGATAGCGTAAACGGATCAACGCGTGGTGCTTGAATCCGCTTGCACCCGCGGTCTAATGGCTCTTGAACTGCTCCAATTTGACCATTTGAGGCCGGTCCGTTGCCACGGTCTTCGTGACGTTCCAGATGGGCTCGACGTTGAGCCGGTCGTCGGTGGTAAACCACCGCGGCCCGGTGGCCCAGTAGGCGCCGCCCACCAGGTTCTGGTCATCCTCGATCTTCTGGAGGAAGTTATGCAGCACGGTCATCTATCGGTTGGGATCTGTGGATCCGGGGGCGGCGACGGTACCCTCGTTCCAGGGGATGCCGTACTCGGTAACGATCCCCTTTTTTCCGTTTAAAGCCAGCCGGTCAGTGAACGGCTTGAGCCGGTCGACGCCGATGTTTGGTATGCCCCGTCACTTGCGTAGCTTACGGTGTAGCGGCCTGACATGTTGGAATCGAAATACTGATGGGCTGCGTACAGCGACTTGCTCGCCGGATCGTTGATGTTCAGGGTCTCGTTGTACAGGCAACAGGAGGACGCCGTCTGCCAGTGGTAGCCCGGGATTAGCACGTAGTGAGTCGTATCGACCGTTCTGATGGCATTGGTGGCCGCCTGGGCGAGGTGCTGCCACGTCGCCATTCCGCCCTGCATATCATGTGGCTCATTCATTAATTCAAAACCATACCCCGAAGGGGTACCTTAGACCACCCCCGGAGGGGTGTACAATGCGACCCATGAAACTCATCAGTTGGAACGTCAACGGAGTGCGGGCCGTTCACCGCAAGGGACTGCTCGATTGGCTGGCGGCGGAATCGCCGGACGTGCTGGGGCTGCAGGAGATCAAGGCGCAGGAGGACCAACTCGATCCGGCGTTGTTGCAGCCGCTCGACTACCACGCGTACTGGAATTGGGGCGAGCGTAAGGGATACAGCGGGGTGGCGGTCCTCACGAAGCAGCCGCCCATCAGCGTTCGAATGGGGATCGGCGTCGAGCGCTTCGACAGCGAGGGGCGGGTGATCCTCGCCGAATACCCCACGTTTACCCTGCTCAACGTCTATTTTCCCAACGGTCAGTCGGGGGCGGACCGGCTTCTATATAAGCTCGACTTCTACGACCGCTTCCTCGATTTCATGGAGGGGCTGCGGGCTCAGGGGCAGCGGCTGATCTGCTGCGGCGACTACAACACCGCCCATACCGAGATCGATCTCGCCCGACCCAAGGAGAACGAGAAGACCTCCGGTTTCCTCCCCGTGGAGCGAGCTTGGATGGACAAGCTGGAGGCGCGAGGCTACGTGGACAGCTTCCGCGTCTTCAACAAAGATGGCGGCAACTACACCTACTGGGATATGAAGTCGCGGGCCCGAGCGCGCAACGTTGGCTGGCGCATCGACTACTTCTACATCAGTCCCGACCTGCTCCCCTCACTGGCACGCGCCTTCATCCTGCCGGAAGTCGAGGGGTCCGACCACTGCCCGCTGGGTATCGAACTAGTGGGGTGAGTGGCCGGGATCCGAACCCGAAGTTATCCACAGATGGGCACAGATTTCCGCAGATTTGGGAGGGAAGGGTCGAAGTTCAAAGCTCGAGGCCGGCGTTTGGGGACCTTTCCGTCGCTCGAACAACGGTGAGTGTAGGGGGCGGGTGGGAAGCAACCACCGCCCTCATCAGCCGCCGCGGAGCGGGGGCCGAGGGCGCGTTCCCCAAACTGTAACGAAATTGTACGGTTTATTGGCCCGATTGTTACTGACTTGTAACCGCGCAACCGGGTAGAATCCAATCGCTGGATTCGAGCCGAGGGGGAATCACTTGACCATTGCCGCACTGCGGCGCACCGCGCTGTTCCAAGGGCTGCCCTTGACCGCGATCGGCCGGCTGGCCTCGCTGGGCCGCACGAGGCGGTTCCGGGCCGGGCGGGTCCTGATGAAGCAGGGCGACGCGGCACGGGTGATGTTTGTCATTGTCAAGGGTGCGGTGCGGGTGGAGCGTTCGCATCGGGACCTCACCGGCCCGGTGCTCCTGAGCGTACTGGGGCGGGGTGAGGTGGTCGGCGAGATGGGGCTGCTGGACGGCGAACCCCGCTCGGCCACCGTGACCGCCGAGGTGAACGTCACGGCAGTGGAGTTGGCCGCTGCTCAACTGGCCCAGGCGATGGCCGAATCGGTCGACGTGGCCACGGCGCTCCTCCACATCATGAGCCGCCGCATCCGGGATACCGACGAGCTGCTCGCGCAGGCGCTGACGGGACGTTGGGCGCCGCCGGTGAAGGGACCGGAGTGATCCGTGGGAGAGATCATCTGCAGATAACGCAGATGAACGCAGATTCCGAAAAGTATGGGCTGCGCCCCGCTGGTCAAGCGGGGCGCAGCCCATTATTATCAGTTCGAAGTTCGAAGTTCGAAGTTCGAAGTTGCCGACGCGTTGGGGTGTCCTGTGAGGCTTCTTTCAAGAATCTTCGGAAATCGATATCCATCTGCGGATACCCCTCTGAAACCCTCCGTAATCGCTGGGAATCTGTGCAAATCTGTGGATCACCTTCCGGTGGCCCTCGCCCTCGCGGCGGTGCTGCTGGTGGTGGGCGGGCGGGACGCCCCCGCCACCCTCGCCATCGAACCGCGCGCCGCGGCGCCAGAACTGGTGGCGCTCAGCAACCTGAGCCGCACCACCAACGGGCTGAACGCGCTGCTGCGGGACGGGCAGCTGGCGGTGGTGGCGGTGGCCCGCAGCGAGGACATGCTGGACCGCAACTACTTCGCCCACCAGATCCCGCCGGCCGGGAACACGGTGGTGGACCAGCTCGAGAGCCTCGGCGTCATCTTCCTGGCGGCGGGCGAGAACATCGCCTGGAACAACGCCGCCGACGGCCAGCGAAGACTTCATGAACAGCCCCAGCCATCGCAAGAACCTGTTGGACCAACGCTGGGATCGCATCGGTGCGGGGGCGGCGCAGCAGGGCGATAAGAAGATGTACACGGTGCTGTTCCGGATCACGAAACCCAACGCGGCCGCCGCTGGCCAGCCGGCGATCCCAGCCGCCGGAGGCGATACCACGCACGCCAGCGGGGCGACCTTCGAACCGCGCGCCGCCGGGCGTCCGGTCACGCCGGCTCCGTCGCTGGCGCCGTCCGCCGGCGCGCCCACCGGGCCGGTCGAGGTGGCGCCGGTGCGCACCGGCCTCATCGACAGTATGGTGAACCGGCTGCTGCGGCTCTTCCTGAACTACTGAGTGGGAGGGGGGTCCACAGATTCCCACGGATTCCAAGGATTAGCTGCGGAGATAACGTAGGAGCGGGTTTCAAACCCGCCCGGTGGGTGGTGCGGGCGTGGCTCCGACCCCAGACAAGAAGGGCACGTTGCAACGTGCCCCTACTCCGAACCTCAACCCCTCGTGAATCCGTGTAAATCCGTGAATAAGAATTCGGATCCCCCACGCGAATTGACGGGCGTCCCCAATCCTGGATAGAATGCCCTAATCTGTTGGTGACGGTGCGGGCCCAGGCGGCTTCGCCGCCGTGCAGAAGGAGACCATGAATCAACTGAAATTGGCCACGAAGGCGCGTTGGTGGTGGGCTGCGGCGGCGCTGACGGCGCTGGCCGCGATGGGCTGCGGCAGGGCCAACCAGCCGGCGGCCGGCGGCAGCCCGGCCGCGCCGTTGACTGCCCCCGCGGTCAGCGACGAGAAGCCGCAGCCCGGTGGGATCTTCAAGTACTACAACCGGGACGACCCTCAGGGCGGCTTTGAGCCCCACATCCCGGGTGGCCGGCGCGATGCCCGCCGCCTGCACGGGTTGGTGGACGAATACGCGGTGGTGGCCGCCAACGAGACGGAGTACTGCCAGCAGTTCCTGGTGCCCTCCCTCGCCGAGAAGTGGCGCTTCACCAACGACACCACCCTCCAGCTCGACATCCGCAAGGGCGTGAAGTTCCAGAACCGGCCGCCGGTGAACGGGCGTGAGCTCACCGCCGAGGATGTGGTGTGGAGCTATAAGCGCATGTTCGACCGGGGCGAATTGAAGAACATGGTGAAGGCCATCACCTCCATGGAGGCTACCGACAAGAACACGGTGGTCATCAAGCTCCGGGAGGCCATGCCCACCATCGGGTACGAATTCCTCAGCTACCGCAGCGCCGTCATCATTCCGAAAGAGGCGGGCGGCGCCTCGGGAGACTTCTCGAAGCCCGAGACCCTCATCGGCACCGGGCCGTTCATCCTGAAGAGCTACACGCCGGGCGTGAAGGCGATTTACGAGAAGAACCCCGACTATTGGAAACCGGGCAAGCCCTACCTGGACGGCGTGGAGATCTCGATCATGCGGGACGATGCGACCCGCGCCGCAGCGCTCCGCACCGGGCAACTCGACCTGCTTGACGAGGTGACGGCCTCGGAGAAGGCCAATTTCTCCCAGGCGAATCCCAACCTCCAGTGGATCAAATGTGAAGCGTCGTCGCCCTTTGGCATTTACATGCGCAACGACAAAGAGCCCTTCAACAACGTCAACGTGCGCCGCGCGCTGTCGATGTCCATCGACCGCGAGGCGATTGTGAAGGGCATCCTGAAGGGTGAGGGCAACGTGTCTGCCTTGTCCCCGTTCTACGTAAAGGGCGCCCTGAAACCCGCCGATCTCCCGGCGAACATCCGGAAGTGGGTGGAATACAACCCCACCGAGGCCAAGAAGCTGCTGGCCGAGGCGGGCTATCCCAACGGGCTCTCGGTGGCCTTGGAAGGGACGCTGGCGTATGGCTCGCCCTACAACGAGATACTCCAGGTGCTGCCGGTCATGATGAAAACCGGCGGGTTCAATGTCTCGCTGAAAGTGGTGGAGCAGGCTGAGCATCAGTCCACCCACACCGTTGGCATCTACGACAAGCTCAGCGCCAGCAAGATGGCGTACCTCGAGCCCCTCGACACCAACCCGCTGAGCAACCTGCGCAGCGGCCAGAACTTCTCCGACAACCGCGGCCACATCGCCGATCCCGAATACGATAAGATCGTCGATCAACTCCTGAAGACGGTAGACGATGCCAAACGGCTGGAGTTGACGAAGCAGGCGCAGTTGCGGATTATCGATCAAGCGTACGTGAGCACAACCCCGTCGTTTTTCAACTTCAACGCGCTGCAGGGCAGGGTTAAGGGGAAGTTCAGCTTCAACGAGATCACCTTCCGGGAGCAAACGGGCCTGATGTTGCAGGACATCTGGCTGAAGGGCAACTGATACCGGCCGTCGGGCCGCGGGCGCCCACGCGGTTCATTAACGGGGGGTAGATGCAACAATACATCGGCCGGCGATTGCTGGAAATGATCCCCACGGTGTTCATCGTGTCGGTGCTGGTGTATGCGATGCACCGCTTTCTTCCGGGCGATACCATCACCGTCCTGATGGGAGAGATGGGGGGCGCCGCCAACGCCGACCCGGAACGGATCGCAGAGATCCTGGGGCTGCACAAGTCCGGCCCTGAAGGGTACCTGGCCTGGCTGGGAGGGCTGATCCGGGGCGATTTGGGGATCTCCATTCTGTCGAGGACGCCCATTGCAGATGAGATCTTCTGGCGTTGGCCGGTGACCATTGGACTGGCGCTGTTCGCGCTGGTCCTGGTGATCTTGATCGGGATCCCCATCGGAGTGATTGCGGCACTACGGCAGGAGACGGCCATCGATTATGTGTTGCGGTCTTTGGCGGTACTGGGACTCTCGCTCCCGGGCTTCTGGATCGGTGTCATGGTCGTCACCTTTGCCTCGGTCTATCTGGGTGTGCTGCCGCGCTATGATTACGTGGCATTCTTCGACGACCCCTTGGCCAACCTTAGGATCTTGCTGTTGCCCGCCAGCATCCTGGCGCTCCAATACATCGCAAGGATTGCCCGGATGATGCGGGGCACGTTGTTGGAGGTGCTGCGGCAAGACTATATCCGGACCGCCTGGGCCAAAGGACTGAAGGAGCGAGTGGTGGTCACCCGCCACGCCCTCAAGAACTCGTTGATTCCGGTGGTGACCCTGCTTGGCCTCGAATTTATGACGATGCTGGGGGGGACGGTGGTGATCGAACGGATTTTCGACCTCCCTGGGATCGGCAGCTACACGCTTAGAGCACTGGGGTTCCGGGACTACCCCACCGTGCAGTCGGTGATCTTCCTCTACGCACTGGTGGTGATAGGGGGCAACCTGCTGGTGGACCTGAGCTACCGCTGGCTTGACCCTCGGGTCCGGTACAGTTGAGGCTATCTGTGCGGCCTGGGGGATAGTGATGGCACACGAAATCGCTTGGGAGGCGGCGCCGCTCCGGACCTGGGCCACGGGACGGGGCAGGTTCCTGGGATTCCTTCGGCGGCTGGTCCGCGAGAAGCCGCTGGGAGCGTTCGGCGCCGCCATTGTCGTGGCGATGCTCGCCATGGCATTGCTGGCCGACCTCCTCGCGCCCTACCCCTACGACACGATCAACCTCGCCGACATCCTGACCGAGCCCAACGCGGATCACCTCTTGGGCACCGACTTCCTCGGACGGGACCTGCTGAGCCGGATCATCTTCGGAGGCAGGGTGTCGATCTACGTGGCCCTCACCACCGTGGTCATCTCCGTCACCATCGCCACCACGTTGGGTGTTCTGTCCGGATGGCTGGGTGGACGGGTGGATGCGCTTATCCAGCAGCTGCTCGTCAACACCTGGATTGCGCTGCCTGCCCTCCTGATCCTGCTGGCGTTGGCGTCCATCATTGGCCCCGGCCTGTTCACCGTGGTGTTCATTCTCTCGCTCGGCGGCATCAGCGGATCACGGGTGGTGCGAAGTTCCGTAATGTCCATCAAGAGTGCTCCTTTCATCGAGGCCGCCCAGGCCATGGGAGCCACCACGCCGTGGATCATGCTCCGGCATATCGTTCCCAACACCTTTGCGCCGGTGATCATCCTCGCCTCCATCGATTTTGGCCGCATCATCCTCGCTGAAGCAACGCTGAGTTTCCTCGGCTTCGGCGTGCCGCCGCCGTTTCCCACCTGGGGCCAGATGCTCAGCGGCGACTCGCTGAGCCACTTCCACGATGCCCCATGGACCATGCTGTGGCCCGGACTGGTCCTCACCCTAGCGGTGTTCGGCAGCAACGTCTTTGGCGATGCCCTCCGGGACCTGCTGGACCCACGCCTACGAGGCGCCGGGAAGCACTAGCGGTTCAGAGTTGCCGGCCCGAAACCTTGGGGGCGGGTGTGCCAGCGCGAGCGGCGCCATTGACGCCGAACCACGCAGACGGGAAGAAGACGGTAGCCGGTTGTTGGCACCACACCCCCGGCAGAGGACTGCCGCCCTCGTGCACTCCCACTCCTGAGCCCGGCCGCCCCTCAACAGTGAATTCTTACCACGGTCCAAACGGTTGGCCGGTGCGGTCTGGGCGGAGTAGAATAGGCTTCGCGTTGGGCCGCCACCCGGGGGGAGCCGCCCTCCGCAACGACCGTTCCGAACCACACCTGGAGGATGCATGACCCAAGAAGCCCAGATGACCCCATCTCAACGCCTGCTGACTGATACGTCCATCAAGCGGGTGGACGCGTATCAGGAGTGGATGAACCGTCAGCGCATCCCGATTCTCACCGGCCATCATATTGACGACCTCAACAAGGTTTCGCTGGCGCAATGGGACTGGACCGGCGGCTCGGGCGCCCTCGTCGATCTAGTGGGGTCCGAGCGGACCACCGGTGCGTTCGTGGCGGAAATTCCGGCGGGGAAGAGTTGGAACCCGCTCCGGCACCTGTTCGAAATCGACTACTACATCCTGTCCGGGCGGGGCGCCACCACGGTGTGGCAGGGCGACGGCCCGAAAATCTCCTTTGAATGGCAGGCGGGCAGCTTGTTCTCGGTGCCGTTGAATGCGGGCTATCAGATGCATAATGGGCAGGGCGATGCGCCGGTCCGCCTGGTTGCGGTCTCCACCATGCCGCTGCTGATGATGTACTTCCGCAACGAGGAGTTCCTGTTCAGCAATCCCTTCGAGTTTCGGGACCGCTTCGACGGCCAGTCGGCGTTCTTTGCCGACGAGGGGCAACTGATCGGCAAGCGCAGCCTCGAAACCAACTTTATTCCCGATGCCCGCAACCTGAAACTCGAGTTCTGGGCCGAACGGGGCGGTGGCGGCTCCAGCACCAGTTTCGAGATCAGTGGCAACACCTTCGGCTCCCACGTGTCCGACTTCAAGCCGGGCGACTACAAAAAGGGTCATCGGCACGGCGGGGGCGCCCACATCGTGATCCTGGCGGGAGAGGGCTACAGTCTGATGTGGCCCGACGATGACCCCGCGGTGCGGGTCGACTGGCAGCCGGGCGCGTTCTTCTCCCCGCCGGATGTCTGGTGGCATCAGCACTTCAACTACAGCGACAACCCGGCCCGCTATTTGGCCTTCCGGTGGGGCAGCCAGAAATACCGGATGCCCCGCTTGTTCCAGCCGGACGAACGCCTCGGCGCGGGACGCTCCCAGATAGAATACGAGGAGGAGGACCCTAAAATACGGCAGTTGTTCAATGAAGAGCGCGTCAAATGGCAGGCGCTCCAGGCCAAGTAGCGGAACGGGCGGCCGTTCCGGTTCAGCAAGAGGAGGAGTGATGGGCGACGAATTAGCGATTGAGAATCCATATTACCTGCGGTTTGCCTACAGCGAGTTCCTGAAGACCGAGGGGGTTCCGGTCATCGAGGGGTACATCATCGACTGCCTCGATGCCGAACTGAAGCCGTGGCCCCGCCTCGGCGGCAAGGGCGCCTACGTGCACCTGGTGGGCCGCAGCGACTACCTGAGTTGCTACCTGGCGGAGATCGCTCCGGGCGGACATCTCAATCCTGAACAGCATTTGCACGACGAGTTGATCTACGTGCTGAAGGGCCGCGGCGCCACCTCGATTCAGGCGGCCGACGGCGCCAAGTACACCTTCGAGTGGGGGCCGGGCTCTCTGTTCGGGATCCCGATGAACGCCGGGCATCAGCACTTCAACGGGTCCGGGTCGGAGCCCGCCCGCTTCGCGGCGCTGACCAACCTGCCCATCCTCCTGAACATCTTCCACAACACCGATTTCATCTACAACAACAACTACCTGTTCCGGGACCGCCTGGCCGAGGAGCGCTACTTTAAAGGCGAGGGCGAGTTCCGCGCGGTCAGACCGGGCCGCCACAATTGGGAGACCTCCTTTGTGCCGGACCTGGTGAGTTTCCAGCTTCCTGAATGGAAGGCACGGGGGGCGGGCGGCCGTAACATCCAGTTCTGCCTGGCCGACAGCGCCCTGCACGCTCACATCTCCGAATTCCCCGTGGGCACCTACAAGAAGGCCCACGCCCACAACGCCGGCGCCCACATCTTCTGCGTCAGCGGGCACGGTTACTCGTTGCTGTGGGAAAAGGGACAGAACCCCGTGGGCGCCAAACGGGTCGATTGGAAGCCGGGGATGCTGTACGCGCCGCCCGACGGCCCCACCTTCCACCAGCACTTCAATACGGCATCGACGCCCTCCCGCTACCTGGCGCTCGGTTTCGGCGGCGTCCGCTACCCGGTGCTGGAGAGCAAGATCCGCAACTACGAGGGCATGGACAAGTCGGTCGAGGATGGTGGGTTCCAGGTGGAGTACGAGAATGAGGACCCCCGCATCCACGACCTGTTCCGCGGTGAATTGGCGAAACTGGGCATCGAGTCGCGCATGCAGGAGTTCGTCGGCGCACGGGCTGCCCGCTGACGTCCCATCGTCTCAGGCGCGCCGGGCGGACCGAATGCGGGACGCCCGGCGCTGCCATGTCCCGGCTACAATGAACGGGGCGGGCCCGGCCCCAACCGGCCGGATTGCGGCCACCATCTGGCGGTGAGGGAGAAGGCTTTGCACGACGACCACGATTTTCACGATGATCACGAGCACGCGGCAGAGGCCTTCGATGGGCCCATCCCGAAGAACGACTTCTACTATGCCGACAATATCGAACTGACCACCGTCGGTATCGACATCGGCTCCTCCACATCGCATCTGATGTTCTCCAAGCTGCACCTCCAGCGGCTCGGGCAGTACCTGTCGAGCCGCTACGTGGTGGTGGAACGGAAGGTGCTGCACCGGTCTCCCATCCTGCTAACGCCCTATACGCCGGAGTACACCATCAACGGTGAGGCGCTGCAGCAGTTCGTCGCTCAGGCGTACCGGGAGGCCGGTTTCACGCCCGACGACATCGATACCGGCGCCATCATCCTGACCGGTGAAGCCGTGAAACGGCACAACGCCAGGGCCATCGCCCACCTGTTCGCCGGCGAGGCCGGGAAGTTCGTCTGTGCCTCAGCAGGGCACAACATGGAGGCGGTGCTGGCGGCCAACGGTTCTGGGGCGGTGCACCTCTCCCGGCAGGGGCCGAGCACCGTGCTAAATATTGATATCGGGGGCGGCACCACCAAGTTCGCCCGAGTGCATGATGGGCACGTGTTGGAAACCGCAGCGATGAGCGTTGGCGGCCGGTTGGTGGCCACCGATGAGGATGACCGGATCATCCGTATCGAACCAGCGGCGCGGACGGTGGCCGATACGCTCGGCATCGAACTGCGCATGGGTGAGGTCCTGTCGCCCGCGCATCGGGAAGCTCTGGCGCAGCGGTTCGCCGATTGCATGTTCGAGATGACCCGCCCTGCGCCGCTCTCCCAACTCTCGCGGGACCTGTTGGTGACCCCCGAACTCTCAACGCGGCAACCGGTGGACGCGGTGGTGTTTTCCGGCGGTGTCTCGGAGTACGTTTACCAGCGGGAGATGCGGAACTTCGGGGATCTGGCGCTGCCGCTGGCCCAATCGGTGCGCGACCGCACCGCTGAATTGCCCGGCCCGGTGCAGCAACCCCAGGAAGGGATCCGTGCCACTGTTATGGGGGCGTCGCAGTTCACAGTTCAGGTGAGTGGCAACACCATCTCGATTTCCGACGAGAGCGTGCTCCCGATCCGCAATGTTCCAGTGCTGTACCCGGTGCTGGGCGAGAACGAGGAGATCGACGCCGTTGAGTTGCGGGACGCCATCCAGCGGGCCTTCCGGCGCTTCGATATGGAGGAGGGCGAACAGGAGGTGGCGCTCGCCATCGGCTGGCGCGGCACCCCCCGCTACCAACTGCTGCGAGCGCTCGCTGAAGGGATCTGTATGGGCCTGCCCAAAACTATTGCCAATGGGATGAACATCATCATTGTGTTCACCCACGACTTCGGCAAACTGGTGGGGGAAATCATCCGCAACGATATGGGCATCAGCAACCAGGTGGTGTCCATCGACAGCATTCACCTGCGGGAGCTCGACTTCATCGACATCGGCGAGATGATCTACCCCGCCCAGGCGGTGCCGGTGGTGGTCAAATCATTGGTCTTCCCCGAGGTCCACGGGCCGGTGGCTGAGGTCGCCGCGGTGTGAGCGATGCCCCGGGCGCGAGCGCGGAATCAGCTTTGAAAACGAGGGACCGGTCACCGGACTGGGCCCTCGTTCGTCAATCCGAGCCGTAGCACCGCAACTCTACCTCATTGCCGTCCGGGTCCAGCAGGTAGACCGAGGTGGCGCGGCCGTGGGCGCCCCAGCGGGACACCGGACCGTTGTGGACGGCCACCCCGTTCGCCGCGAGGTGCCCCAGCGCCGGAGCAAGGTCGGCGCCCGCGACCACCATGCAGAAGTGGTTGAGGTTTCCCTGGGTCTTCTGCCCGGTCGCCGCCCCCAGGACCGGCCCCGCCATGAGGTCGATGATGGTGTCCGCGTTGATCCGTACCGAGGGGAACCCGATCTTCCCAGCCCGCCACTCGTCCTCCCGCTCCGCCGGCAGTCCCAGCACGTTGGTGTAGAACGCCAGGGAGCGGTCGATGTCCGCCACGTTGAGGACGATGTGGTCCATCTCGGTGATCTGAAACCTCATCTGTCGCTCCCTGGCAATCTCTGGCTCCCGAACCGGCATGGACGCCTTCCGAAGTGTACCTGCGATGAAAAGGGGTGTCCAGCGGGTCTCCCGCTGGCGGGGAGCGTGAGGGGTCGCCCCCTCACCTGTCCTCTTTGTTTCTCTCCGGGGAGGGGGCGACCAGCGCCGGAGGTGCTATTGGGCGGTCAACACATAGCCGTTTTTCATGGCCTCATGGTGGCCCGTGGTCATGGGTGGCTAACTACTCTTGATGGGGACGCGTGCGCGCCGTTTGCTCCACCCCCGAAAAAAGAGAAGATTTGTTCTTGGGGGACACTCCCAAGTTCCCCCGGCAGAGAGCTAGCCCTCTGGCACTCCCGTCCCGAAGGTCAGGAAAACATCATCCCTGGGCAGTTACAGGGGGATGTTCCCCGTACCCCTTGGCAAATCGCAGCGGGGCCATGGACTCCCCATTCCGGGAGACTAGCGTTGGTGGGGATAGATGACGGGCTTCACGATACGGAAGGCGGCCATGTCCTCAAAGGCCTGGCTGGTCTGGTCCAAGGTGTAGCTCTTGGAGATCATCCCTTCCCATTTCAGGTCCTGCCGGGTGGCCAGGAACCGGACGGCCTGGAGCCAGTGGCGCGGCTCGGCGATCAGGACGCTGATGAAACTGATGTGCTGGCTCATGATGTTGACCGGCACCGCAGCCTTCCCGCTGCCGCCCGCGCCGATGGAGAGGTAGCGGCCGCCCTTTCGCACCATCGCAACCCCCTCGGGCACCGCATCATGGGTGGCGCACTGGATGACGATGTCGGCGCCGCGGCCGTCGGTGTGGTCCTTCACCCACTGGATGCGGTGCTGCGGGTCGGGCACGTCGTCCAGGTTGAGGGTTGCGTCGGCGCCGAGGTCGCTCGCCACCTTGACGCGGTCGGCCGGCGCCCCGATGTTCAACACCCGGTAGGCGCTCTTGTCGCGGGCGACCGCGATAGCGAAGAGTCCGAGCGGCCCGCTGCCCTGGACCAGCACGGTCTCATGCGGCGCGATGACGCCCAGCCGCTCGAAGCCATGCATCACGGTGCGGTAGGCGCAGGCCGCCGCCGCGGCCAGGGGCGAGGGTACCTCGTCAGGCACTTTGATGACATCGCTGGGGGGCGGCACATACTGGTATTCGGCGCATCCGCCCAGCAGGTAGGGGTATTCGTTGGAGTGATTGCACCCCCAATACATGATCTCGGGGCAGATCGAGGGTTGCCGGGCGATGGTGCACCAATAGCAACGGCCGCATGACGGATAGGACCACAGCACCCGGTCGCCCTTCTTGAGGGGCGAACCCAGGAGATCCGTGCGGGGGCCATTCATCTCTTCGATGATCCCGCAGGTCTCGTGGCCGGGGATGAAGGGCATGATGCCGGGTTGGACGTTGGCGCCATGCCAGCGGTGGACATCGGTGCCGCATAAGGTCGCCGCCTCCACCTTCGCAAGCATGGCTTTCGGTTCCAGGTCGGGAATCGGCACCTTTTGGACTTCCAAGGGCTTGTTGAACCCGGTGATCACCGCCGCACGGCATTCATTCGGCATGATGTTCTCCTTGAGAAGGGATGTGGGCCAGTCTAATCGCCGAGGGCGTAAAACCGCTTGGCGTTGGTGTAGAGGATCGCCTCCTTGTCGGCGTCGCTCAGTTCTTCGTTTTCCAGCAGTTCCTGGATCTCCTCCTTGCAGGTCTCATTCGTGACTTCGTGGGGGTAGTCGGTGGAGAACATGAAGGGTTTGTTGCCCACGGTCTTCACCGCGTGGGGCAGGGTGGGCTCATCGCCCTCGACGCCGACGAAGATCCGCCCCTCTTCGATGTGGCGGCGGATGACGTGGCTCGGTTTGCGCTCGCCGGACTTGAACTGCATGTACTGGCCCCGGAGGTCGATGGGGGTGAACGCCTTGTAGGAGCCGTCGAAGCGCTCCAGCGTGAACGCCAGCCAGCCCACCCCCGCTTCGAGAAAACCGACGCGGACTCCGGGGAACCGGTCCAGCACGCCGTTGAAGATGATTCCGGCGAAGCCGATCATGATGCCGTAGGGGTGGCCCAGGGCGTGGATCGGGGCGAACATGTTGAGGTCGTTGAAACCCAGATTGATGTGGCTGCCGCCGTGGAGCGCCAGCGCACATCCCAGCCGCTCGGCTTCGGCGTACACCGGCCAGTACTCCTTGGATCCGAGGTGCGCCTTCAGCCCGGTGGAAGGGAGCATGGCGCCGGTCATCTTGAGTTCGGTAACGGCCCGCCGCAGTTCCACCACGGCCTCATCGGGATCCTGCAGCGGGATCAGCGCCATCCCCCGAAAGCGGGGGCTCTTGGCCACGTAGGCTTCGTGCAGCCAGTCGTTGTAAGCCCGGCAGGCGGCGATGGCCCAGTCGACGTCGTTCATCCGGCCGTAGGCCAGTCCGGCGGTGGGGTACAGCACCGTCGCCTCGACCCCCACGTCTTCCAAGAAGTGGAACCATTCGGGGGAGTTGACGGGCTTGCCGTCGCCGAACGCTCCCGGCAGCGTGCGGCCCAGCGCGGTGTGCATGTGGTCGAGCGGCGCAAAGGCGTTGGAGGGAGGGGCGTTGTTGGTCCAGTACTCCTTCGGCATCAGCTTGCCGATCCGGGCGAGGTCCTCGAAAACATGCCCGTCGGCGTCGATGGTGGCTCGGGATGGCATAGATGCGCTCCTAACGGTAGATGGATGGATGCCGGAAATGCGGCAGCGATGGGACGGCGGCTCGTGTGGCGCCGTGCCCGGCTTGGTGGCAGGATAGTGGAGGGCTCCTGCCCTGTCAACCAAACGCGGCGTGAACTCAATGCCCGTGCGAAAACAGCCGCTGGTCAGTTCACGATCGACCAGTCCGACAGCGACGGCTGCTCAACCGCCGGAAGGAATGATGCCCCGAAGGGTATCCCGCACCTCCGGCGAGGCGGTGAACTCCTCCAGCGTCAGACGCGCCCGCCGCCGCCAGTTCGGCCGCTCCCTCCAAGTTCCCGGCACGTTCTGCGGATCCGTCTCGCCCCAGAGGTCCTCCAGGTTCACCAGCACCATCTCCGCTTGGCTCCGGCCAAGATACTTCAAGCAGGCCGCCAACAATTCCTCCGGCGCGGGTGAGCCTTGGCCGATCCAACCCTGCCGCCGGCAGTAGCCGGCGAGGGTGTCGAGGGCTTCCCACCGCCATTCCATCTGGTGCTCAGCCTCCGTCCGGTCCAGCAGCCCGAGGTCGATGAGGTCTTCAATGTCGCGCCCTGCCGAATAGCCGGCGAAGGTCGGCGTATCGTGAGTGTTCATGCCGGCAAGGGAACCGTCCGGCGGTGGCGCCAGGGGCTGCGCGGGATCGCCCGTGAGGGAGAACGGGCCCACGTACATCGAGTGCAACCCGCGGGTCTGGAGTGCAACATTGACATAAGATGGAACGGTTCCGAGGTTTTCTCCGATCACCCAGCAGCGGTTGCGGTGGGACTCGAGGCACAGAATGGCGTAGAGTTCCCCTGCTGGATAGTGGACATGCACCCCCTGTTTGGCTGAGAAGCCGTTCGGCACCCAGTACAGCCGGTGCATGCCCATCACGTGCTCCACCCGCAGAATGTGGGCATAGCGCATGTAGTTCCGAAGCGCCCCGATGTAGTACCGGTGGCCCTGGGAGCGGGACTGTTCGGGGTGCAGCGGCGGGAAGCCCCAATCCTGTCCGCCGGCGAACAGCGCATCGGGCGGCGCGCCGCCCGCCGCATCCAGGGCAAAGCACTCACGTTCCCTCCAGACGTCGTAACTGTTGTAATGGACGCCGAGGGGCAGGTCCAAATAGAGTTGCACCCCTCGGTCGGAGGCAAGTTCCTCTACCCCGCTCAGTTGTTCGTGGCAGAGCCACTGCACGTACTCGTGGTAGTGGCGCGCTGCTGCGGCGCCATCCTCCCTCGGCAGCCGCCCCGATCGCAGCGGTTCGGGCCAGTCCGGTCACGGGCGCCGGCGCTGCTCGGTCACCGCCCTGAAGTGGGCGTAGTCTGCAAACCCGGGGGTGTCTCTGCGATGGCTTTCGAAGGCCGTGCGCCGCGCGCCATCGGCCGCCGTCATCGCGGCGTCCAGGGGCTCCAGCACCCTCCATTTGAGCGACATCGCCGCGGCGTAGTCGACCAGGGGTGAGCGCTCGATCCGTTCCCGCTCCTCCCGGAAAGCTGGCGATGCGAAGATCTCCCGAGCGGCCGGGCTCGCGGCCAGTTCTGGAATCGTCTCGATGTCGAGGAGCAGTTCGTTCCAGAAGAGCCGGCTCGCGGGGGCGTAGGGACTCGGCTCGAAGGGTTCGTCGAGAAAGGCGGCGGTGAGGGGCAGCGTCCCTACCGCGCTGCCTCCCAGCGAGCCCGTCCATTCGACCAACCGGCGCAGCCCACCGAGGTCGCCGGCGCCGAACCCGCCCTCACGCCGGAGCGCGTAGAGCGGTAGGAATACGCCCCACGACGGCCGCGGCCGCGCCTCGGGGAACCAGGCCCGGGGCGGTGCGGCGATAACCAGTGTGCTTCCTCCGCCGCCCGCCCCGTCTGGATGCGCAGGCGATGGTAACCGTCAGGGAGTCTGGGTGGGAGGGCCGCAGCTCGAACTTCAAGCACAACGCCGTCCCTGCTGACGGACCGCTCCAGAGCCATGTCTTCCCACCTGAGCCGCCAGGAGGTTGAACCGCCGGCCTCGAGGTCTATGGTGCAGTCCACCCACTCCGAGGCCCCGGCCACTCGGCGCAGGCGCACGGGCGGGAGTGCTCCGGACCACGCCACGATGACCGGCTCCACCATCCGCCGCCAGCGCGCCTGCTGCCGGGCGTGCAATGCCTCGCGAACGCTGGACATGCCCAGATGCAGTGGAGCCCCCAGCGCCCGCAGCACCGCCAGCAGCGGCTCCGGTGGCGCATCCTGCCACCGGCCCTGGCATCCTGGTACCGGGTCTGGACCCGGTACGCATGGGCCAACAGGCGGAGGGCAGAGGCTTCGCTCAGCGGCATGGCGTTGTTCCTTCCTGGATAGGGCAGCTTGGATGGGTATTTTACGACGGCCCAGCGTTGCACGTCAGAAGATACCCGATGGAATGCTCCGGACCGGTTATCTATTCAGCCACGAGAGGGGCTTCCCTTCGATCGTTTGCCCCACACCCCCGAGAAAAGAAATAGTGTTATTTCTGGGGAAACACCCCCAATCCCCCGGCAGGATGGCTTCGGCCCCCCGCACCCCCGTGTCCGAACCTCAACTCTCCTGGGAAGGGTGACCAGCGGGTTTCCCGCTGGCGGGGTTTGAGGGGTGTCCCCTCATCGTCCTCTTCTTTTTTCCCCTCGGGTGGGTGGGTCGCTGCGGTGAATGACCTGACCAAGCGCTGTTGCTCCCGCGCCTTTTCATAGCCCGGTGGTGTCCCTTGGGCATTGATGTCTGAACTCGTAACGGCTCGATTTGAACACCGGACCGATTGAAAATTGACGCTACTCTGACCCCGCTCTATAATGCGGGCAACTTCCGGAGTTCGAACTGGTAGTGGACATAAGAAGGGGAACGCCCATGGGACCATTGCGGATGACGGCCCTGATTGGTGGAAAGCGCTACGCCACCGACACCTCAACGTTGCTGGCCCAAGGTGACTACATCGGCGGACCAGAGTGGGTTCCCCAGGAGAAACGGACCTTCTTGTTCCGCACCAAAGATGGACGGTTCTTTGCACAACACCGGGCGCATCCCTCGACCCAGAACGTGCACAATGAACGCTACTGGGTGGAACCTCTCTCTGAAGTTGAAGCCATCCCGATGTACTGGGAACTCGACGACAAATCCGCGGACTTCGATACCGCATTTGCCTCGGTCATACGATAGCGTCGACTGCCGGGCGTTTCATGCGTCCATCCAACGTTGATGTGGGAGAACGGCAGCTGTTGGAAGGAGATTGCATGATACCCTCTCAAGAGGCGGCTCCTCACCCGATGACGAGACGTGATGCGCTTCGGGCCGGAGCCATCGGCGGTGGCGCGCTGCTGGCCGCAGCCTGCGCCCCAGCCGCGGCGCCTGCAGCCCAAGCCCCCGCTGCGCCGGCTGCGGCCCCCGTACAGCCAGCCTGGGAAAAAGAGTGGGACCAATTGGTCGCCGCCGCCAAGCAAGAGGGGAAGGTGGTGGTGAATTTCACCGGCGCCGGCGCCTCTTGGCGCAAGATCGGGGAGGCGTTCGAAGCGGCCTTCCCCGGCATCACCGCCGAGGTCACCACCTTCGGAAGCTCGCGGTTGTGGACCCCGCGGGTGGTCCAGGAGTGGCAGGCGGGCATAGTGAACTGGGACATCACCCAGATCCAGACCGACGACATCGTCCAAACCCTGATGCCGGCGGGAATGATCGCCCCGACACGGGCTGACCTGATCCGGCCCGATGTGCTGGATGATAATGCCTGGCACCGGGGTTACGAATTCGGCTGGGTGGATGCCGAGAAAAAACACGGTTTCGGCTTCGGCTGGCGCGGCTTGAATGCGTTTTACATCAACCGGGACCTGGTAAAACCCGGGGAGATCAAGAGCGCCAGAGACCTGCTCGACCCCAAGTGGAAGGGTAAGATGATCTTTGGCGACCCCCGGATTTATGGGGGGACGTTCTACCCTGCCGCGGCTATCAAGGCGAACTTAGGGGAGGATGTCGTGAAGCGGCTGTTCACTGAGCAGGAGCCCACCTACAGCCGGGACTTTCGTCAAATCACTGAACAACTGATCCGGGGGAGGTTCGCCGTCGCCACCGGCGTGACCGGCGCCAGTTTGGAGGAGTTCCGGGCGGCGGGGCTGGCCGACAAGGTCCAGGTGCTGGATCTACCGGATGCCTTCCTGCCGGTCATCACCCCGATCTGGAAGATGAACAAAGCGCCCCACCCCAATGCTGCCAAGCTGTTCCTGAACTGGTTCTTCACCAAGGAAGGCCAGATCTCCTATACCCAATCGTCGACCCAAAACAGCCGCCGCAAGGATGTTCCGATCGTGGATAAGGACAACGTCGTGGACAACAGCAGGGAGTACAAGCGGATCGTGGGGACGCTGGAGACGCTGCAGGAGGGGCAAAAGATGGAGCAATTTTTCCAAGAACTGCTGAAATGACCCCGCGAGTCTATAGAACGGAGGAGGAGGAATCATGGCGACGCTAACCACCCCGGTCATCGACGGCGACGGGCATATCTACGAGCGCGACGAGGATATCCGGCCCTACCTGCGCGGCAAGTACCCCGACGTGATGCTGGACACGTATTACCTGTTTCCCACGCTGGACGGCTGGCGCCGGGGGCTACCTCCCCGTGGCCATCGCTACGATGCCAACGGGTGGTCCGAGTTCATGGACCACGCTAAAATCAGCCAGTCGGTGATCTACCCGACCATGGGGCTCGGTTTCGGCTTCACCCGTGACCCGATTTGGGCGGCAGACCTGGCCGCTGCCTACAACAACTACGTGTCCGACCACTTCCTAAAACGGAACGCCCGGCTCAAAGCGGTGGCCCTCATTCCGGTGCAGGACCCGCAGGCCGCAGCCAAGGAGTTGACCCGGGCCGTGAACGACCTGGGGATGGTGGCGGGCCTGCTGCCGGCGCCGGGGCTCGATGTTGGCTACGGCGACGCCCGGTTCGACCCGATCTACGCCGAGGCCCAACGGTTGGGGGTCCCGGTGGCGATCCATGGCGCGGCGCGTGCCCACGGCATCGGCATCAACCTCGACCATGTCGGCGCCGATGGCGGGCAGGCTTTCGTGCTGGCCCATGCCTTTGCCCAGATGTCGCAGTTCACCCACATGATCTACGGCCGGGTGTTCGAACGCTTTCCGAACCTGAAGTCGGCGTTTCTGGAGGCGGGCTGCGGCTGGGTGCCCTATCTCATCGAACGGATCGACCGCAACACCGCCGGCAAAGGCCGCAAACTGGCCTCGGAGCAGGTGCGCGATCATCCCGTGTACTTCCACGCCGAACTCGCAGAGCGCGAGGTGCTCCCCTTCAGCGTGTCGGTGTTGGGTGAGGACCGGTTCGTGTACGCTTCCGACTTCCCCCATGAACCCGACGACGAGGTGATGGAGGTGTTGGAGGAGTTCCTGGAGCGGGAGGACCTGAGCGACAGCGCCAAGCGAAAGATCGTTTACGACAACATCAAGGCGTTGTACAGCATCTGATCGCCGGTATTTGCCGCAGGAGGAGCCGATTTTGCGCGGCGTGGCAAGCGGCGTATAATAACAGGCAATGAGTGCACGCGACAATCGCAGATACCTTAACAGGAGGAACGCATGCTGACCAAAGAGATGAACGAGCGCCTCACGCAGGTGGGTCCGGGCACCCCCGGTGGCGAGATGATGCGCCGCTACTGGCATCCGATCGCGGGTGTGGTCGAGCTCGACGAGAACCCGGTGAAGAAAGTGCGCCTCATGGGCGAGGACCTCGTACTCTACAAGGACCGCTCCGGCAACCTTGGTCTCATCGACGAGCCCTGCCCTCACCGCCGTGTCTCGATGGAGTACGGCATTCCCGAGGAGGAGGGGCTGCGCTGTCCCTATCACGGGTGGTTATTCAACAACTCCGGCCAGTGCACCGAGCAACCTGCCGAGCCCTGGAACAGCACCTTCAAAGACCGCATCCGCACCAAGGCCTACCCGGTCCAGGAATTGGGCGGGCTGGTGTTCGCGTACTTGGGGCCTCAACCTGCGCCGCTGCTGCCCCGCTTTGACCTTTTGGTTTGGGATAATGTCACCCGTCAGATCGGCGTGACCAACCTGCCCTGCAACTGGCTGCAGGCCATGGAAAACTCGCTGGACCCTGTCCATGTCGAGTGGCTCCACGGCTACTACATGAATTATGTCTGGGGCAAGCGTGGCGTGGCGAACCCCGAGCGTTTCGCCTCGCGCCATAAGAAGATCGGTTTCGACCGGTTCGACTACGGTCTGATCAAACGGCGCGTGGTTGAAGGCAATACCGAAGAAGACGAGCCATGGCGGGTGGGTCACCCTATCCTGTACCCGAACGTGCTCCGGGTAGGGAACAGTGGCAGCTACACCTTCCAGTACCGGGTGCCGGTGGACGACGAGAACACCCTCCATCTCACCTACACCGTATACCGGCCGGGCATCCCGGTCCCCCCGCAGGAGTCGGTCCCGGTCTACCAACTGCCGCTGTACGACGACCACGGCAAGTTCCTCACCGAGGTGGTCTTGGTTCAGGACTTCTTCGCCTGGGCGAGCCAGGGCAGAATTGCCCAGCGCGACAAGGAGCACCTGGGCCAGAGCGACATCGGCGTCATCATGCTGCGGGAATTGGTGAAAGAGCAGATCGAGATGGTCGAAGCGGGCAAGGATCCGTTGGGGACAGTGCGAGACGCCGCCAAAAACGTCTGCATCGACCTGCCCCAGGAGGAGCATTCCTACGACGCCAACGTCGCTCGGCGTCAGGCCGAACAGATGCAGGGCGTCCGGTTGGCGCAGAGTTGGGACCGGTTCAGCCCCATCACCCAGTACGTGCGGGGCCTGTTCTTGGAGGCCGAATCCAAGAGCCAGGCGGGAGAGCCCCTGCTGGAGAAGAACCGGGCGCCCGAGGTGCCGCAGGGCGAATGGCATCGCCAGGTCTCGCTGCTTCCCTGATGCAACTGCCGTACCAACGCGGCGAGGAAACCAGACCACTCATCACTCGATGAACGACGAAGCCCCTGCTGCATCTGCGGCAGGGGCTTCGCACGCCGGCCCAGAGCGCGAGACGGAGGCGTCATGCTGAGCAAGGAACTCAACGAACGGATCGTCCGGGTGGGCCCGGACACCCCTGGCGGGCGGCTGCTGCGCCGCTACTGGTACCCCGTGGCTGCCAGTGTTGAGCTGGACGCCAACCCCGTGAAGAAGGTGCGCCTCCTTAGCGAGGACCTCGTGCTCTACCGGGACCGGTCCGGCAACCTGGGGCTCATCGACGAACCCTGCCCCCATCGCCGTGTCTCAATGGAGTATGGCATTCCGGAGGACCAGGGACTGCGGTGCCCGTACCATGGTTGGCTCTTCAACCATCGGGGCGAGTGCACCGAGCAGCCCGCGGAGCCGTGGAACTCCACCTTCAAGGAGCGGGTGCGCACCAAGGCCTATCCGGTCCAGGAGTTGGGTGGTCTTATCTTCGCGTACCTTGGCCCTGCCCCGGTCCCGCTGCTGCCCCGCTATGATCTGTACGTTTGGGACAATGTGGTCCGGCAGATCGGCGCCACGCTGGTGCCGTGTAATTGGGTGCAGCCCATGGAGAACTCCAT
The DNA here is from genome assembly GCA_009692945.1 of Dehalococcoidia bacterium. Taxonomy (GTDB): domain Bacteria; phylum Chloroflexota; class Dehalococcoidia; order SHYD01; family SHYD01; genus SHYD01. The sequence continues at coordinate 39,398 of SHYD01000004.1, read as the reverse complement.
GGACCCCGTCCACGTCGAGTGGCTGCACGGCTATTTCTTTAACTACGTGCTGGGTAGGAAGGGTCCCGGCGAGTTGGAGCGGTTTGGGCAGCGTCAGCGCCGCCACATGAAGATCGGCTTCACCCGCTTCGAACATGGTCTCATCAAACGGCGGGTGGTGGAGGGCGACTCCGAGGAACACGACGCTTGGAGGATCGGGCACCCGGTCATCTTTCCCAACATCCTCCGGGTGGGCAACGGCCGGGGAGTGTCGGCGTTCCAGATCCGGGTCCCGGTGGACGACGAGTACACCTGGCACATCTGGTACACCGCCTACCGGACCGGAGTGTCAGTGCCGCCCCAAGATTCGGTCCCCTATTATGAAGTCCCCATGCTCGAAGCCGATGGCAGGTTCATCGCCGACCATATCGATGGCCAGGACATGCTGAGCTGGTCCACCCCCGGCGCCATCGCCCAACGGGACAAGGAGCACCTCGGGCAGAGCGACGTCGGCATCATCATGTTTCGCGACCTGCTCCGGGAGCAGATTGATGCCGTCGAGCGGGGGCAGGACCCCATCGAGGTGTATCGGGATCCGGCCGAGAACCAGTGCATCCTGATGCCGCAGGAGCATCACCAGGGCAGCGTGCTCCATATCCCCCTGCCCGGCGACTACCAGAACCAGGCGCGTTACAGTCCCCGGCTCCAAGAGGTGCGGGATCTGTTCGACGAGGCGGTCCGGCGGGCCGGGGCGGGCGAGGCGCTGTTGCCGCCGCTCCAGCCACCGCTGATCCCGTGGGACCTGGAGGGTGCGCCCGAACTGCAGCGGGAACTCGTGATCCGGCAGGGTTGACACGCCGGTCCGTATGAGTTCACAGGCGAGCCTTGCCAGGATCGGGGGCGGGAGTGCACGAGGGCGGCAGCCCTCTGCCATGGCTGCGGGGGTGCCCCCCGCAGAGAATCCCCCTTTTTTCTGGGTTGGGGGAAGTGGCTGACGCCGCCTGAACCCCTGAAACTGAATGGATAGGCCGGCCCCATGGCGAAGGTCGGCCGGGGGATATTTCTGACAGTATGATCTGACGAGGGTCACATGGCACAAGCGGAGAATCAACGGCTGATGCGGGTCGGCATCATCGGTCTCGGCGTCGCCAGCACGGTGCTGCTGCCCGAGGTTGCCAGTCATCCCAACGTCCGGATCACGGCGGGGGCGGACCCCCGGACGGTGGCACGTGAACGGTTCGCTGCGGAATTCGGGGCAGAGACCCACGCCGCTGCCGAGGACCTCTGCAAGAGCCCGAACGTCGATGCGGTTTACATCCTCACCCCCAACCGGCTCCATGCCCAGCACGCCCTGGCCGCCATCGAGCACGGCAAACAGGTGCTTGCCGACAAGCCGATGGCGCTCACCCTGGAGGATTGCGACGCCATTGTGGCTGCCGCGGAACGCCGGGGAGTGAGAGTGCTGGTGGGGCACACCCAGAGCCTGGACCCGGCCATCCTCAAGATGGCCGATATCATCCACTCGGGCCGGTTGGGGCGGCCGCTGATGGTGAACACCTGGTTCTACAGCGACTGGTTCTACCGCCCCCGGGACCGGCACGAGTTGGACTCATCCCAGGGCGAGGGGCTGGTGATGCGGCAAGGGCCGATCCAGGTGGACATTGCCCGCATGCTGGCGGGGGGCGTCACCCGGAGCGTGCGAGCCTCGACGACGGCGATCGACCCTTCCCGCCCCATCGAGGGCAGCTATACCGCGTTCCTCGAGTTTGAGAACGGTGCGTCAGCCACGCTCATTTACAGTGGCTATGCCCACTTCGACAGCACCGAACTGACCGGGAACATCGGGCTGCGGGGGCGCAAACAGAGTCTGTCGACCCACCTCAACTCCCGCCGGCAGATCGAGGGCTTTGCGCGCCGTGACGATGAGTACGCCCACAAGGAAGCGACCCGGTACGGCAGTCTCCGCGCCAACAGCGGCGGCCTCCTGAGCGGCGAGGGAGAGCGTTATCACGCCTACTTCGGCATCACGCTGGTGAACTGTGAACGCGGCGATTTGCGGCAAACGCCCGAAGGGATCAAGCTGTATACCGATGATGCCCAGACCGCTATCGCAGTCCCTGCTGGAACCGCCTACGAGCGGCGCTACACGTCCTGGGAGTTGGATGCCATGTATGGAGCCTGGAGTCAGGACCGGCCGCTGACGTTGCACAACGCGGCCTGGGGCCGGGGTACCACCGAGGTCTGCCTGGGTATCCTGGCATCGTCGCTGGAACACCGCGACGTTGCCCTGACCCGGCAGACGCCGTTCGGTGGTTTCGGGATGCTGTAGCCCGGATACCCAGAGCGACGGGGAATTCCGGCACGCCGGATAGTAACTCTCAGTAGGTCGCTGACCCATCAACTCTGCTGCGAAAAGGGGTGTCCAGCGGGTCTCCCGCTGGCGGGGAGTGTGAGGGGTCGTCCCCTCACCTTGATCTTCGTTATTTCGGCCCCCTCCTCCGAGGAGGGGGATCAAGGGGGTGGTGATCACGCCACCCAAGCCCAACTCCCAGCAGCCAACGACAACCCCTCCTTTTCATGGCCTGGTGGTGTCCCCATGGTCATGGGCGTCCGAACACGTTGCGCCGGAGATGGAAAGGGGGAGGGCGTCGAGCCCTCCCCCTTTTTTAGCCGGTGCGAGCGGCGCCGGAAGGCTTATTGGTTGCTGCCGACGCCTCGGAAACCGAACACTCGCGCCACCAGCGCCAGGATGACGCTCATGAACAATAGGATGGTCGCGATGACGGCCGCCACCTCATACTTGCCCTCGGCGATGTAGTCCAACTGCATGATGGACATGGGCCGGATCGAGGTGTTGGACAACAACGCCACCTGGGAGATGTTGCGGGCTGACGAGATGAAGCTGATCACCCCGATCACCACCAGCGTGGGGCTGATCAGAGGCAAGACGACGCGTCTATAGGTGTGGAACCAATTGCCACCGGAAACGAACGAGGCTTCCTCCAGGTCTTTGCTGATCTGCATCAGGTTGCTCTTCATAATCTGGACAGCGAACGGCATGCCCGAAATCACCAGTGCGATCACCAGAGTCGGCATGGTGCCGTACAGCGGGCGGAATTGCGGTTGCAGGAACATGGTGAGCAGCCCCAAGCTCAGGATGATACCCGGGATGGTGAAGGGCATCCAGGTCAGGAAGTCCAGCGCGCTGCGGGCGACGTAGCGTGTCCGCACGATGACGTAGGCGATGAGGGAGTGCACCGCGATCGCCACGATGGCGGTGCTCACCGCCAGGACGATGGTGTTGCCGACTGCCCTGGCGAGCAGCCGGTCCTTCAGCGCCGTCTCCCATTGTTTCAGGGTCCACGGGTCTTGGATGAAGAAGCCGAACAGCTTCATGAACGTGCCCATCACCGAGAACACCATGGGAACGCCGACGATGATGATGCACATGAAGCCGAGGAACACGGCGGTGGGGATTCGCCATTTCCCCAACCGGATCGGGTTTGACACGAATTGACCCGTGACCGTGGTGTACTGGCGCTTTCCGACGACGCGGCGCTGAAGGAAAATCAGGCCGGTGCAGAGCAGGATCATCACGATCGCCAGCGCCGACACGGCGTCATAGCGTGGAATGTGCTGGTAGAGGGTGTCGTAAATCCAGGTGCTGAACACATAAAGACCGATGGGCGTGCCCAGGATCTGCTCGATCTCGAAGGCCTCCAGCGACCGGAGGAATGACAGCATCAACACCGCGACGATGACCGGCATCATGAGCGGGATGAAGATGCGCACCATGGTGCCCATGGTGCTGGCGCCCGAGATGCGGGACGCCTCTTCGAAGGCGGAGTTCATGTTCCGGAACGCGGGCGTGAGGATCATCACCTGGACCGCCAAGCTGGTGCCCATCACATGGACCCACACGATGCCCGCGAAGGAGTAAATGTTGAATGGTCCGTTGCCGTCTTTGAAACCCCGGAGGAGTTGGTTCAACAAACCGAACTGCGGATCGAGGACGAGGATCCAGCTCAGCGTAATCGTGAGGGCCGGCAGGAAGAAGGCCAGCCAGAACACGAACTCAAAGATCTTGCGCCCCGGGACGTCCGTTCTCGCCAACAGCCAGGCGATAAAGATGGCGCCGGTGAGGGCAAACAACTGGCGGGTCACGGACAGTGTCACCGTATTCCACGCGGCCTTCTGGAGGGAGGTTTCGGTGAACACCGCCTTCCAGCCTTCAAATCCCCAACGGGCCGCCTCACCCGGCTTGGAGACCTGGAAGCTCTGGGTGAGGATCTGCCACATGGGGGTGAGGACAACGAACGCCACACAGGCGAACAGGATCGTCATCAGGATGAATTGAAGCTCGATCTTGCGGCCCCGGTCGATGAAACCTGTAAGCCCACCTGGAGCAGCGTTTACGCTGGCCATACGTGCGTCCTTTCTGGGGGCAATGCGAGTTGCACCGGCTGGTCTTCCTTCCACCCACCTGTCCGCGACAGGTGCAGCAGGATGCTGGCGCCATCGGGCAGCAGCACACGGGCTTCGTAGCGGTCGCCGACAAACAGCAGGGCCTCGATCTTGCCGGGGAGCGAGTTTTCCGCCAAACCGCCTTCGGCCATCGGCAGGACCTGGATATCCTCGGGACGGATCGACAGGAAGGCGTCCGCATCCTGCGTCACTTCCTTGAGGGTATGTTTCTTGCTGTAGAGCACCGTCCCTCTGGATGCGCCATCGGTCATGGCGAACCCTACCCGGCCGTCGGAGCCCGCTGACAGCTTGCCCTTGAGCACGACCGTCTGGCCCAGGAAGTCGCGCACGAAGGGCGTCGCCGGATTGTCGTACATCTCGGAGGGAGAGCCGACTTGCTCGATGTGCCCTTCGCTCATTACCGCAATGCGGTCGGACAGGGTGAGCGCTTCTATCTGGTCGTGGGTAACGAACAGCACCGTGATGCCCAGCCGGCGCTGCAGCAGCTTGACCTCGACCCGCATCTGGTTACGCAGTTTGGCGTCCAAATTACTGAAAGGTTCGTCCAGCAACAGCAGCTCTGGTTCGTATATAATCGCCCGGCAGATCGCCACCCGCTGCTGCTGGCCGCCGCTGAGCATGGGCGCCGGCCGGTCGATCATAGCGCTCATGCCCACCAGTTCCAGCACTTTTGCCACCTGATCCCGCAGTTGTGACCCCCCTACGCCTCGCAGCCGGAGGGGGTAGCCCACGTTTTCCATCACCGTCATATGGGGCCAGATGGCGTAGGACTGAAACACCATTCCCATGTTTCGTTTGTGCGGTGGAACAAAAATCCGGTTTGCGGGGTCGGCAACGGGGATACCCTTGTAGAGAACCCGTCCCTCGTCCAGCCGCTCCAGTCCGGCCACCATCCGGAGCGTGGTCGTTTTGCCGCAGCCGCTGGGGCCGAGGAGGGTGAACACCTCTCCTCTTTTTATTTGGAGACTTGAACTGTCCACGGCCCGCGCCTTGCCGTAGATTTTTGTGACGCCTTCTAGTTGAAGAATATAGTCGTCCATAGACTCCTCCAAAGGTTGTTTGACCACCCGTCACCTCGCCCCGCCTGACCCGTTCCGGCTCGCGGTGTTCACCAACACAGCCGGAGCCGAGCGTCGCCCCCCTCAACTAGAATTCTGAATCCTTGGCATGCCATGAAACTCAATGTCAAGGCGAAACCGAGGGGCCCAAGGGCCGGCTTTCCACCCGCATTCAAAGGCAGGCCTGGATTGGTGTTGGCTTCTTAGGCCCTCCAAATTGCGCAACAGCGCATCCCGGAACTCTCACCTGGGTTGATACCCTGGTCGCTGCGGAATGCGCTGTTAATTATTGAATACTCTCACAGCGGCTGCTTGATAGGACGGCTACAGGGAGCATTTTGGAGAGACTAGCATGCTGAGAAGGGCGTGTCAAGCCGGTCCCGCCTGAAGGATCCTCTTGATGGCTCCAAGATACTTGAGCGCCTCGGCGCCATCGATGATCCGGTGGTCGAAACTCAGGGTGGAGTTCATCATGGGACGGACCGCCATGCTGTCGTCGGGCAGCACCACGACGCGCTTGATCATCGCCTCCATCGTGATGATCCCGGCCTGCCCCGGCACCGGGATCGCCTGGGTGAACACGCTGCCCAGAGCGCCGGTGTTATTTAGGGTAAAGGTGCCTCCCTGCAGGTCTTCGGGCGTCAGTTTGTCGGCACGGGCCTTCCCGATGGCCTGATGAATGGCGACGGCGAGTCCCTCCAGCGACAGGCGCTGCGCCTCCCGGACCACCGGCACCACCAGACCTCGTGGGCCTGCTACCGCGATGCCGAGGTTGATGGAGCCGTGCACCCGCACGCCCTCCTCGGTCCAGGTACTGTTGACCTGGGGCACCTCGGTCAGCGCGGCCACCGTTGCTTCGGCGAAGAACGCCACGAAGGTCAGGTTGGCCCCGGTCCGTTGGGCGAAGGCCTCCTTGAGGGCGTCCCGCCGCCTGCTGACGCCCGACATGTCGATTTCGACCGACGTCCATGCGTCTGGGATCTCGGCCCGGCTGCGCGTCATCGCCGTTGCGATGGCGCGGCGAATCGGCGAGAGTGGCCGGAGGCCCGACACTTGCGCCGGCGCCGGACGGGCGGCCGGTTGCAAAGCCGCCTTCGATGGCCCGCTGCCCGTCTGACCGCTCGGCGCCCTGGGCGCAGCGATGCGTTCCCGCGGCTCCCGTTCCAATGCAGCGCGAATGTCCGCCACCTGAACCGAACCGCCAAGCCCCGATCCGGCAACGTGTTCGGGGTCTAGTCCGTACTCTTCAGCCAGTTGCCGGGCCGCCGGGGAGACCAGCCGGGCTCCAGAAATGTCCGCATGGCCATGGGATGCCTGCGCCATCCGGCCGGGCAAAACCACTGGTGTGATCGCGATAGCGGGGGACGGAGAGGTTGGTGGAGGCTCTTGGGGGGGCGACATGGTGGCGGCAGGCGAGGCGGGTGCCGGCGCTGCGGCAGGGACAGGAATCGAGACCTCGGGTGGAGGGGCTTGGATATTGGCGCCCTCACCCAGGCGGCCGATTTCGGTTCCGATGAGGGCGGATTCCCCTTCCGGGATCAGGATCGCTTCGAGGACGCCATCGGCCTCGGCTTCGATTTCAAGGTTGACCTTGTCGCTCTGGATCTCGACCACAGGCTCGCCCTTGCGCACCCGGTCACCCACGTCCTTCAGCCACCTGCCGATGACCCCACTGGTAACGTTGTCCCCCAGGCCGGGGATCGTGATCATCCGGTCGCTCATCGGCCCCGGCTCCCGGTGCGAGCCAGTGTCAACGCCAGCAGCGCTGCGTTGACGATGTGGTCCGGATCGATCCCCATGTAGTGGTAAAGGTCCGGCCTGGTGCCGCTCTGGCCGAAGGCATCGACTCCCAAGGGGGTCACCCTTTGCCCGAACACGCTCCCCAGGAACGCCAGAGCATGGGAAGCGCCGTCGAGCACCGGAACGATGGGGGCGCCCCTATCCTCGGGCGGAATGAGAACCGAAAGATGGCCTGGGTCGCCGGCCGCCACGCCCGATCGGATCGCGTCGCTTTGAGAGGCCCGCCAGGCGCTGTACAGGCGGCCGGCCGAGGTCAGGTTCAGCACGGTCGCCCCGACGCCTTCACCATGGAGTCTCCGGGCGGCCTCCAGTGTCTCCGGGATCACCGGTCCGGCCGTGGCCAGGAGAACGGAGGGTGCGGGTTCCGGGAGTCCGGCGTCGAGGCGGGCGTCCAGCAGGCGATAACCACCCAGCAGCGTTTGACGCCTGACCTCAGCTTCCCCGAGGCGACTGAGTGCAGGGGCCATCAGCGCTTGGTCGATGGGTTTGGTGCTCAACCTCAGGTAGGTGGAAAGCCCCGTTTCCCGGTCGGCACACCGGCGCAGCCCTTCGAGCAACGTCCACTCGGTTTCGCGCTGGAATGCGGGCTCATACAGCTGGAGGTTGGGGAGCTCCATTCCGAGGCTCACCGTCACGCTGCTCTGGTGGGCTCCACCCTCTGGACTCAGGCTCACCCCGGCAGGCGTTCCCGCGAAAACGAACTTGGAGCCGGAGTAGACCGAGTAGATCAAGGCGTCCAACCCGCGGCAAACAAAACAGTCGTACACCGTTCCGACGGGGAACAGCAATTCGCCATTCAGTTCCCGGCTCAGCCCCAGTTGGCCCAGTAACATGAACAGGTTCATCTCGCTGATGCCCAATTCGACGTGTTGGCCCTTGGGTCCGGGCGCCCACCTCAACAGGCGGAGGGTTTCGGGGTCGGTGGCCTCGGTGGGATGCTCGGCCCATACCCCGGTACGATTGATCCAACCGCCCAGGTTCGTGGATGTGCTCACGTCCGGGCTGGTGGTCACAATCCGCTGGGCCAGCGGCCCTTCGATGCGAGAGAGCGACACCATGGCGTTGCCAAACGCTTCTTGGGTGGAGATCTCCCCGGCGACCCGGCCGGGAATCGTTTCCGGTATGTCTGCGTCGGTGACGGGGAGCGGATCGCGCGCGTTCCCGGTGGGGCCTGGCCCATACAGCCTCGCCGCAGCCTCACGGCAGATGCGGTCTTCGGGTGAGCCAGTGGGGAAGGGCGCCCATTCGTCGTGGGGGTCAATACCCAGCTTCGGCCGGAGGAGATCAATCTGATCCTGAGACAACAGCATCGAATGGTTCAAGGGGTTACCGGCTATCGGGAGGCCCCAGCCCTTGACCGTGTACGCAAACACCACCGCCGGCCGGTTGCTGTCCTCCCCCGCGGCATCAAAACAACTCAACAGTTCGGCAATATCGTGGCCCGCCAGATCGCTCAGCAGTCCCACCAGCCCATCATCAGGCGTGGCCGCTATCGAGCGCGTCAGGGCATCGCGGACGCCGGTGGGCGCTCCCGAGATGAGCCGTTCCCGCGCCTCACCGCCTGCTAGCCGCAGCAGCGCTTGGTACTCCTCGTTGCTCATATCGTCGATGCGATGCTGCAACGCAACGCCGCCTGGGCCGGCATAGGCGGCCTGCAGCCGGCGTCCGCACTTGGCTTCGAGCACCCGCCAGCCCTCCGCGCCGAACCGCGCCTCAGTCTCCCGAACCTTGATGCCGGGGATCACCCGGTCGAGGCTCTGGCGGTTGAGGTCGATGATCCAGAGCACGTTTCCCAGGTTGGTGTTCCGGACGGTCTCATCCGCCACCGCTTCCCAAATGTTGCCCTCGTCCAGTTCCGCATCGCCCAACACCGCCACAAAACGGCGTCGTGGCGACGCTTCGGACCGAAAACGGGATTCAACATAACGGTCGGTGATGGCGGCGAAGAGGGTCGCGGCCGGCCCCATTCCTTCGGAACCCGTGGAGAAGTCGACCGGGTCGGGGTCTTTGGTGCGGCTGGGGTAGGACTGCAGTCCTCCGAAGGCACGCAACTGGCTCAGATACGAGCGGTCTAGATTGCCGAGCAGGTATTGGATCGCGTGGAAAACGGGGCTGGCATGGGGCTTCACCGCGACCCGGTCGCCATTGCGAAGCCAGGAAAAATAGAGGGCGGTGAGGATGCCAACCATCGACGCGCTGGACGCCTGGTGGCCGCCAACCTTCGATTTGTCCACGCTGTGCCGCACGTTGTTGGCTTCGTGGACCATGCGGGTGGCCAGCCACAACACGCGCTCCTGGATGCGGTGAAGCGCCTCCAGTTTAGCTCGGCCGGGCTCGTTCCCGCCTCGGGCAACGCTAGAACCGCGCCGGCTGCGGCGTTGAACGATGGGTTCGACCGAATCCTGCACGCAACACCTCAAGGAACGGTTGGGCGCCACCGGAAGAGCGGCGCCTCTCCCGCAAGTTCACCTAGCTTAGCATAGGGCTGGGGGCCGGGCCACGCCCGTCAGCGTGTTGAACGCAGCTAAAGCGGACGCGGTCCTACCTCAGGTGGCGATGCTGGGGTGACCGAGGCCGCTCACGATGTTCAGGTAGCGCGCCATCAGGGTCGCCGGGCCCTCCTTGTCCTTCACCGCCATGAAGGGCGGGAGCAGGGCGGGGTGGGCGCCCATGCTGTAGAGAGCGGCGATGTCGGGCAAAAGCAGCGCGCGACGCTCTTCAGGGGTGAGGTCCATCCCCTCCAGCACCTCTTCCGGCCGCTCCAGCCAGCGGCGCCGGGCCACGGTGTCCTCGGTATGTACGATCAGTTTGACCACTTTGTTGACGTAATAGAGGCTCATTTCCCGCCTCCCTGGTGCAGGTCCCAGGTGAAAAACGGTGCGCTGTTGGTGTCCGAGTGCACCACTTCCCAATGGCTCGCCGGGCGGCCGTCCACCAGGCCCATGAGGAGGACGAAGGTGAGGAAACCGGCGGTGTAGTTGCCCGCCTGCCAGAACCGGTCGTAGGTCAACTCCCGGAGGGCGCGGTCAACGTCACCCGTCCCCACGATCTCGGTGCCCCAGTCGTCGAATTCGGGGTCGGTGGACCCCATGCCACGGGGGCCGCCTAACTCGACCGACAGGTGGCCGCTGCACAGCACACCGACGCGCGCGTCGGAAGGGTACTCGGCAATGATTTTGCGCAACGCCTGACCGACTTGGAAGAACCGCTTGGCGGGAGGAATAGGCGGGCACATGACGTTGCAAAAGATGGGGACCACCGAGAGATCGGCTTCGGGCCGGATGTAGGCGAGCGGAATGGTGAAGGAGTGATCGAACCGGAACTCGTCGGAATACGAGAAATCAACCCCATTGTCGTATCCGCCGGTGATGATGCCCTTGGCCAGGGGAACGTCCACCGAAGCTTGGTAGGGCGGCACGCCGTTCGCGTACTCCCAGGTGAAGGAACCGGCGGCAACCGGCGCCTTGCCCACCATGAAGGCGGGCATGTTATCCATGAAGAGTTGGTTCAGGTGGTCGTTGCCAATGCTGATCAGGACATCCGGCCTGGCTTCCGCCAGCGTCTGACGCATCTCGGCGAACCCGTCCCGGACCCGCAGCACCCCCGGGTTCGTTTCGTTGGGGTCGATAATGCGGCGGCAGTACATGGGATTGTGGGTGACCCCGATCACCTCTACCAATTGCGCCATTGTTCCTCCAATAGTTCGAAGGTGAGATTGAAGGTGGCCCACCACACGGGGGTGTGATGGGCCACTGGCTTCGCGACCGTCTGCGGTTAGGCGACGCCAGGCGGCTTGTCGCCCACCTTGTAATACTCCGAGGTGTACTGGGGGCGCCGCTTCTGGACAAAGGCGGCCGACCCTTCGTCGTAGTCCTTGCTCTGGCGCAGATGGTAATAGTACAACTGGTGGAGGGCGAAACTCGGGCCCCAGCCCTCGATCTCGTAGAGGTGGCGGTACATGTACTCCTTGGTGTGGGCGGCGATGAGCCGTCCATTTTTGTTGATGGTGTCCGTCAATTCGAGGGCATCATCCATCAACTCTTCCGGCTTGCTCACCTTCTGCACCAAACCCAGCCGGAACGCAGTGTCGGCGTCAATCATCTGGCCGGTGAAAGCCAGCCAGAATCCCCAGCCCAGGGGTAGGGTGCGGAAGTAGGTGGGCCATGCGGCCATATGCGACCAGCGCACTTCGGAGGCGCCGAACTTGGCGTTGGGGGTGCACAGCCGGATGTCGCAGGCGAGGGCCAGTCCGAACCCGCCGCCGACGGCGTAGCCGTTGACCGCGGCGATGAGCGGCTTGTCCAGGTTGAGGCTGTGGAGGTCGGGGTAGCCGCCGCCACCGGCGATGCCGGTGGAAGGCATCGGCGGCAGTTCGCCCCGGGCCCGCATCAGGTTCTCTCCCAGGTCCCCGCCGGAACAGAACGAGTCAGCCGTCCCCGTCAGGATGATGCTCCAGATGTCGTCGTCTTCCTTCATCTCTTTCCAGGCATCGCGCAACCCGTATTGCAGCGCCTGGCTCATGGAGTTCTTTTTCTCTGCCCGGTTCAGCCGGATCACCGCAGTGTGCGCCTGGGGTCGCGTGATCACTACCAATGGGTCTGCCATCAACGCCTCCTAAATTGTTTCATCTGCTCGTGGGATAGGTATCTTCGCCCAACGTGGCGCATCATACCGCCACTATGGGTGCGAGGCAACTAGAACAGCACCTGCTCCAGTTCCAGCGTCTCGATTTCTGAAGGAGAGAGGCCCAGTAGGGTTCGGGCCACCTCCTGGGTGTGCTCACCGACAAGGGGCGAATAGCCCTGCACCCCTCCCGGTGTCAGCGACAGCTTAACGGGCACGCCCTCGGTCACCAGGGGGCCAAGTTCCGGTTCATCACCCGAGACCAGGAACCCGCGCGCTTCGTACTGCTTATCGCGCTTGAACTGGTCTTCGACGTCCTGGACCACCGCCGCCATCACACCGGCCGCTTGGAGCGACTCCATCACCTCGTAGGGATCACGGCTGCCGGTCCACTCCTCCACGGCTTGGCGCAGCGCCACCGGGTTGCGGGTGCGCTGGAGGTGGGTGGCGAAGCGCGCGTCGGACGCCAGGGCGGGGCGTCCGGTGGCGGTACAGAATGCCAGCCACTCCTCCTGGGTGTAGACGCCGATGACGCACCAACGGTCCTCCCCGGCGCAGCGGAATGCGCCGTAGGGAGCGGCCGTCACGCTGTAATTCCCCATCGGGCGCGGCTCTTCGCCGTTGACGTGGTACTCCAGGTACTTGGGCCCCAACAGCGAGGCACCAACCTCAAGCTGAGCACTGTCGATCCACTGCCCCTGGCCGGTCCGTTTGCGGTGGATCAGCGCCAGCACAACCGCGTAGGCGGCGGTGACGCCTCCCATGAAGTCGGGGTGCTGGGAGCGGGCCTCACCCGTCGAAAAATCGGACTCCGGATAGTTCCACAGGTAGGTACTGCCCATGATGTTGCCCACGTTGGGGCCCCAGGTCACGTCGGTGGCGTGGGGGCCGGTGGATCCGAGGCCTTTGACCCGCACCAGGATGATGTCCTCTTTGACCTTTTTCAGTTCGTCGTAGACCAGGCCCCAGTTTTCGAGCACGCCCATGGCGAAGTTTTCGACCAGCACATCGCTCTTCGATACCAGCCGTTTCATCAAAGCCCGGCCTTTTTCGACCGACATGTTGATGGTGACCGACTTCTTGCCCCGGTTCAGCTTGACGAAGTCGGGCCGCTGGTTCCATTTGGCCTCGTTCTGGCCCCGGTGGCTGTCCAGCCGTTTGCGGCTCTCGACGCGGATGACCTCGGCCCCGAACTCCGCCAGGGTGCGCCCGACCGTGGGGCCAGCCGCCCCGGTGGTCAGTTCGAGCACCCGAATTCCCGTCAATGGAAGCGTTGCCATCATGCCTCCCTATGTTAGATGACGCGGGCGGCGGTGAGTGCCGCCAAATCCTGCTTGGAGAGCCCCAACTCGCCGCAGAAAACCGCCTCGTTGTCCTGGCCCAACAGTGGCGCCGAGCGGACCAGACGCCCGGGGCTGCCGGAAAACCGGGGTACGGGGGCGAACTGCTTGTAGCTGCCCACCACCGGATGCTCCATGTCAACAAACACGCCACGGGACTTGGTGTGGGCGCTGTTGATGAACTCCACGGGCGTGTTGACCGGGCTGACCCCGATGTGCCGTTTTTGACCCTCTTCGTAGAGTTCTTCTTTGGTGTACCGCAGACAGAATTCCTGGATCGCGCCATGAACGACGTCGGTATTTTGGCGGCGGAACTCGAAGTTTTCAAAGATTGGGTCGGTCAGGGGATCCGGGTCTCCCATCCATCTGACGAGGTTGCGCCATTGCTCAGCGGGGATGATGAACAGGCGGACGAATCCATTCTTGGTCCGGTAGGCGTCGTACAGGTCGACCACGTCAGCGCTGCGGGAAGAGCGGTAGGGCTTCACGCCTTCATGGGAATAATGGGGGATGGCGTACCCGGCGATGTGGGCGGCGGATTCATCCATCGAAACGTCGATGTACTGGCCAACGCCGGACTCCATCCGGTGGTAGAGCGCCACCGCGATCCCAAAGGCGCCGTAGGTCGACGCCATGCCATAGGCCAGTTCGCCGGGCGCCTGGAGCGGCTCCAACCCGGGCTCGCCGCTGATGGCCATGGGGTTCCCCAATGCCAGGCCTGCGATGTCGGTCGCCTCGTATGCCCGCCAGGGCCCGGTTTGCCCGAAGGGAGTGATCGAAGCTATGATGATGGCCGGGTTCATGCTCGCAAGGGTGTCGTAACCGAGACCCAGCGCTTCCATCGTTCCCGGTTTGGAAGTCTCGAGCACCACGTCGGCATGGCGGACCAACTCCAGGAATAATTCCCGGCCGTCGGGAGATGCAATATCGAGAGTGATCCCCCGTTTGTTGGTGTTGTAGTGGAGGAAGTACAGGCTCCGTTCCGGTCCGGGCACCTGGTCTTTGTAGGGAGGGGTCAGGCGGGCGGGGTCGCCACCGGGGCGTTCAATCTTGATAACCTCGGCTCCCATGTCTCCCAGCAGCTTGCCGCAGTGGTAGCCGATGGGCTGGGCAAGGTCCAGCACCCTGTAACCGGTGAGCGGGCCGTTGGCCCCGATGTCCGCCATTTGGCGACCCTCCTGGGGAATCGAATCTGTTCCTGCAGGCCCCCTGGCTGAGAGCGCCCATAGTATAGCAGAACAGTTCAAGCGCCCCCCTCGCTGGCCACGGCTTGCCAGACGCAAGAGTTCAGACTTGAGGATAACCTGACCAACTCCGGTAGGTCGGGGTGTCCAGCGGGGTTGCCCCGCAGGCAGGGTGCGTGAGGGGTGTCCCCTCACCATTGTTCTCAGTTTCCCCCTCTCCTCCCAGGCTATTCGTTACCACAATTCGGGCTCTCCCGTTCTGTTGCCCCACCCCCGAAAAGAGAGAAAAAAGAGAGGTTTTGTTGTTGGGGGACACCCCCAAGCCCCCGACAGGAGGGCTTCGCCCCCCTTGCACTCCCCGTCTTGCCGCAACGGAGGAAGTCAACACTCCTGAGCCGCTGTATCCCCAAGATGTGGGTAACGAATAGCCTCCCAGGAGAGGGGGATTAAGGGGGAGAGGTGGTTGAATCAAGGGGACACCCCTTGAACCCCGCCAAGGAGGCTGCGCCTCCCTGGGCGCTCTCCCGGAACAACTCGTCCCTCCAACTCTGAACTCGTACTGCCGGACGCCGCCGATAGCGGACCACGGCGGCCACCGGTATAATGGCTCAGGCAACGGGCCGGTCGAGTATCTGAAACGGGGACTTGAATCTACATGGAATCCATCGCCGCCGGGCGGGCACCCGGGAAATCCCCAGCGCTACCCAATTGGCTGCTAATGGCGATCATGGTGGGTGGGCACGCCATGAAACATGCCTATGCGTCCGGTTTTCTGCTGCTGTTGCCGGAGATCCGCCTCGGTCTGGGGCTGTCCAACGCCGCGATCGGCAACATTGCGACTGCCCGCGGGCTCGCTGGCGGGCTCACCAATTTTCCTGCCGGTTTCCTTGCCGACCGTTCGAGCAACCGCTGGCCGGCGATCCTCGGGCTCACGATGATCGTCATGGGCACGTTTCAGTACATCATGGGCAGCACCGGCGACTACGCTGCCATCGTCCTCTGTATCATCGTGGTCGGCGCCGCCATCTCCTTCTGGCACCCGCCGGCCATCGCAGCGCTTTCGCAGCGGTTTGCAGAGCGCCGCGGGTTCGCCATAGCAATGCACGGGACCGGCGGCAGCATCGGTGAGGCGTTGGGTCCGGTGGCGGTGGGCGTGCTGTTGTTCACGTTGACCTGGCAGGGGGTGCTGCAATTCAGCTTCATACCCGCGATGGTGACGGGGCTGGCGGTCTGGCTGCTGGCCCGCAACGTCCGGGGTGCTACCGGTGGCCGGCTCACCGTGGCGGCGTACACCGCCTCTCTGCGCACCCTGGCCGGCACTCCGGCCCTGAGAACGGTGATGCTGGTGGCGGGCATCACCTCGATGGCCACCAGCGGGTTCACCATCTTCCTGCCGCTCTACCTCAGGATCGATCTATCTTATGATCCGGCGCTGGCGTCATGGTTCATTTTCGCCAGCCAGGCGGCGGGGATTGCCTCGCAACCCGTTATGGGCTTCTTATCCGACCGGTTTGGACGGCTTGCAGTGGTGATACCCAGCATTGGCATCTTGGGCGTGGGAATTCTGCTGGTTTCGGTGGCGCCGCCCGGGATCCTGCTCGCCTTGTCGGTGCTGCTGGTCGGGGCGTTCCAGTTCCCGCCCATCGCGCTGTTCCTGGCGGCCGCTATGGACTACGTGAAACCGCAGATGCAGGCGACGACGGTATCGCTGGTCTACGGGATCAGCTTTTTGGCGGGCAGCATCTCCCCGTTAATCGCCGGCCGCTTGGCCGATCGGTTTGGGGTCGCCGCGGTGTTCACCTATGCCGGGGCCATGGCGCTGCTGGGTGCGACGCTGCTGGTGCTCCGCAGGAGTACCCTCGGGCGGGTCAGCGCTCAGTAGCGGGAGACGTTGGTGTTTTCCATCTTCCCGGTTACCAGGAAGATCACTCGTTCCGCAATGTTCGTCGAACGGTCGGCGATACGCTCCAGGTTGTGGGCCGTCCACAGCAGGTAGGTAGCGCGGTCGATCGTCTTGGGATCCGTGATCATGAAGGTCAGCAACTCCCGGTAGACCTGGTCATATAGCGCATCCACTTCGTCGTCATCGGCGCAGATCCGCCTCGCCGCTTCCTGATCCAGCGTCACCAGCGCGTCCAAGCTGCGTCGCAGCATGTCGCAGGCCAGGTCCGCCATGCGCGGGATATCGATGAGGGGCTTGAGTGGCGGATGGTCGCCCAGCAGGAGGGTGATCTTGGCGATGCCCTCGGCGTGGTCGGCCATCCGCTCGAGATCGACGATGATATTCAGCACGGCCACGATCTGTCTCAAGTCGCGGGCCACCGGCTCCTGGGTGGCGATGACCTCGATGCATTTCTCCTCGATCTCAAACCGCTTGTGATCGATCTGGGTATCCTGTTCGATGATCTGCCGCGACGTCTCCAGGTCCCGGCGCTTGAGCGCGTCCACCGAACGTTCAATGGCCTTCTCCACCATGCTGCCCATCAGCAGCACATCGGTCTGAAGTTCCCGCAGGCGCCGGTCGAGTTCAACTGGAGACATGTTCCGCTCCTTTCCCCCGGTCCTACCCGAAACGGCCGGTGATATAGTCTTCGGTGCGCCGGTCCTGAGGGTTGGTGAACAGTTGGGATGTTGGCCCGTACTCCACCAGCCTGCCGGCGCGGTCTTCGTCCAACAATAAGAACGCAGTGTGGTCCGAGACCCGCGCTGCCTGTTGCATGTTATGGGTGACAATAACGATAGTGTAGTTCTGACGCAGCTCGCGGATCAAATCCTCGATCTTCGAGGTGGCCACCGGATCCAGCGCCGAGCAGGGTTCGTCCATGAGCAGCACCTGGGGCTCCATGGCCAGCGCCCGGGCAATGCACAGGCGCTGTTGTTGGCCACCCGAGAGCGCTGCCCCCGAGTTGTTCAGCTTATCATTCACCTCATCCCACAACGCAGCGCGCCGCAGACTCCGCTCCGCCACCTCGTCCAGCATCGCCCGGTTCTTCACCCCTGCCAGCTTGAGCCCGGCCACCACGTTGTCGTATACCGACATCATGGGGAAGGGGTTCGGCTTCTGAAACACCATCCCAATGTGCCGGCGCACCTGCACCGGGTCAGCGTCGGGCGCGTATACATCATCCCCGTCCAGCAGGACCTTCCCGGCGGCTCGTGCCCCCCTCGCCACCTCGTGCATGCGGTTGATGCAGCGCAGGAAGGTGCTCTTGCCGCACCCCGATGGGCCGATGATCGCGGTCACCGCGCGGGGCGTTATGGTCAACGAGAGGTTGGCTACCGCCCGAAACCGTCCGTACCACGCCTGCAGGTCTTCAACTACCAGGCTGCCATGTCCTGCCTCACTGTGCACCGTGCCGGCCGAGGTCACGGCAGAGGCCCCGTCATTGTTGTTGTTGCTCATAAACACCTTCTGGAGAGGTTTCAACGCTCTCCCAATGTGTTGCGGGTCGAGAGGCGGGTGGCCAGGCTCAGCAGGCTGATCACCAGGATGAGCACCAGGGCGCTCCCCCAGGCCTTGGTGTGCCAGTCGTCGTAGGGCGCCACGGCATAGTTGTAAATCTGGACCGGTAGCGCCGCCATAGGCGCCAGCAGGTCCGCACTGAAGAACTGATTGCCCAGGGCCGTCAGCAGCAGCGGCGCGGTTTCTCCGCCCGCCCTGGCCATGGAGAGCACCACCCCCGTGATCAGCCCCGCCCTTGCCGTGGGCAGCACCACCGCCATGATGGTCTTCCAACGGGGGAGGCCCAGCCCCAGTGCGGCCTCCCGGTAGGTGTCCGGCACCAGCCGCAGCATCTCCTCCACTGTCCGGGTGACGATGGGAATCATGATGATCGCCAGCGCCACCGACCCGGCGAGGCCGTTGTAGTTGCCCACCACATGCCGCACCATTAGCGCCCACACGAAGACGCCCACCACAATCGAGGGCAGCCCGGCGATCAGATCGACGACGAACCGGACGATCGAGGCAAACGGACCCCGGCCGTACTCCGAGAGGTAGATGGCGGTGCCGATACCAATGGGCACCCCCAGCAGCGAGGCAACGGTCAGCATCTCCAGCGTTCCCAGCAGCGCCGGGGCCACGCCACCGCCCACCTCCCCGTAGGGCAGCGGCCGTTGAGTGAAGAAATCCAGGTTCAGGGCGGGCAGGCCGCGGACCACCACGTAGAGCAGAATTACGAGCAGCAGGAACACTCCCGCCGCCGCGGCGGATACGATGAGTCCGCGCATGACTCCGTCGACCAGGTAGCGGGAGCGGGCCGAGCCGGATGAGGCATTCCGGTTGAATGGGCTGGGGCGCGGCGGTTGAACGAAGGCGGCGCGCATCGGTGGCGCGCTAGCGGCGGGTCGCGACATTGCCCGCTCCCCGCCACACCAGCAGCCGGGCCAAGCCGTTGATGATGACCGAAACCAGCAGCAGCACCAGCGCCACCGCCACCACGGCACTGAAATAGATCTCCTTATCCGCTTCGGTGAATTGATTCGCGATGGCCGAGGCCATGGTGTAGCCTGGCGTGAGCAGAGATGCGGAGATGACATTGGAGCTGTTGCCGATGACCATGGTCACGGCCATTGTTTCGCCGAAGGCCCGAGCAAACCCCAGCATCACGGCCCCAACCAGGCCGGATCGGGCATAGGGCAACACGGCGCCGGTGATGGTCTCCCACTTGGTGGCGCCCAGGCCGATCATCCCCTCCCGCTGGGTGTCGGGCACCGAGCGCACCACCTCGCGGGCGATGGCCATGACGGTGGGCAGGATCATGATGGCCAGCACCACGCCCGCCGTCAGCAGGTCTTTGCCGATGGCTGGGCCGCTGAACAGTTCCCCCAGCACCGGCACCTGCCCCACCGTGGCCTTGAGGAAGGGCTCCACATAGCCACGCATGATGGGCGCCAGCACGAAGAACCCCCACAGGCCGAAGATGATGCTGGGGATCACCGCCAGCAGTTCGATGACGAAGGCGACCGGCTCCCGCAACCAGCGCGGGGCGTACTCCGCTAAGAACAGGGCGGTGCCGATGGCCAGCGGCGCCGCCAGCACCAGCGCCACCAGCGAGGTGACTAGCGTCCCGAAAACGAAGTGGGCGGTACCGAACTTCTCAAAAACGGGGTCCCAATCGGTGGTGGTGAGGAAGGAGAGGCCGAACCGCCCCAACGCCTCTTTAGCATCGATGAACAGCAGCACCACCAATGCGGCCAGCAGCACCAGCACGCTCTGGGCGGCTGACAGCACCGCCAGGTGGAAGATGCGGTCGCCCACATTGGTCCCGCCCCCGATGACCGGAGTGGGACCTTGGCGCTGCGCAACCCGCGTCGCCTCGCTCGATGCCAGGTCCACGTTCTTGGGCTCCCGGTTACCGGCCAGGGAGCTGGTGCGGGAATGCCCGCTGGCCGCCGGCCGTGGTGATGGAGAGGATCAGCTCCTCGGACCGCCTCACAATGTCGTCCGGCACCGCGGCGTAGCCCAGCTCCGCGTTGAAGCGCTGGGCGTCGTGGGTGGCCCACCACAGGGCACGGGTGATCGCCCGGCCCTTGGCCTTGTCGTTCTGGTTCTGGTAGGCCAGCAGCCAGGTGAACCCCGAGATGGGATAGCTGGCGTCGCCGTCCGCGTTCACAATGGAGACCCGCAGGTCGGGCGCCACGTTCTTAGCGGCGCCCGCCGCCGCGGCAGTCACCGCTGCCAGGTTGGGTTCAATGTACTGGCCGGCTTTGTTCTTGACGAGACCTACGCCCAGCTTGTTCTGGATGGCGTAGATCAGCTCCACATAGCCGATGGCGTAGGGGTTCTGTTTCACCTCGCCGGCCACGCCCTCGTTGCCCTTGGCGCCCAGCCCCACCGGCCAATTGACCGAGGTGCCGAGGCCGGCCTTGTCCTTCCACTCCTTGCTGACGCTGCTCAGGTAGTCAACCCAGATATAGGTGGTCCCGGAGCCATCCGACCGATGCACCGTCACGATCTCCTTGTTGGGGAGCGTCATGCCGGGGTTGTCTTCAGCAATCTTGGGGTCGTTCCACTTGGTGATCTGGCCCAGGAAAATGCCCGTCAGGCTCCCGGCCGAAAACCTGAGCTGCTGTCCACCCAGTTCCGGGATGTTGTAGGTGGGGACCACCGCGCCCAGGGCCGCCGGGATGTGCAGGATCGGGCCGTTCTTGGCCGCCTTGAGCTGCTCGTCAGTCATGGGGCTATCGGTGGCGCCGAAGTCGATGGTGGCGTCGGAGATCGATTTGATGCCGCCCCCGGAGCCGATGGACTGGTAGTTGACCTTGACGCCGGTCACTTTCTCGTACTCGTTGAACCATTTGGAGTACAGCACCGCCGGGAAGGTGGCGCCCGCGCCATTGAGCGCCTTCGCCTCGCCGGGAAAGCCCTCTTTCACGATGCCGCTGCCGGCGGCGACCAAGCTGGAGGGGGGAGGCGCAATGGAGGGCAGCGCCGGTGCAGCCGGGGGTGCGGTGTTGGCGGGCGCCGCGGCTGGGCCGCAGGCAGACACCAGCAGAAGCGCCGCAGTTGCGAAGGCCGAGGCACCGTTCAATCTGCAGCCTTTCAACCTGCGATTGGGGGATTCCATACCGTTTCCACCCTCCTCCTCTTGCATCTCGCTGCGGTTACTCCCCCTCAGCGTAAGGGAGCGACATTATCGTTAGTTGAGGATTGTGTTAACGAATTGTTAACGGACGCGGGTGATCCCGAGCGCGCGGTGGGAGCGGCGGGGAGCGAGAACGAAAAAACACTGCCCTCACCTTCTCTGCTCTCGACGCGGACCTCGCCTCCGTGAGCTTGGACGATGTGCTTCACGATGGCCAGGCCGAGGCCGGTACCCCCTTCACGCCTGGAGCGTTCCACCTTGTAGAACCGTTCAAAAACATGGGAGATGTGCTCCCGGGGAATGCCGACCCCCGTGTCTGCCACTGCGGTAACGACCATGTTGCTTTCGGCCGTCGTGTTGATGGCGATCGTACCCCCGCGTGGCGTGTACTTGATGGCGTTGTCCAAGAGGTTTGAAAGCACCTGCCGCACCATTTCTGTATCCGCCACGACCTTGGGGAGATCGCTTTCGGCTTGGCGCACCAGGGTCAGCCCGTTGGCTTCCAGCCGGCTCTGGAAGCGGCTGGCGGCCTCATCGATCAACGAAGACAGGGCGACCGGGGTCAATTGCGGGAGGATGTGTCCGCTTTCGAGCCGGGACAATTCCAGCAAGTCCGCCACCAGCAACGTCATGCGATCGACTTCGTGAGTGATCCGGTGCAGGAAGGTGCGCGCCGCCGCCGGGTCGTCGAGTGCCCCTTCCAGAAGGGTGTCGGCCGAGGCTTTCATGGTGGTGAGGGGCGTACGCAGTTCATGGGACACGTTTGCAACGAACTCGCGGCGGGTCCGCTCCACTCTCCGAGCTTCGGTGAGATCGTAAATGACGAGTAAAATCCGGCCGTCCGTCGAACCTGCCACCGGCATCGACGTCACGCCCAACTGGCGGCCGGTGGACGATACCGACAGCTCGGCGGTCTGGAGTTGGCCGGTTGCGACGCAGCGCTCGACCAATTGGTGGATTTCGTAATCACGCGCCGCTTCCACGAGCGGACGTCCTGTGGTGAGCGAAGCCCCAAGCAGCGTCCCCGCTGCTGGGTTTGCCAGCAGGATCTGGCCGTCTTTTCCGGTGACCACAACTCCCTCGGCCATCGTGACCAGGAGCGCCGTCAATTCGTCACGCTCGCGTGCCTGCTCGTCCAGCAGGGCCTGTACCCGCAGCGCCCCCAGGTGGAGGAATTGGCCGATCTTGCCGGGCTGCATCCCGGTTCGTGAACCGGAAAACGGCTCTGTAGCTTCCGCGGACAGTTCGCCGAGCACCCGCGCCTCCACCAACGCCCGGTCCAGATCTCGGACGGTGGGGCGCAGCAGCCACCAAAGGATCAACGAACCGCCAAGGGCCGCGATGCAAAAAAAGGCGACGGCGACGACGAGCATTTCACCGGGCAGGCATTCTGGAAGTGCCAGATAGAGCCAAAACCCCGCAGCAGTGACGGTCCCCGCCGCGAGGGCGATCAGGTGGGTCAAGAGCACCCGGACCAAGAGGCCGCGGGTGGTCCCCAACCTATCCACTGGTCACGCCTCGAACCGGTAGCCGACGCCTCTCACCGTGACCAGCAGCCTTGGTTTTGAAGCGTCTTCTTCGATTTTCTCGCGTAACCAGCGCACATGCACGTCCACGGTTCTGCCGTCGATGGGGATGTCATAGCCCCACACCCGGTCTAACAAATGGTCCCGGGTGAAGGCCCGGTTTCGGTTCTGCATGAGGAACGCCAGCAGGTCGAACTCACGAGGCTTCAGGTCGACCGCGCGGCCCTCCCGCCAAGCCCGGTGGGCGGTCAGGTCGAGTTGCAGCCCCCCTGCGGTGAGCACATTGCGGGGGGCCTCATTCCCCTCGGGCGCCGGGCCGGTAAGGAGCGAACGGCGGAGCAACGCTTTGACCCGGGCCAGCAGCTCCCGCATGCTGAACGGCTTGGTCACATAATCGTCGGCGCCTAGCTCCAAGCCGACCACTTTGTCCACCTCGTCGCCTTTGGCTGTCAGAATAAGAATGGGGAAAGAGGACTCTTTGCGAAGGATTCTACAGACCTCCAGCCCGTCCATCACGGGCAGCATCAGGTCGAGCAGCAGCAGGTCGGGACGCATGCTGCGGGCGAGTTCCAGGGCCTGCTGGCCATCGGTGGCGATCGTTGCCCGGTACCCTTCCTGAGTCAGACGGTAGTGAAGGGTTGCCGCGAGGCCCTCTTCATCCTCCGCGATCAGAATCGATTTGTCAGACATGGTTTCTCAGAGGAGGGACGGACAGCCGCCGTGGTTATCGGTATGTGACCTGGTCAGCCTTGGAGAGAGATGTACACGGGGACAATCTCCGGGGCCAAATGGGTTCCCGCCAATGATAGCAGGTGGTCGTGAATGCGCTCCTCGCCCCAACCGGTGCGGTACGGGCGGTTGGAGCGGAGGGCATCGGCAACGTCCACCACGGCAAAAGCGCGGGCGGTGAGCGGGATCGATTCCCCTTTGAGTCCCCTGGGGTAGCCGCCCCCGTCCCACCATTCGTGGTGGCAGTAGGGGATGTCCATTGCCGGGCGCAGGTAGTCGATGGCAGCGAGGAATTCGCTGGCATAGTCGGGGTGGCGTCGCATGCCGGCCCATTCGTCGTCGGTGAGTGGGCCTGGCTTTAAGAGGATACCGTCCGGAACGCCGATTTTTCCGATATCGTGCAGCAAGGCGCCGCGCCGGATATGCACGATCTGGTCGTCGTTCATCCCCATGGCGCGGACGAGATCGACGGTGCCCAGGGTGACGCGCCGGCTGTGCCCTTCAGTCTCGTTGTCCCGGAGGTCGAGCGCCCGCACCCAACCTTCCAGGGTCGTCTCATAGGCGAGGGTCAGGTCTCCGTTGGCACGCTGCAGGTTCTCGAACAGCAGGGTGTTGTCCAAGCCGATGGCGGCCTGGTTGGACATCGCCTGCAGGAATCGAGCCACTCGGGAGTGGGCTCAAAATGCCGGCGATGAAACGTCTCCAGAACGCCCAGCACCTGGCCCTTTGCGATAAGTGGTGCGGCGGTATACGAAAGGAACCCTTCTCGCCGGAAGGTTTCCGGACGCGGATGGTCCTCACGGCTGGGCAGGTTGGCCACCACCAGGACGCGCCGTTCGGCAGCTACTCTGCCTGAAAGCCCTTCGCCCAAGTGCACACGCGTGTTCTGGTTGCGACCCCCGTGGAAACCCCTGGATGCGGTCGGTACGAGGTACTGAGTGGTCTTGTCCAGCAGCAGTACATCGGCGGCGTCAGCCTGCAGCAGGTTCACCACCTCAGCCAGGATCACATCGAGCGTCAGGTGGATATCCAGGCTGCCCGCGATAGCCAACCCCACATTCCGGAGCCCCTCCACACGCTGCAGTTGTTTTTCAACGTTGTCGAACAGCTTAGCGTTTGCCAGGGCGAGACCGGCGCGGTCGGCCAATTCCTGCAAAAAGATGCGGTCTTCCTCGGAGTAGGAGGGTTTGCCGAAATGCCGCCCGACCACCAACAGACCGACGGGTTGGCCATCGGAGCGGATCGACACCAGGGCAAGGCTCTGCACGTCCATCCCTTCCAGATAGGCCGATAGCTCGGGAATGAAGGACGACCGGAACGCGTCGGGCAGGCCCTTGGTCAACAGGATCGCTTCGCCGGACCGCATCACCTCGCCGTGGACCCCGGTATCGGCCGGGAGTGGGATCTGTTCGAGCGCTTCTCGCATCTTCGGGAGCTCGAGAGGGTCGGCGTGGTGGAACGCCGCCGGTTCGAGGCGCCTGCCATCGGCCGAAAGCAGGCGTATCACGCACGAATCGCCGATGAGTTCGGCCGTGTGCCTCGCCAATATATCCAGGATCACCCTGAGGTCGAGCGATGCGGCCGCCAGGGATCGAGACACCTCGTCCAGCGCAGCGACCCGGGCGGAGCGCTCGCGGCGGTCCCGCTCCTGTTCCTCGCGCTCGGTCACATCCCTGATAACCCCTTCAAGGGCGACGGCGCTCCCGGATGCGTCCCGAAGATAGCTGCAACGCTGTTCCATCCAGATGGTGCGTCCATCGCGGCGGATCCAGCGGTACAAAAGGGCAGATGGGGCGTCACCCGAGCGCAGCAATACCCTGACCCAGGGCAGGTCGTCGGGGTGGACGAACCGTTCAGTGATATCGGGGTCCCGGTAAAATACCTCCGGGTCGTAGCCGGATATGGAGCTGACCGAGGCGCTGATGAACTCCCAGGCGGGGTCCGGGAGGTAGCGGTAACGGAAGATGATGTCCTGGGCGTTCAGCGCCAGGAGGCGGAAGCGGGCCTCGCTTTCTTTCAGGGCCGTTTCGGCCGCCCGCAGGCGCCGGCGCTCTGCCGCAGACCTGAACTCTCGATTGAGCACCACGACCAAGCGAGTGAGGTTGCCGAGCGATACGATATCGTCCACGCCGGCGGCCAACAGTTGAGCCAGCCGGGCTTCCGTCGGCTCGGGTGATATCACAACCAGCGGCACATCGGTTCCGTTCTGGGTGATCAGAGACGAGAGCCGGATTGGGTCGATGCCGGGCAGCCCTTCCGCGGCGATCACCGCGTCCCAACGTTCAGTGGCCAAGAGGCGCTCCACCTCGGCTTCGGATGCGGCCTGCCGGAACTCGAAGGCTGCGCCGGTGCGGCCCAGCACGCCCTCGGTTCGGGCGGCCAACTCCGAGAACCCCAGCGCCAAAATGAGCCGGGGTGGAGGGTGCTCCGGGTCGCCGGTCATCGGCTCACCCGGCGGTCCAACCGCCGTCGATGGCCAGAATGTGGCCCGTTACAAAGCTGGCTGCCGCGGACGCCAGGTACACGGCTGCCCCTGCGATCTCCTCGGGGCGGGCAGCCCGGTTCATTGGCGTCCGCTGCATTAATTGGGCGCCGTAAACGGGGTGCTCCAGCAACCCTCGGGCCATGTCGGTCTCCACCCAGCCCGGCGCTATCGCGTTGACCCTGATACCGTGCTGAGCCCACTCCACCGCCAGGACACGGGTGATCTGGACGATTCCGGCCTTGGCGGTGCAGTAGGCCAGGAGTCTGGGCAACGCCGTCAGCCCGCCGATGGAGGTGACGTTCAGGATGATGCCCCCGCCCTGTTCCTTCATCCTCCGGCCGGCCGCGCTGCACCCCAGGAACACCGGCTTCAAGTTTCCCGACATCACCGAGTCCCAGTCGTCTTCGGTGATCGCCTCAGCCCGTTTGTAGAACTCCGAGATGCCCGCGTTGTTCACCATGATGTCGACACGGCCGAAGCGTCCGGTGGCCTCGTTCAAGAGCCGCTCCACCTCGGCGCTTTTGGTCACGTCGGCAGCGATGGGGAATGCCGCTCCCCCCGTGGCGCGGATCGCCTCGGCTCCGGCGTTCGCGCTGGCGTCCGAGCGTCCGTTCACCACCACCGTGGCGCCGGCTTCTGCGAACCCGAGGGCGATGGCAGCGCCGATGCCGCGGCTGCTGCCGGTGACCACCGCCACCTTGCCATCCAACCTGAGCCGTTGCATCACGGACGTGGTGCTGGACCGTTCCTGGGTGGTCACGGTGCGATCCCGGCGGCCCAACGAGCGAACGACTTCGCTCCGGCTGAGTCGTACTCCCTGAGAATCGTGATCTTCTCGGCCTCGATCGATCCCTCTGCGTGGATGGCCAGCACCGCCTGGTAGCCTCCAAAGCTGGCCGTGGTCAGGTCGGAGATGAGGTTGATGACGCGCAGCCGGTCGCGAGCTGACACGCCTTTCTTGCCGCCGAGATAGTGCTCGATGTCGGCCCCGGTATCGGCGTTGTCCAGATCGGCCAGACCCGGAGCGGTCACCAGCAGGCCGCCGGTGAGGTCCTGGACGTGGCTCAGCGCCTGGTGATAGTTGCTGGCGAAGTGGAGCTTAGCGATGTTGACCAGTTTGGTGCTGGGGACCGCGATCCCCGGCGCCTCCATGGAACATTCGATCGCGGCGATACGCGTCATGGCCTGAAGCGTCTCGGCGTAACTGATGAGCCAGCTCAGTTTGTCGCGCACATGGCCGGCCCGGTCGATGCCGTTGAGCTCGGCGATGAGGTGGGCGGAACCGCACAACAGGTCAACCAGCGGCAACTTGTACGAGATGGCCGTGAACCGATGGAACTCGACGAAGGCGCGGGCGAGGGGTCCGGCATACTGCCATTCGCCCTTCAGGAAGACGCGCTCGTTGGGCACGAAGACATCGTCGAAAATGGTCAGGGTCTCCATCATCCGGTGCTCGGACGTGATGGGACGGTCGAAGGCGTTGGGCACGCTGTCGTCGTAGGAACTGCATATCATCCTGACGCCGGGGGTGTTGGTCGGGATGGCGAAGGCGACGGCGTAGGCGCGGTCTTCGGCCGAGAGTTGGCGGGTGGGGATCACGAACAGTTCATTCGAGTTGGGCGTCACCGATGTGTGCACCTTGGCTCCCCTGACCACAATCCCATCCGCTCGTTCCTCCACGATGCGGACGTAGTAGTCGGGGTGTTCCTGCCCCGCGGGACCGAGGCTGCGATCGCCCTTCACATCGGTTTGCGCCACCGACATGGCCAGGTCGTTGTCCCGGCAGTGGCGGTAGAAGTCCTGTACCTTTCCGAGGTAGCCGGTACCCAGGTGCTTGTCCATGTGGTCGGCAATCATGTGCAGGGCGAACAGGCAATCGGTGCCGATCTCTTTGATGAGGGTCACCAGGGTTTTCCCCTGGCGGGTGGTCTCGGCAATGAGCCGGCTGCGCAGCAACAGGTCTTCGCTGTTCAGGGGGATCCGGAAGAACCGGCTGTAGGTTTCGCCCGTGGCCGGGTCGTTGAACACGGCCAGGTCGCGGTGGCTGGGGTCGTCCGCCAACGAATAATCGAGGCAGGCGTGGTTCACTGCGATGCCTATCACTGGGTGTTTCGTAACGTCGGCCACCCGCTCGCCACCGAAATAGACCGCCCGGCCGTCCTGAAGGGAGGCCTTGTATTGCTGAACTGTCCGAAGGGGCATGTTTCGCTCCTGGGTTTTCGCTCGTTGTCTTTCGGATCGTCATCCGCCCTACCGACCGGTGGGACCGGCAGACGGTGCTTTATTCAAGAGTCGCGGTGCTGAATATCACGCTGAAGGGTTGGCAGTAGATGACCACACTGCGGATCGCGCTGAGCTCAACGCCGGCAGCGATGTCGTAGTTCTGGCTCCCTTGGTTCGCCTTCAGTTTGCCCAGGTCGGCATACCCCGGCTGGTGGACCTCGGCGCTCGTCGCCGGATTCGGGTGTGCCGACAGATAAACGTGCAGGTCCGGCCCGTTGGTGACGTTTATCGACTCGAGCCGGAGCAGCAGTTTCCCGCCGGAGAGCCGGTAGACCGCGACCTCACCGCTCCCTTTGTGGAACCCGTCAGCATCTTTGAGGTTGCCCTTTTTGATGGCGGGGACGCCGGTCGCCGGTTGGGTGCCCCCGGCGCCTGGGGTTGAACTGGCGGCGAGCCCCGCCGGCAGCGCCTCGACAACCCGATTCGAGAGGAACAACGGCGAGATGAGATGCCATCCGAGGAACCCCATGGCGCCCAGGATGACAACCGCTGCCATGATAACCAACCGCCGTTTCATTGATCCCTCCGCGCCGTATACCGGGTTTGATCATACCTTGATCACCGCCGTCGCGCACTGAGCGGGAGCGGAGGTGGTGGGACTTCGACCCGAATGCGGGCATCGATGACGATGGCGCCCTGTTGGCGGACCATGATCGGGTTCAGGTCCATTTCGACGATCTGCGGAAGGTCCTCCGCCATGGCGCTCACCCGCAGCAGGATGTCCTGGAGCGCTGCGGCATCGCGGGATGGGCTGCCCCGGTATCCCGCCAGCAGCGGCGCCGTTTTGAGGGTCTGCACCATCTCCTGCGCATCGGCAGCCGTGAGGGGACTCAGCCCCACCGTGATGTCTTTCAGGAGTTCGATGAGCGTTCCCCCCGCCCACACGCGATGACCGGGCCGAACAGCGGGTCGTGGGTCATCCCGGCCATCATTTCGATGCCGCCGCCCACCATTTCCTGGCCGACGAAGCCGGTAACGTCGTGGCCGGCGGCCCGCACCCGCTGTTCCATTGTTCCATCGCCGTGGCGGCCGATGCCGCCTCATCTGGGCGTTCGAGACCGAGAACGACCGCCCTAGCCTCGGTCTTATGAACGAGGCCGATCGCCACCGCTTTCAGGGCCACCGGCCGGCCCGCCCATCGCCGCCGCGGCGGCCGCGACCTCTCCGGCAGTCCCGGCCAGCGTCTGCCGTGCCGCGGGGATCCCGTAGCAGGCGAAGACCTCGGCAACGGCATCCGCCGACAACCACTGCGGTCCGCGCCCGAGCGCATCAGCGACCACCGCCTTGGCCTGGTCCCGCCGCACCCCAGGCAACGGCGGCGTCGGTCGTTGGGGACGGGACCGCCAGGCGCCATAGCGGACCGCATGGGCCAGCGCCCGGGCAGCGTTCTCGGGAAATTGATAGCAGGGGAGCCGCCCGGAAACCCAGGCCAGTTCGGCCGGCGCCCCTTTCGAGGTCATGAACACGGTCAGCAACGGCTTGCCGTCAGGCCCTCGGCCTGCTGCCGCCACCAACGCCAGGGCGACGTCCTCCGGACGCGTGGCCAGCGGCGGGATGAAGATGGCGATCACAGCATCGATATTGGGGTCGCCCAGGACCAGCGCGACGCACTCTTCGAACTGTTGGGCGCTGGCGGTGGCGATCATGTCTACCGGGTTGGTAACGCTTGCCGCCGGTGGCAGGCATTGCCGCAGCCGCTCCTGGGTCGCATCGGCCAGGGGCGCAACGGCCAGTCCCTCGGCCTCGCAGGTGTCGGCGCACAGAATGCCCGGGCCGCCGGCGTTGGTCACGATCCCGACCCGGGCGCCCAGGGGCACGGGCTGGTGCGCCAGCAGCGTCGCCACCGCGAAGAGGTCTTCGAGGGTATCGGTGCGGATGACGCCCGCCTGCCGGAACAGGGCATCGACGGTGACATCCGACGCGGCCAGCAGCGCCCCGGTATGCGACGATGCGGCGCGCGCGCGCCCCGCGGCGGAACGGCCACTCTTGACGGCGACGATCGGCTTGCTCCGGCCCACCCTCCGGGCAATCTGCGAGAACTTCCGGGGGTTTCCGAACGACTCCAGGTAGAGCAGGATAACATCGGTGCGGGGGTCCTGTTCCCAAAAGCCCAGCAGGTCATTCCCGGAAATATCGGCCTTGTTGCCCATGGAGACGGAGCTGGACAGACCCAACCCGACGGCTGCGGCGTAGTCCATCGCCGCCAGCCCCAAGGCCCCGCTCTGAGAGGCGAACGCGGCGTTGCCAGGCAACGGAGTGACCGGGTTGAACATTGCGTTCAGCCGGAAATCGGGATCCGTGTTCACGATGCCGAGACAGTTGGGTCCGATGAGCCGCATGCCAGCGTCCCGGCAGATGCGCAGCAGTTCCGCCTGCCGCTCCCGGCCCTCGGCGCCTGCCTCGGCAAAGGATGCCGAAATGACGACGAGGGATCGGACCCCTTTGGCAGCGCACTCGCGGGCCACCGCGTTCACCTGGGCGCCCGGCACCACAATCACGGCCAAGTCCACCGTTCCCGGGACCCGTCCGATGGAAGGGTACGCCACGACCCCTTGGGCCACCGGTGCTGAGGGGTTCACCGGGTACACCGGACCGGCGAAGGGTCCGTCCAAAAGATTGCGGAAGACCTGCCCGCCCGCGGTCCCGCGCTCGCGCGAGGCTCCGATGACCGCGACGGATTGGGGCTCCAGGAATTTTCGGATGGCAGCCACCGCGGCCTGGATTTCCCGCATGGTGAACCGCTCCACCGCGTCCGGCGTGAGGCTGGTTGCAAAGGTCACCCGCAATTCGCCGGGATAGCTCTCCACTTCGATTGGCAGGCCGGAGTCCCGGAATACCCCCAACATGCGGTGATTGCGGGGCAACACCTGGGCAACAAAGGCGCCGATATCGGATTCCTGGGCGGCTTCCGCCAGTTGCCCCAGGAGCAGGGTGCCCAGGCCCAGACCCTGGAACTGATCGACGACGAAAGGGCGGAGGTCGCCTGCGCCCTTTCGTCGTCGATCGCGCTGTAGTACGCCTGTCCGGCCACCGCGCCCGACGGCCCCGAGGTTGCCATCAGCCCGAATTGCCGCCGGTAGTCGACATGGCACTCCCGGCGTGCCACCGCGGCAAAATCAACGGCGCCGCTGTTGAATCGGAGGGCCCTTGAATCCTCCGAGAGACTCCGGAAGAATGCGGTCAACGCAGCTTCATCGCTGGGGCGCACTGGCCGGATGCTGATGGTGGCGCCGTCCCGGAGAGCGACATCGACTTCACGGTGGGCGGGATAGTTGGGGGACAACGGCTGCGTCATGGGAGTGGCATTTCAGGGGAGTGGCTCGAACCACACCGGGGAGGCGTCGCTCGGAGATCCGTTGTAGTTCACCGTGATCTCGTCACCGGGCGAGATGTCCGTCAGGGCCAGGAACCGGATCGCCTTTTCCCTGAGGGATTTGATGTAGCGGGCGTTTGGGGAGAACGAGTGGTTGTAGAGGGAGCCCAGCCCCAGGCAGAACGCGATCTCACCGTTATCCTCATTCCAACGGAACGTGTAGTCTTTCAGGACGGTCCCCATGAAGGCGGCGCGGCGTGAGCCGGGCGCCAGCAGCACCGAGGCTAGTTCGATGGTTTCGCCGGGCTGGAAGCGGACCAGGGCAAAGACCCCCCGGCCCTTCCCTGGGACGTGCCGTACCTGAAGCGTTGGGAACGGTTCTGGCCATACGGGCGGGCCGGGCGCTTGGGTGGCGCGGGTCAACATACCGTAATCAGTTCTCCATCGGCGATCGGGCGCGTGGCGAAGATCCGGACCGCACGCGGCTCGGGCAGCGGCTCCCACGTGGCGTTCGGAGTTGCTGACCTCCCGTAGAAACAACTGTAGCCCAGGGCTAGTGCGATGGCCCCCTCCTCTGGCCAAGGCCGGATGCACGCCTCGAGTTCGGTGCCTTCGAGCGCCGCACGATCGCGGGCGGGGAGCACCAGCACCGCCGCTATCTCGATGGTGTCGCCGGCTCCGATCGACGCCGCAGCGTACACCGCTCGCCGTCCGTTTTCCTCCCGCTTCAGCCGGACCAAAGTGGATGGAATCACGTTATGAGGATGCATGGTTGGTTGTAGCAAAAGCTGAGGCCGCCCGATCATCGAGCGGCCTCAGCACACCACATCCAGAGCTGCTATCCGAAGAAGGCGCCGGGGATTTCGATGCGCTCCACCGGGTTGTTTTCGACCGCGTCGCCGGGGAAGGGGACCCCGTCGGGATGCACCCGGTGGCCCATCCCGCGGGGGTCGGTGGACGCGCCGATGCGGACCATGACCAGGTTCTCGCCGCCCGAACTGTTGAACCAGTACAGCGCTCCCATTGGGAGCATGATCCCTTCGAACTGATTGACCACCGTCACCGTGTCCTCCGTTCCGGTGTGGAACGTGGCTTGGCCCTGGAGCACGATGAAGGAGTGGTCCTCGGTGGGATGGGCGTGGAGGGCATTCTCGCCGCCGGCGGCGTAGGCCTTGGTGGTTACTGTCAGGAGATCGGTTTTGGCCACGATGTCGGTGGTGCGGCCCTGCTCCAGCAGCGGGGTCCGCATCGAAAAGAACTGAGCCTTGGCCCGGGTTTGAGTCGTCGTCAAAGTGTCCTCCTTAGAGTGATGCTACGCGATCTGGGTGACGCGCATATCGTAGAGCTTCTGGGCAGTGGTGGCCACGATCTTGGCCCGCCGCTCGGGAGACAGGTGCCCCAGGTCGCGGGCGATGACCTCACGGGAATGGGGCCAGGTGGAGTTGCCGTGGGGGTAGTCGTTGGACCACATGCAGTTGTTTTCGCCAAACTTGGCGAGCAGGTGGCCGCCGGCCGGGTCGTTGAAGAACGTGGCGTAGAAGTTGCTGTCGAAGAACTCACTTGGCAGCTTCGATAGGGTCACGGGGTTGGTGCCGCTCTTCTGGAACCGTTTGTAGTAGCGGTCCCACTGTTCGATGACAAAGGGCATCCATCCGATTTCATTCTCGACGATGACGAACTTCAGGGCGGGGAACCGCTCGAACACCCCGCTCATGATCAACTCCAGCATGGTGTTGGCCGCTTCCAGGAGCTTGACGTTGACGCTGTTGCGGTACATGTCCAACCCGCTCATGGTGAACAGGTTCTTGCTGTAGCCGAAACCGGTCAGGATGTGCAGGCTGATGGGCATTTTGAGGGCTTCGGCCGCCGCCCACAACGGGTCGTAATGGCCCGAGGTGAAGGGCAGGTCGGGGTGGGGCACCTGCCAGATCAGACCGCCCCGCAGGCCGCGCTGCCGGCAGCGTTCCAGTTCCTTGATTGCGTTCTGAATGTTGAAGGTTGAGAGGAGAGCGATGCCGACGAGCCGGTCGGTGTCCACCGCGCAGTAATCGGCCAGCCAATCGTTGTAAATGCGAAAGCACGCCTCCTGCAGTTCCGCGCTCTCGATGCCGAATTGGGTGAGGGCTAAGCTGGGGTAGAGCACCTCGCCGCTCACGCCGTCCTGCACCATCTCGTTCAGCCGGGCGTTCGGGTCCGATCCGCCCTTCTTGTCGGAGAAACCGTCGATCTGCTTCTTGGCGTATCGAGGCGCCTGGTCTTTCATCCCCGCAGGGAGACGGTTGAACCACAGATCGGGGTCCTCAATGACGTGGGAATCGGACGAGATGAGCAGTTCCTTCGATAGGGTCAGCCCCGGGATCTTCTCGGTGGTGGCGGTCGTCAACTGCGCCTCCTAACGTTTGTTTGCGTTCGCTGCAAGTCTATCTCGGCCCGGCTTCAGAAACAACCGCGGCCGGTTTCGGGTTCCTCTACTTCAGTATGTCTTTGCACAGCGCGATCGTTTCTTCAGCGAACTTGCTGCCTGCTTCCCCGTCGATCGAGAACCCCTGCGGCGCCTTGGGGTCCGGGTAGGTTTCGGGCGTCCCAACCGGTACATCCAGCCGGCGGCTGTTGAACGGGGTTGCCTTGTTGTAGGCCAACTGGGCGGGCTTGGTCAGGAGCCAATTGACGAATAGTTTGGTTGCGTTGGGATGGGGCACCTGCTTGGGGAGCCACACCGGCTTGCTCGAACTGAGCCAGGTCAATTCAGGGATCGGGGCGAACTTGACGTTTTTCCCAACGCCTTCTTTCCCAAAGTCCGCCAGCACGGTGTTGACCACGCCGATGCCCATGGCATACGTCCCGCGCACCACCCATTCGGTCACCTGCCGGGTGTCCCGGCTGAGGGCGGGCTGTTGATCGATGAGGATCCGCTTCAGGATGTCGTTGCCCAACATCTTCCGGGCCACCGACAGGGCGCCGTACCCGAACCCGTTGATGCGCGGGTCTGCCAGGGCGATCTTGCCCTTCCATTTTGGATTGAGGAAGTCCTGGATGGTCTTCATCTCGCCCGGCTGCACCTGATTGGTGTCGATCCACAGCGCTTGGCCCGTGTCCGATACGAAACCGTACCCCCACTGTTTGGCCTCGTCCGACCAGCCGGCGTCGAAGCCGCCGTTCCAGTTCTTGCTGTCCATTACGTCGGGGTGGATGATGAGCGGCCGGAGTGGGGCCAGCGCGCCCCTGGGCATCAGGATGGTGAAGGGGGCATTGCTCAAGAACAGCAGGTCCCAACTGTAGATTCCCGCCGCCTGCTCTTGGAGCAGCTTCTCGGCGAAGGGCGCCGCAGAGTCGGAGGTGGTCTGAGTCACCTTGATACCCGGAAAGGCCTCTTGGAACGCGGGGATGATCTCCTTGCCCATGCCGGAGGTCGAGCGGGTGACATCGTACACCAACTCGCCCTCTTTGGTGGCCGCTTTGACGAGTTCAGCCCACTCCTGTTCGAAGCTGGGCTTCCCGCCCGCTTGCGGCGCTGCGGGCTGTTGGGGGGCGGGCGCTGCCGCTGGGGCACAGGCGGCCAGCAGGCCTGCGCCTCCGCTCAGCGCGCCGACGCGGAGAAAGCCACGGCGGGACAGTGCCGCCGGACTGTTGTGGGATTCCATAACTCGGCCTCCTCGGATGCGAATGAACTGCTCCGTCACACCGGTTCAAGCGGCGTACAGCTTAGGTCACTATATAACACATCGCCGGGAGAGCGGGACAAACCCCACTACCCGTAGGCGCTCAGAGTTGAGGGGCGGCCCGGCTCAGGAGTGGGAGTGCAGGAGGGTGGCAGCCCTCTGCCGGGGGAGTAGGGGTACCCCCCACATAGAATTCCCCTGTTTTTTCCTGGGGTGGGGGGAGTGGCTCATATCCCCCAAACCCCTGACACTGAACAGATACCCACTACCCGCCGACCAGCAGCTCCTCAGCCGCGGCGGCAATCGAGGCCGGGTCCTGCCGGCCCATGCACTGGAACTTCTGCGGTCCACCCCAGATGCAGTGGACGTAATCACAGGGGCGGCAGTCCAGCGGGACCTCCAGGAGGCGGTAGGGGACTCCGTAGGGGTGGAACTTCCACGGCTCAGACGGACCAAAGCAGGCGACCACCGGTGTTCCGGCTGCCGCCGCGAGGTGCATCGGTGCGCTGTCGTTCCCGATGAATAACGTACAACGGGAGAGCACTGCGGCGGTCTCCAACAGCCCCAACCGCCCCACCAAGGAGAACAACCGCTCGGGGCGCCGCACCGTCCCCCGCAGTTGGGTTTCAAGCTCCTGCTCATCCCCTGCCCCGACCACCACAAAGTTGAGTCCAGGCCGGTTTGCTGCGAGGCGATCGACGACCGCCGCGACGGTCTCGATGGGCAGGCGTTTGCTCTCGAACCCGGCGCCGAGATGGAGCGCTATGCACGGTCCCGTCGAGTCCGGCATCGCCTGCCGGGAGCGCTCCATCTGCCGGGAGGTGAGGTGGACTCGGGGGGCGCGGATGTTGGCCAGCGGAGACCCGTAGCCGGCGATGGCAGCGGACAATTCCACCTGGTGGCCTCGGGGGGCGAAGGGAACGTCGATGTCGAGCAACCCCTTCCCGCCGCGGAAGCCGCTCCCAATGAGCATGCCCGGTCCGGCGGCCGCGGTGAACCCGATGTCCCGGAGGTCGCCTCGCAGTTCGAAACCGAGTTCGTAGTGCTCCCCCCGCAGCGCCTCGGTGACGCCCCATGCCCTCGCGGCCTCCCGCTTCCAATCGACTGCGCCGCCCCGCCATGCGGCATGCCACGGCGCGCTATAGCGCACCAGCCGGTCGATGTTCGGATTGCCCTCCAGCACGGCGGCGCTGGCCGGGTTGGCCACGAGGTCGATCCGGGCCTCGGGAAAACGCTGGCGCAGGATCCCCAGCGCAGGTTCGGTGAGGAGCAGGTCGCCGATGGCATCGAGACGGACGGCCAGCACTCTGCGCACTTGGCGGCATGCTGCCGGGTCGGCGAGGTCGACCGGCACGGCGCCGCGCCGCCATCCGGCGCGGTACCCGCGTTGCAGCACCGCCAGCATTGGATCGGAAAGGTTCGCCAGTGCCCGCTTTTGGGCCGCAGTTGGGAATCTCAAGGCCGCTCGGACGGCGAGACTCCATCAAGGAGCTGCCGGTAGCACTGGTAGGTCTGTTGGGCGATCCGTTCCTGAGTATAGTGTTGCAGCACCCGCTCCCGGCCGGCCTTGGCGAGCCGGCGTCGCAGCGCGGGGTCGCCCATGAGCCGTTCGAGGGCTTTGTGCAGTTCGTCCACGTTCCCTTCCGGCGCCACCAGTCCCGCGTCGCCGATGACGTTCGGTATCTCACCCGAATCGGAGCCGACCACCGGAACGCCGCAGGCCATCGCCTCCACGAAGGAGCGGCCGAACTGCTCCTTCCACTGCGACCTGCCGCGCTGCCAGGTGAGCGAGGGGTTCACCAGGGCGTCGAACTGGCGCAGTTCGACGGGCACCGCTTCGGAACCGACTGCGCCGCGGAACGACAGCCTGGAAGCTATTCCCAGTTCCTCCGCCTCCCGTTTGAGCCTTGGTTCGAGCGGGCCCGACCCTAGGAGACGGAGCTCCCACGGACCCTGGAGTTGGCGCAACGCCCGTAAGAGCACCAGCAACCCTTTCTCCTCCACCAAGCGGCCGGAGAAACCGATGCGGAAGGGCCGGTCCTCGGAAAAGGAGGGCTCGGTGTCCCCTTCAACGGGCTGAAACCGTTCAGTGTCCACCCCGAATTGGGGGATGACGTAGAGCGGACGGGCATAGCCTTTCCTGCGGAGGACCTGGGCCCCCTCCTGGTTTCCGGAGATCGCGCCGTGGACCGAATTGAGCACCCGGCTTTCGAACCAGTTGAACGGGGGTTGAAACTGGCGGTCGATGTTCTGCCAGGTGAAGAAGAGCACACGGGGAACGATCCCGCGGGCGGCCCGCAGCGCGTGCAAGGTGACGAAATCGTATGGTTCCTCGTCGATGTGAAGGATGTCGGGCCGGACCTGCCGGATGAGTTCAGGGAGACCGCGATAGAAGTGCAGGTGGAAGTTTCCGTTGAGCGCCGGGTTCTCCACCACCACCCGGTAGCCGCGGTCGTTGCCTGGTTCCAGCGGCGCTTTATGCGTTCCGTGGTCCCAGTAGGGGGGTGTCACCAGCGTGAGGTCCACCCCTGGGATTGCTGCGAGGTACTCCAGCTTGCGGCGGTAGGCCGCCACATAGCAGGCCTTGGAGACCATCAGTACTTTCATGGCTTGACCGCCGTGATGTGCAGGGCGACCGCGCTGAGCGGGACATTGCGCAACACAGTCGACTCAACGAATGCGCCGGCCCACAGCCCGCGGTTAATGGCACGATATAAGGGGTTGCGGGCCAGCCAGCGCGGCAACCGGTGGTCCTCTTCGAGATGGAGCAGCACGTCCTTCGCCTGTCCCAGGGGGTGCATGCTGTAGGACACGTTCGTGATGGTGAATCCCTGGCCGGTCAACAGCGTCAGGATGCCGCGGTGGGTGAAACGTTGCACATGGCCGACGCTCCGTTCCTTGATGTCTGCGCCCACCCCTGATTTCCACATCAGCCAATGCAGGGTGAGCGGCTGGCCTTCGCAAGGGACCAGGGCGTGCAGCCTGCCGTTGGGTTCCAGCACCCGCCATAGCTCGGCAACGGCATCCTGGGGCCGGGGCAGGTGTTCAAGGACATCGAACACGAGGACGGCCTTGAAGGCGCCGGCCCGGAACGGCAGGCTGGTGATATCCGCCTGGGCCGCCTCGATGGCTGCGTCCTGGCGGCGGGCGTACTTGAGTCCATCGAGCACGAGGTCGCACGCGATGGGCTGGATCGCGGGGTTGGCGCTCCGCAGGCCTCGCACGAACCGGGCGGTCCCGGCGCCTGCTTCGAGTACGCGCCCGCGGATACCGGCAAGGTCGCGGCGGGCGCGGGTCAGGGTCTGGTTCCGGCGGCTGATGCCCGCCGGAGGCGCCCAGGGTTGATTGACCGGCGTGGGTGTCACCGCGTGTGGGCTGCCTGATCCAGAGTTCTAGCTCCGCCAGCCACCGCAAGGAGGATGGCAGCGGTCTCCGCAGCGGTCTTGGCCCAACTGAACCGCCGCGCCTGCTCGATCCCCCTGCGCCGCAGTTGGTTCAGCAGTGCCGGGTCGTCCACAACCGCCCGCAGCAGGCGCGTCAGTTCGTTTTCGTCATCCGGGCCGAATGTCAGGGCCCCGTCTCCCACCACCTCGGGGAGGCTGGTCGTGTTGCTGCAGAGAACGGGGGCGCCGCAAGCCATCGCTTCCAGGGGGGTAAGTCCGAACCCCTCGTAGCGCGAAGGGAAGACAAAGAGGTGGGCCGCCCGATAGAGGGTGGGCTGGTCCTCATCAGCCACCCAGCCCAGGAAGCGGACACGGTCCTCTATGCCGAGGCGTCGCACCTCCGACCGCAGGTCCGGGAAAGCATCGGTATTGCCTGACCGCGGCTCCCCCGCGATCGCGAGGGGGTAGTTGATGCCCGCACGCGCGTAGGAGAGCAGGAGCGTGGATACGTTCTTCCGCCAGTCCAGGCCACCCATGTACAACAGGAACCGTGCATCGAGCCCGTAGCGCGCCCGCACCCGTCGGTCGGCCTCCGGGTCTGGGGTTGCAGAGAAGCGAAGCTCCACGCCCAAGTAAACCCTGCTCACCCGCGTTTCTGGGACGCCAAGCCGGGATACCACGTCGCTCTTGGTGTGTTCGGAATCCGCTATCACGGCCTGAGCGCGCCGCACCCCCGCTGCGGCCAAGCGGTTGTACCACCGGGTGAGGGTTCCGCCGCTCAGCCGGGGCACCACCAGTTGGATCACATCGTGCACCGTGACGGCGGTGGGAACGTGGCAGGTGCGGGGCGGGCCGAAATAGGGGATGTGGAGGACATCCGCCTTCATTCGCCGGGCCGCCCTGGGTACCGCTATCTGTTCGAACCACACCTTGCCGAGGCTGCCTTTCAAGGGGACGGATAGCG